>JBDHJS010000053.1:0-41762 GCA_039586795.1 Gemmatimonadota bacterium
TATTCCGCACGGAACAGGCCCGATGATGTCAAAGAACGGGTTGTTGTAAGCAGAATAGTGAACAGCCTTTCCACTGTTGTTCGGTACGTCTGCATGACAGATGTGATGTGCGTTTCCATTGCGACTTTGAGTTATTACACTCTTGGCAGGTATTCCGCCCACACCATTGCCGTCGCCATCGAATAACCCGCAGGTGGCGTCAGTTATATAGGCGTGAGGCGGGTGTTCTTCTGACGCATCTAGCGTCGGGACGTATGCAGCCTTATTGACCGCTTCGGTAGGGCCCTGTTCCTGACAGGCGACTGTAAACAGAACCGTGAGCATCGCGGCCAAGATCACGTTCTTCATAATTCCCTTCCTGTAGTATGATCGCTTCATGTAAAGGCTTCTCACTTCCAGAAGTGAGGAGGTGCGCGCACCCAATTGTCGGCGCGCCCGGTATTCCGCCCCACGCCGGTGAAAGGGCCAGCGCTCGCCTGGTGACCGACGGTTGTCCCCGCGTGGGCAGATGGGCTGAGGATCGACATCGATCGCCGGCGGGAACTTGGAATCACCACAGAACGGCCTCCGAGACGAGCGGTCTGGCCCTGAGTGTTGCGATGGAGCTATTCTGTAGAACGAGGATCGACAGGACGTCTTTTCAGTATCTTCTGCCCCAACCTTCCCGGCGTCCGAAGTTTCCGTATGCACACTCTTCGCCTGTTCGGTGGTGTTTCCGTCGACGGGCCGACGGGACCGTTGACCGGTCGTGTGGCCCAGCGCCGGCGGCTGGCGTCGCTGGCCATGCTGGCGGCGGCGCGAGGCAAGGGGGTGACACGGGAGAAGCTGGCGGCCTACCTGTGGCCGGACAGCGATGACGAGCGGGCCCGCCACCAGGTCGCCGACACGCTGTACGTGATCCGCTCCGAGCTGGGGCCGGATGCCGTGCAGACGTCGGCCGACACCGTGCGCCTGAATTCCGAAGCCGTACGGTCTGATCTGGAGCTCTTCGAATCGGCACTCGAGCGCGGAGACGAGGAGGCCGCGGTGCTGGCGTACTGCGGTCCGTTCCTGGACGGCCTGTATCTGAGCGGCGCCCAGGAATTCGAGATGTGGGCCGACACCGAGCGACAGCGGCTGGCCGGAGCCTACGGTCGGGCGGTGGAGACGCTGGCCGAAGCGGCTGAGAGTACCCGCGATTACCGCGCCGCTGCCGACTG
This sequence comes from Gemmatimonadota bacterium, assembly GCA_039586795.1. Classification (GTDB taxonomy): domain Bacteria; phylum Gemmatimonadota; class Gemmatimonadetes; order Palauibacterales; family KS3-K002; genus Kutchimonas. The sequence goes on from JBDHJS010000053.1 coordinate 1,200, forward strand.
GTGGCAGCGGTTGGTCATGCACGATCCCTACAACTCGCGATTCGTAGTGAGGCTGATGCGGGCATTGGCCGGCGCCGGAGACCCAGCCAACGGGCTGAAGCAGGCTCAGGAGCACCAAGCGCTGCTCAAGCGGGAGCTGGAGATCGACCCGCCGCCTGAGCTGCTCGAAGCGGTTGAGGGGCTCGCCGCGGGCACCTGGCCCGATCTTACGCGTGAAGCTTCGCGGCCGCAGGCGGAGCCTTCCGTAGCGGCTGCTGCGACGCCGGTGATGACCCGGCCTCGGTTCAGCACGGGCCTTTGGCTGGGTCTGGCCGTGGCCGCGGGGGTCGTGGCGGCCATCGCAATCGGTGTGTGGCGGTACGCGGGATCGGGCGGTACCGGACTTTGGCCCGCTCCCGACCCGAGATCAGTAGCCGTCCTGCCGCTGGAGAACCTCAGCGCCGACCCAGACGACGAGTTCTTGAGTTACGCTATCGCCGGCGAAGTCATCGGTCAGCTCTCCAAGGTCGCCGACCTCAAGGTCATCTCCCGCACCTCCAGTAGGGTCTATGCAAACACCGATAAGACGGTGCAGCAGATTGGTCAGGAGCTGAACGTCGCCACTGTGCTCGAGGGTCAGGTACAGGTCGTCGACAGCCGCGTTCGGATCAGTGCCCAGCTGGTCGATGCGTCGACCGACGAGCTTCTCTGGTCGGAACAGTATAATCGGGATCGGGCGGACATACTCGACCTGCAGAGCGAGGTGGCGCGGCATGTGGCGTCGGCCCTGCGGGCCACGTTGACGCCTGAAGAGCTCGGACGGATAGAGGCGACGCTGACCGACGACCCACAAGCCTATGAGTACTACCTGCGCGCGTTGGCCAAGGTGGACCATCCCAACGTCCAGATCGAACAGCTGAAGAGGGCTGTGGAGTTGGATCCGAACTTCGCCGTCGCCTGGGCGGACCTGGCCTCGATCCAGGTCAACGCGCTGAGCAACGGCATCTGCTGCCACACGATGTCTCAGGTGGAGGAATCGCTGGCCAGAGCGAAGGAGCTGGGACCGAATCTGGCCGCAACGCACCGGGCCGAGGGCTGGTACTACTACGCCGGCAAACGCGACTACGAGCGAGCATACGAGCACCTTCAGGTCGCGCGGCGACTCCAGCCGACGAGTTCCGACATCGAGGCGATCGGTCTGACGCTGGAACGCTGGGGCCGCTGGGAGGAAGCGATAGCCGTGATGGAGGAAGCGTCGCAGCTCGACCCCCACGATACAGGGTACACGGCAAACTACGGCCGTACCTATATGCGCATGCGACGCTACGCAGACGCGGAACGCATCTTCGACCGAGTACTCTGGGTCGAGCGCGATCACGCGTATGCGCACATCTGGAAATCTCTGCTGTTCATCAAGTCGGATGGTGCGGTAGACAAGGCTCGTCAGAACCTACAAGCGGCCTCCGACACCGTTCCCATACTCTACCTCATAGCCGGCACAGCCGGAACCGGCTGCTATGCCCCGCAGGTCAGAATTCTCACCGACTTCTGGCAGAATGCCCTAGCCGATTCGGCGCTCGATCACGAGCTACGTGAGAAATGGCCTGTTCGCTACTGGAAAATAAGAGCCTTCACAGCACGCGCTGACCGACCGGAGCTTGCACGGGCTTATTTCGACAGCGCTTTGGCGGTCTACGCCGAGCAGCTGGACGACAGCGTCGAGGCGGGAAGCTACTACAACCAGATCCTGCGCTACACGGGTTTCTATTCCGCCTGGGCAGGCCACCGGGAGCAGGCGATCGAGATGGCCGAGCGAGCCGCACAGCGGCTGCCGGTCTCGGCCGACGCCGTGACGGGCGCGGAGATCGTCCAGAGCCTCGTCGAGGTTTATATCCTGACCGGTGAATACGACAAGGCCTTCAAACAGCTGGACTATGTGCTGTCGATCCCGTCTGAGGTGTCCGTCGCGATTATGCGCCTCGATCCGGTGTACGATCCTATCCGGGCTGATCCGCGCTTCCAGGCGCTGTTGAGGAAGTACGAGTAGCGGCTTCGCCGTCTTCCGCCTTATCCTTCAAGGCCGCTGGATGCCGGGCCACCAAGAAAGCATAACATTTAGAGCAAACCCGAGGACGACCATGAGAACGCTCGCTATCGCCGCCGCCCGTTTGCGTCTCCTTCATGCCGTGGCTTTCAGTCTCTGGCTGGCAATCCTCTGGCCGATCGACCTGACGGCTCAAGAGAGGCGGCCGCTCAGGTTGGAGGATTATTTCCGTATCGAGGCGGTCGGAAGCCCTGCTATCTCACCGGATGGAATGCGAGTCGCGTTTGTTCGCACCGTTACTCTGAGGGACGAGGACCGGCTGCACAGAGAGATCTGGATCGCTCCCGCGGATGGCTCGTCGCCACCGGTTCGTCTGACCAGCCCTGCGTTCAGCGCATCGAGTCCCAGGTGGTCTCCCGATGGTCGACTGTTGAGCTTCACATCGACGCGGACAGTCGTCGAGGGCACCGGCGAGACAAGAGAGTCGCGGTGGTTTCTCAGGATGGACCGGCCGGCGGGCGAAGCCTTCCGCATCGAGGGCGTCGATGGCACGCCCGTCTTCAGTCCCGACGATCGCTGGATCGCGTTCACGTCGCCAACGCCGCCGGAGGTCGAGACGCAGGAAGACACGCGGACGGAGTTCGAGCGGGAGATCGAGGAGCGGTTCGACGGTCGCATCTACGATTGGATGAACTACCGCTTCGATCGACGCGGGTACCTGCCGGACCCGCGTGACCCCAGCGCGACGCCGCCGAGAGAGCTGTACATCGTTCCCCGCGATGGAGGTGAACCGCGCCAGGTCACGGAGATGGATGTGAACGTCGGTGGCGCGGTCTGGCGGCCCGACGGCAGCGCCCTGACTTTTACCGCCGACGAGCATCAGCGAGACGAGCACAGCTACGAGCGGGCAGATGTATGGACGGTGGACCTATCCGGCGTGACAACGCGGTTGACCGACGATATCTATCACTATTCCAGCCCGGCCTGGTCGCCGGATGGGGAGCATGTCGTCGTCCGCGGCTATGAGGGCCTCGACCAGATCATCGCGCGGAAGCAAGACCACGGCTCCCCCATCGATCTATTCGTGATACCGGTGGCGGGCGGCACGCCGCGCAACATCACGGCGGAGTGGGACCTGATGCCCGGCTCGCCAATCTGGAGCCGAGACGGAGAGCATATCTACTTCACGGCTGGCATCGGTGGCGACTACCACGTCTTTCGCGTTGCTGCTGATGGCGGCGCGGTCGAACAAGTAACCGAAGGAACACGGCGGTTACGCGGAGTCACGTATTCGGGGAACTTCGAGTGGATGGCGTTTCATGGCAGCGGCACGACGCAGCCCGGCGGAAACATCTTCGCCGCCCGCGTCGATGGTTCCGACCAGCGACAACTGACGACCAACAATGCCGCGCTGCTCGGTGAGCTCAACCTGAGAGAGCCAGAACGATTTCAATACGCCAGTCGAGACGGCACTCCGATCGAGGGCTGGCTGCTATATCCTCATGACTACGATGCGGAGCGGACCTACCCGCTGATCCTCGTGATTCACGGTGGACCACACAGCGCCTACGGCAGCGACTTCTCTTTTCAGCGAGAGCTGCTCGCCGCCCAGGGCTATTTCGTCCTTTACACGAACCCGCGGGGCTCCACCGGGTACGGCGAGGAGTTCAAGTGGGCGACCTGGGGTGGGTGGGGCGTGCTGGATTACGAGGACCTGATGGCGGGCGTCGACTACGTGGCCGAGCGATATCCCATCGATCGCGATCGCCTGGGAGTAACGGGTGGATCTTACGGCGGCTTCATGACGAACTGGGTCATCGGACACACGACTCGCTTCGCCGCCGCCGTATCCCGGGCCTCGATCTCCAACTGGGTGAGCGACTACGCCGTCGCCGATATCCCCAGGACCAAGGAAAGCGAGTTTTTTGGACCCCCGTGGGAGCAAGAGAGCCGGGACCTGATGATCAGACTTTCGCCTATAACGTACGCGGGCGCCGTGACGACCCCGACGCTCTTTCTGCACGGCGAGCTGGACTACCGTGTGCCGATTGAGGAGGCGGAGCAAATGTACGTGGCGCTGAAGAAGCGCCAGGTACCGGCGAAGTTCATTCGCTATCCCGATTCCTATCACGGTGGCTGGACGCCATGGCGGCAGGTGCACTCGCTTCACCACCAGCTCGAGTGGTGGGCGACATACCTGGGAGGAGATCCGCAGGCCACCCGGTAATACAACCCAACCGGCATTCGGGCTGTCAAAGGTTGCGTGGAGCTTCAACACAGTCAAAACGGAGAGTAGACGAATGGCCTCACATCTGCAGCTGGCCGGAGCGACGCTCCTTTGCTCATCAGCGCTTTTTATCGCTTCGGCTGATGCCCTGCCGCAGGAACGCGAGACCGTCCTCGACGGGGTGGTTCACGTTGAAGACAGCGCGATTCTGGAGATCCCGGAGACGCCGCGCTTGGAGGCTGGTCTCGACCTGATCGTGCACCGCATCGACGTCGGCGATGCCGAGCTCTACGTCGAGGAGGAGGGGGCCGGCGTACCGATCATCGTGATCAACGGCGGCCCCGGCGGAACGCATCACTACTTCCACCCGTGGTTCAGCCGGGCCAGCGGGTACGCCCGGGTGATCTACTACGATCAGCGTGGCACAGGCCTTTCAGACTTCGAGCCGGGGCCCGACGGGTACAGCGTTGAGCAAGCGGTGGCGGATCTGGATGCGATACGCGTTGCCCTTGGAGTCGATAAGTGGGTCCTCGTCGGCTACTCCTACGGCGGATTTCTCGCCCAGTACTACACGACGATTCATCCTGAGAACGTGGCGGGTCTTGTGCTGGTGGGAGCGAAGCCGGGCATGTGGACCGACACCGGCAGTTCCCGGCAGTACGACTATCTAAGCCAAGCGGAACGGGACCGGATGCGTGCGTCGCTGGACGAGCTCCGCAGCCTCCGCGAAGAAGACGGCTGGTCCCGGGATGAGTTTCTCCAGCTGTTGCTCTATAACAACTTCATCAACGGTGATTGGAAGCGTCAGCACTTCTATAAGCCCAGCCCGGAGAAATTTGCGCACATCGCTCTATACGAGTGGGTCAACGATAGCAACTTCAATTCGATCATGAACCAGAGCGGCAACAAAGTCGACCTCACGGGCGCGTTCGAGAACAACCCGATCCCGACGTTGCTGCTGGAGGGGAAGTGGGACCTCACCTGGGGTGACGTGAAGCCGACACTGCTGTCACGAAACCACCCCCGAGCCCGAATGACCATCATCGAAGACGCAGGGCATTCTATTTACGACGAGAACCCGGACGTATTCTTCGCCGAGTTGGAAGGCTTCGTCAGGAACCTCACGCCGGTTGCCGATTCCGATATCGATCCCTATCGGCGGCACCTGGACGGCTGGCGCGCAACCTGGATGAACTCTCCGCGCTATTATCTGAGAGCCGCCGGCTGGGGCAAGAGCGGTAGCCTGGAGATCGCCGAGGCCTTTTCGACGGACTGGCTGGACGAGATCAGGGGGACCACCGAGCTGCTCCGCATCGGTTTCGCACTCTACGACACGGAGCGATACGATGAAGCGCTGGAGGTATTTACGGAGCTCGAGGAGTCCGCGACGGGCAGCGGCGAGAAAGAGGGCCAGGCGCTCGGGTTGATCTGGCAAGGACACATGCTCGATCTGATGGAGCGCCGCGAGGAGGCAATCGCTCGCTATCAACGGGTCGTGGACATGGGCGTGGGTGGCAGCAGTCAACACAGCCAGTACGGCCTGGCGTACACCTACACTACTTACGCGGCCGAACGCCTTGAGGCGCCTTTCGAGCGGATCGAGAACAGTACGCCCTAACGAAGATGGCGTGCCTGTGGTGAGAGAAGTATCTAGGAACAGACCCGCAGGCCACCCAGTAGGAAATTGCTCACCGCGTCGGAGCGCGACGCCAATCGAACGTTCTTCCGCGAGAGCACCCAGTCGGTGACCATCTCGTCCAGGGTGCCGAACACCATCTTCGCCGCGAGCAGCGCATCAAGCTCGGCCTTGAACGTCCCCTCACCCTTGCCTTGCTCCACAACCTGGGCGATGACGCCGAGGTAGTCGCGGATGCGGCTGCGTGAGAGCCGCTCGAGGATGTGCAGCGTGTGACGGAACTCCACCTGAAAGATCACCGCCAGGTCACGATCCTCCCCCAGAAGTGAGAGATGGAGGGCCACAATGCGCCGCAGCTTGCTTTCGGCCCCGGCGTCATCGGCCACGATGCGCCGCGCCTCGTCGCTGAACCGCTGCGTGGCACGCTCGAAGACGGACACGAGCAGGTCTTCCTTGCTCTTGAAGTAGAGGTAGATCGTCCCGTCGGCCACGCCGGCGCGGCGGGCGATGGTGGCTACCGTGGTGCCGTAGTATCCGCGGCGTGCGATCTCGAGTACGGCCGCGTCCAGGATCTGCTCCCGCTTTTCCTCTTTCCGCTGCGCGCCCAGAGAACCTCCTCAGCCGGACCCAGAATGAATAGATATTCAGTACCAGCCACTGAACTGGCCCGTTGAGGGCTTAGCCCGTCAAACCATAATACGTCTCTATAGAGCTTAATGCAAAGGGAACATCTGACGGGTCCCGGTTGTTGACAAGAAGGGTGACGAGCCGGTAGACTGGTGAATAGGTATTCAGTTTTCGCCGGGGAGGAGCCTATGAGCAGGCATTTGCACAAAGTCGCGGTCCTCGGGTCCGGCGTCATGGGAAGCGCTGTCGCGGCGCACTTCGCCAACGCCGGCATCCCGTCGCTGGTGCTCGACATCGTCCCCAGGGACTTGACCGAAAAGGAGCAGGCCGCCGGCCTCACCCTCGAGGACGGAGCGGTCCGTAATCGGATCGCTGCCGATTCAGTGAAAGCGCTCCTCAAGGCCAGGCCGGCCCCGATGTTCTCCGCCGATCGCCTGGCGCTCATCGAGGTGGGGAACTTCGAGGACGATCTGGCTCGTCTGGAGGAAGCAGACTGGGTGGTGGAGGTCGTCAAGGAGGACATGGGCATCAAGAAGAAGGTGCTCGCCGAGGTCGCGCCGCACATCAAACCAGACGCGATCTTGACCAGCAACACGTCGGGTCTTTCCCTGGCGGAGATGGTTTCCGAACTGCCCGAAGAGGTCAGGCCCAGGTTCCTGGGCACGCACTTCTTTAACCCACCGCGCTACATGAAACTGCTGGAGGTGATTCCCACCGCCGAGACGTCGCCCGAGGCGCTCGACCTGATCGAGACCTTCTCGACGACGCGGCTGGGGAAGGGGATCGTTCGCGGCAAGGATACTCCCAACTTCATCGCGAACCGCGTCGGCGTGCAGGCCATCATGGTCACGATGCGTGTGATGGAGGAGATGGGTTTCACGGTCGAGGAAGTGGACGCGCTGACGGGGCCCGCGTTGGGTCGTCCCAAGACGGCCACGTTCCGGCTGATGGACCTGATCGGCCTCGACACCTTCCTGCATGTGGCCGATAACGTTCGATGTAATGCGCCGGACGACGAGAGCCATGACATCCTCGCCGCGCCGGAGGTCCTGCAGAAGATGGTGGACAAGGGACTGCTGGGGCGGAAGGCCGGTGCCGGATTCTACAAGAAGGTGAAGCGTGACGATGGCTCGGAGATCCTGACGCTCGACCTGGAAACGATCGACTACCGCGAGAAGAAGAAGGCCTCGTTCCCCGAGCTCGAGACTCTCAAGTCCATCGACGATCCAGCGGAACGCCTCGCGAAGCTCGTATTCGGCAAGGGACGGGCCGCCGAGGCGGCTTGGAAGATGTTGGCGGGCACCTTCTCGTATTCGGCCATGCGCGTCGGCGAAATCTGCGACGACGTCTCGGCGGTGGATCGGGCGGTTCGTTGGGGCTTCGCCTGGGAGAAGGGTCCGTTCGAGATGTGGGACGCCCTCGGCTTCCGCACGGTCACCGAGCGACTCGTGGACGAGTCCTATCCGCTGCCCCCGTGGGTCAACGCGTTATACGACAGCGGATCGGAGTCGATCTACCGGCGTGAGAACGGAACGGTTCAGGTACCCACCGCTGAGGCAGGCGCTCTGGCAACCGTGCCCCATGATCCGCGGGTCTTCGAGTTCGATATCCTGCGGGGGGCAGGGAACGAAGTCCGCCGCAACCCCGGCGCGAGCCTGCTCGATCTTGGCGACGGTGTGTTCGCGCTCGAGTTCCACTCGAAGATGAACGTCATCGGTCAGGACACCATCTCGATGACCATGACCGCCTGCAAGGAAGCGGAGACCCAGGGACAGGCACTGGTCGTGGCCAACCAGGGAGAGAACTTCAGCGCCGGCGCCAACCTGATGCTCTTGCTGCTGGAGGCTCAGGAAGGGAACTGGGACGAGATCGATGCCATCGTGCGCCAGTTCCAGATGGCGACGAACCGGCTGGAACAATGCGCGGTGCCGGTGGTGACGGTCCCCCACGGTTTGAGCCTGGCTGGCGGTTGTGAGGTGGTGATGGCAGGCAACGCCATTCGGGCCGCGGCCGAGACCTATATAGGACTGGTGGAGTTCGGTGCCGGCGTGATCCCCGCCGGCGGCGGCTGCTTACGTCTGTACAAGCGAAATGTCGACGCGTTGCCCGATGCTTCGGACGTCTATCCGGCTTTGCGGAAGACGTTCGAGACCATCGGCATGGCCAAAGTGGCGACCTCCGCCGAAGAAGGACGCGAGCTGAGTTTCCTGCGGCCCCAGGACACCTGGTCGATGAACGGCGACCATCGGGTGGCGGATGCGAAAGACCTGGCGCTCGGCATGGCGCGAGCAGGCTTCGAGGCGCCGCTCCCCGAGCGTGAGATCCCCGTCATGGGCAAAGCCGGCGTGGCGCTCGCCGAGACCGTCCTCTTCAACATGATGGAGGGCGGCTACATCTCGGAGCACGACCGCAAGATTGGCCGGGAGTTGGCGCGCATCCTGAGCGGTGGCGACGTGCCCGGCCCGACCACCGTGTCGGAGCAGCACATCCTCGACCTGGAGCGAGAGGCCTTTCTGCGCTTGTGCGGTGAGCGGAAAACACACGAACGCATGCAGTCGCTGCTCAAGACCGGCAAGCCGCTGCGGAACTGACGGAAGGAGAGAGCCATGAGAGACGTTGTGGTGGCCCTGGCGCTCCGCACCCCCGGCGGCCGGGCAAAGAAAGGGACCTTCCGGCAGACGCGCCCCGACGATCTGGGGGCGGCGGTCATCCGCGCGTTGCTGGAGAAGGCGCCGAACCTGGATCCCGAACGGATCGGCGATGTCGTGATCGGGTGCGCGATGCCCGAGGGTGAGCAAGGACTCAATGTCGGCCGCAACCTGGTGTTGCTAGCCGGGCTGCCGGACAGCGTTCCCGGCATGACCGTGAACCGGTTCTGCTCATCGGGTCTCGAGACGATCAATATAGCCGCGGCCGAGATCGCCCTCGGGCAAGCCGACGTGGCGATTGCCGGTGGCGTGGAGACAATGACTCTGGTGCCCATGGGAGGCACGCGCTACCTGCCCAACCCGACGATGGCCGTCGAGTCGCCTGGAACGTATCTGGGGATGGGTCTCACCGCCGAGCGGCTAGCCGAGCGCGATGGGATCGACCGCGAGGCCCAGGACGCCTTCGCCTACGCCAGTCATATGAAGGCCATCGTGGCGCAAAAGGATGGGAAGTTCGACGCCGAGCTCGTAGCTGTGAACACCTCGGTTAGCGAGCCGGGTCCCAACGGCAAACCGATCGTCAAAGAGGTCGTGCTGGATCGGGACGAAGGGCCGCGGGCCGATACGACGCTGGAGGCGTTGGCGAAGCTGAAGCCCGCGTTCAAAGCGGATGGTACGGTCACCGCCGGCAATTCGAGCCAGATGACCGACGGCGCGGCCGCCGTGCTGCTGACGACACCGGAAATCGCCGCCGAGCTCGGGCTCGAGCCCCTCGCCCGCTGGGTGGGCTATGCGGTGGCGGGCGTGCCGCCCGAGATCATGGGGATTGGTCCGGTGGAGGCGGTCCCGAAGGTTCTCGGTCGTGTTGGGTTGAAGCTGGAAGAGATGGACGTGATCGAGCTCAACGAAGCTTTCGCGGCGCAGAGCCTGGCCGTGCTCAAGGGCCTTGGCCTCGACGCGCAGGACCCGCGGCTCAACGCGAACGGCGGCGCGATCGCGCTTGGGCATCCGTTGGGATGCACCGGTGCCAAGCTCACCGCCACGGCGTTGCACGAGCTGCGCCGTCGCAAGGGACGCTATGCGATGGTGACCATGTGCATCGGCACCGGCATGGGCGCCGCGGGCATTTTCGAAGCTATGTGAGCGCGTCATCGCGCAGGAGATAACCATGTCGAACGAAAAGGCTTACCCGACAGGCGGCCAGTTCCTCCTCGAGGACACGGAGCCGTCCAACGTCTTCACGCCCGAGGACTTCGACGAGACGCAGCGGATGATCGCGGACACCGTTCACGAATTCATCGAGCGGAGCGTCACGCCTCAGCGCGAGGAGATGGAGTTCCATAAGAAGGTGGAGTTGAGTGTGCCGATGCTCCGGGAAGCGGGCGCAGCCGGACTCCTGTCGGTGGACGTGCCTGAGGCCTATGGCGGTATGGGCGCCGACAAGGCGACCACGATGCTCGTCACCGAAGGTATCGCCTGGTCGGGGAGTTTTGCCGCCACGCATGGTGCGCACACGGGTATCGGTACCTTGCCCATCGTCTATTTCGGCACGAAGCAGCAGAAGGAGAAATACTTGCCGAAGCTGGCGTCGGGTGAGCTGGCGGCCGCTTACGCGTTAAGCGAGCCGGGTGCCGGCTCCGACGCGCTGGCGGCCAGCACGACCGCCGTGCTCAACGAGAAGAAGACGCATTACATCCTCAATGGCACCAAGCAGTACATCACCAATGCCGGTTTCGCCGACGTGATTATCGTGTTCGCGAAAGTGGATGGAGAGCAGTTCACGGCGTTCATCGTCGATCGCAACGCCCCGGGCGTGAGCATCGGTCCGGAAGAAAGAAAGATGGGTCTGAGAGGCTCATCGACCTGTGCGGTTATCCTCGAGGACGCCGAGATACCCGCCGAGAATCTGCTGGGCGAGATTGGCCGCGGCCATGTCGTCGCTTTCAACATCCTGAACGTCGGCCGCTTCAAGTTGGGCGCCGCCACCTGCGGCGGCTGCAAGATAGCTCTCGAGCATGCGGTCCCCTACGTGAACGAGCGGCACCAGTTCGGGCGGCCGCTGAGCGACTTCGGCCTGATTCGCGCCAAGATCGCCGACGTTGCCGCCCGCACGTTCGTGTCGGAGTCCATGGTCTACCGCACCGCCGGACTCATGGACTGCGCGATCGCCACTCTCGATCGCAACGCCGAAGACTACGATCGAAAGATCATTGAAAAGGTCGAAGAATACACGATCGAATGCTCGATGATCAAAGTGTTCGTCACCGAATCGCTGGCGCTGGCCGCCGAGGAAGGGTTGCAGATGTTGGGCGGCTATGGATACTGCGAAGACTATCCGTTGGAGCAAATCTACCGCGACGAGCGCATCTACCGGATCTTCGAGGGCACCAACGAAATCAACCGCATGCTGATCCCCGGCATGATCCTGAAGAAGGCGATCAAGAAGGAGCTGCCCTTCTTTGCCGCGGCCAAGCAGGTTGCTGATGATTTGTTGGGTCCGCCGGCCTTCGAGGAGGCGGGCGAACCGGAGTTCCTCGAGGATGAGGCGAAGTTGGTCTCCGCGATGAAGCAGGCTTGCGTCGCCGCGCTGGGGTTCGCTGCCCAGAAGCACGGCGAGAACATCAAGGACCAGCAAGAGATCCTCTCCGACGCCGCCGACATGGTGATGGAGACGTACGCTTGCGAGAGCGGTCTGCTCCGCGCGCTCAAGAAAGCGGCGCGGGACGGCGAAGAGGCGGCCCGTCCGATGGCCGATATGCTGACGCTCTACGTGCACGACGCGATGGACCGCGTTGCAATTTGGGGTCGAAACGTCCTGGCGCAGAGCGCCGAGGGCGATGAGCTACGCACCATGATGGCCGGAGTACGCCGGCTCACCAAGCATGTTCCGGTAAACCGGGCGAAGCTTCATGATGCCATTGCAGCCCGAATTGTAGAAGCCGGCCACTACGCCGCCTGACACAGCGGCTGTCGCAAATATGGGGAGGGACCGGGGGACCGACGAGCGGTCTCCCGGTCCCTCCCCGGCACTCGTCAAGACCTCCGCGCTAGTTCGTCGTTACGACGATTCCGTTCCACACTCCGCCAAGATTTTTCACTACGACGCTGTAGGCTTCGGTGCGGCTGGGTGTCCAGATGAGCACGCAGTGGTCGGTGTAGTCGGTGTCGGAGACGATGAGTGTGCCGTATTCATCGTACACGAAGCAGTCGAGATCGGTGTCGCCATCGCCGACGACCTCGAATATCGCCACCTCGCCGCCTCGGAACGCGGTCTCGTAATATATAGACGCGTACGCCTCGACCCGGTCGTTCGCCATCCCCGGTCCGTCGACCCGCCCTTTGGTCATCGAAGCCTCGAGATCGGAAATCACCGCGAGCATGTTCTCATCATCGCCGGCCAGCTCGCGCGCAGTTCGCAGCAGCTGGATCAGGTTCAGGCCGGGAATCCCAGTCTTCTCAGACTCGGACGCTTGCTCTCCCTCGGCGCGCCGCTCGTACTTCGGCTCGCTGGTCGATGTCTCGATCATGATGCGGGCCGCCGCGATGTAAGGCTCGGCTGTCCCGGTCCGGTGGCCATAGAGCATCAGCTGGCGGGCCAGAGCGATATCGTGGACGGCCACGACTTCGGCGCTTGTCTCCACCGCTGCCTTCTCCTGGTCCTGCGCCGTCGCCGCGTTCGGCACGAGCGGCAGTAGTAGCGCCAGTACGAGGCCGAGCTTGAGCAACCCGCGCAGGGCTGAATCGAGGATGAGCATCGCTACCTCCTTGGGGTGTATTGTCATCCACTCCGATGATCAGGAATCTCTTCTTGCGGCGGGGGATGGTTGGTGCTAGGGCGTCCAAACGAGCTCTGCGGTATCTCCCGCCATCCAGGCACGCCACAGCAGCTCGAGATCTTCAAGAGGGTCGTAGGCGATTGCCAACTCCACGTTGTTGTCTAGGAACCAGCTCTCTTCGATCACCCGCTCGCCCTCGGTCAGGCTGTAGAACAGCGTGTCGACCCCGTTCCAGTCACCGACCAGAGCGAGGAGATAGACGGTGTCCGGCGCGATACCGTCGCTGAAGTCGTAGTAGGTCACGGATACACCGGGAGGCAGATCGGAGAACGGGTCCGGGCTCTCCGGGCTCTCGACGCAGGCGGCCAGCAGCATGGCTACGACCAACGCAATTCTACTCATTTCTCGCTAGCAACTAATCCAGGTCTCGGCGGGGTGGCGGCGTGACGGGGCGTTCTGGTACCCTCGAGGTCGTGAATCGATCCGTGGGCGTCAGGGACGCCTTTCGGCTGATGTCCCGAGCCCACTGGCCCGGTCCTGCTGGGTCGAATTCCCGAACGGGCGCGCTACCCGCTCGATCTCCTCGGGCGGGAGGTTGAGCTGGCGCGGAGTCGTCGAGAGTTCCTGTCTGAGACTGGGATCGCGCAGCGACTCGTTCTTGATCCGCTGATGGATCATGAGGACGGCGTAGAGCAGACCTTCGGGACGGGGCGGGCAACCGGGGACGTAGACGTCGACGGGAACGATGGCGTCGACACCCTGCATGACCGTGTAGTTGTCGAAGACGCCGCCGGACGACGCGCAGGCGCCCATGGCGATGCACCACTTCGGTTGCGGCATCTGGTCCCAGATGCGGCGCAGAACAGGCGCTATCTTGTAGGGTACTCGGCCGCCGACGATCATCAGGTCGGATTGGCGCGGGGTGTGCCCCAGCCGCTCCATACCGAACCGAGCGATATCGTACCTCGAAGCGGCGGCGGCCATGAACTCGATGCCGCAGCACGCCGTGTTGAACGGCATCATCCACAACGAACTGCGGCGCGACCAGTTGACGAGCCAGTCGAGCTTTGTTAACCACCAGGGGTGGGACTCAGTCTTCATTCGGCCTGACTCCGCCGTATGACGAGTTTCACAGCTGCTAAAGGCTCTATGACGATTATGACAACAGGGCTGGGTGATAGCAACGACCAGCGTTGGGGGTACCTGTGCACCGACACAGACTGTTGACCGCGGTTCTCATTTCACTCGGCGTGTGGAGCGTGCTCGCGCTCGGCAGCACCGGAAGTGACAACGCGAGCTCGTTCAGCGCGCTGCAATCCTCGGTTACACCTCCGGCGGTCGGCACCGCCGGCATGGTGAGTACTGCGCATCCACTTGCCACGGAAATCGGCCTGGAAATACTCGCCGCTGGCGGGAACGCGTTCGATGCCGCCGTCGCCGTAGCTGCTGCGCTCAACGTGGTGGAGCCGATGATGTCGGGCATAGGAGGCTACGGTACCATCCTGGTGTACGATGCCATGGAACGGATGACGCGCTTCCTGAACCCCAGCGGTAGAATCCCGGCGTCCGTCGACTCGGACGTCTATCGACCTCCCACACCCAACTTCAGAGAGAACCGTCGCGGTGCCAAAGCGGTATCGACGCCGGGCAACGTCAACGCCTGGCAGGCGATGCACGACGAGTACGGAGTTCTCGAGTGGCGCGCTCTATTCGAACCGGCCATCACGCTTGCCGACGATGGCTTCGTGATCGACAGACGCATCGCTGGAATGATCCGGCCTGCCTACGGAGCGTTCCCGGATCACGCCAAGGAGTTCTACGGGTCGAACGGCAGGCCGCTGGAGGCGGGCGAACGGTTGGTGCAGGCGGATCTGGCCAACTCGTTTCGACTGATCGCGGAACGGGGAGCGGAAGTCGTCCACGGGGGCGAGCTGGGGCAGGCGATCGATGAGGAGATGAAGAAAGCGGGTGGATTCCTGACACTGCAGGACCTCATCGACAATCGCGCCGAGTGGTGGGACCCGATCGCTATCACTTACCGAGGCCATGAGGTGCTTACGGCATCACCGCCGGCCAATTCCTTTCCGGCGCTCGTCCGGCTCGGGATAATGAGCCGCATCGATACCGAGTCGTTGGGTCACAACTCAGTCGAATACCTGCATTACTATGCGGAGGTTACGAAGCACGCGTTCTGGACGCGGCTAGCGTACGCGGGTGACCCGGACGTGAGTCCGCCGCCGCTCGAAATGCTGCTTTCGGAGGGCTATTGGGAAGAGCAGGTGTCGCTCATCGATCCCCAGCGGGCCAAACCGTTCGAGCCACCTATCGCACCTTCGGACGAAGATGGCCACACGACGCACTTCGTCGTGGCGGACCGCTGGGGTAACATCGTCTCGGCCACGCAAACGTTGGGCAACTCTTTTGGCAGCCGCATCATGCCGCCGGGTACCGGCATCTGGCTCAACAACTCACTCGCCTATTGCACATTCGAGCCGAAGGGTAACCCAATGGATGCCCACGCCGGCCGCCGCAAGCTCTCGGGCGACGTTCCGGTGATCGTCATGCGAAATGGAAGGCCGTGGATCGCCCTCGGCACACCGGGCGGGCACACGATCGGCCAGACGGTGCCGCAAATGCTGATGAACATGATCGACTTCGACATGGACATCGCGGAGGCGTTGGCCGCGGGTCGAATCAGCTTCATCGAGCCGGACGTTCTGGGCGTCGAGGACAACATCCCGGAAGAAGTTCGACAGGCGCTGGAGGAGATAGGGCACAAGCTGGACGTCGGCTACGGGCTCGGCAACGCCCATGGCCTGACGATCGAGTACGACGAGGCCGGTAATCCGGTGCGCTTCACCGGCGCGGCGGACCCGCGTGGGCAAGGCTTGGCTAAGGGGCTAGAGAAGTAGCGCGTTCTTTGGGGTGCCACTATGAAACGGCTGTGTATTCTCACTCTGGTGCTTGTCCTCTCGGCGTGCGGTCCGGAGAATGGATCGAATACAGCGATTGTCAGCGATAGCGCTGGCGTCCAGATCGTCGACAACACCGAGTACCTTTGGCCCGACGGGCAAGGTTGGCGCCTCTCGGAACAGCCGCTGTTGGACATCGGCGTGTTGGAGGGCGAACCCGCCTACCAGCTCTTCGAGGTGGTCGACTCGCGGCGGCTCAGCGATGGTCGCATCGCCATCGCGAACTCCGGCAGCTCCGAGATCCGTTTCTTCGACGCGGACGGTAAGTATTTGTACTCCGCCGGTCGGAAAGGCGGTGGCCCGGGCGAGTTCGAGAGCATGCTGTCGATGAAGCTGATGCAGGGTGACTCGCTGCTCGTATTCGATTGGCGTAACCAACGCGCGTCGCTTCTCGACGCTGATGGCAACCTTACGCGTGCGACTCAATTCAGATTCCTGGGGGCGATGGGCGGTTTTCCGATGATCGTCGCGCCGTTCGAAGACTCGTCGCTCCTGCTGGGCGTGCGATCGTTCTTCGGCACCGGCGATATCAAGAGCGGCCTGAGTCGAGACGAGGTCGTGTTCGTTCGCGCCGATGCTGAAGGGGAGCTCCTCGATACGCTGGCTGTACTGCCTGGCGGTGAGATGAACGTTCGCACCGAGGGAGGCGGAGTCATGCTGGGCGACCGTCCGTTCGGGCGATGGCCCAGTCACGACGTGTACCGGGACGGATTCTACTACGGCAGCAGGGATCGCTATGAGATTGATCACTACAGCCTGGACGGCCGCCTTCTTCGATCGATCCGGCGAGCGATCCCGAACATGAAGGTCAGCGCCGCGGACATAGAGAACTATAAGCGAGATCATATAGAAGACGCCGAAGATGAGAATCAGCGACAGTTGGCGGTACGACTTCTGGAAGGAGTCGAGTTTCCCGAGGAGTTTCCCGCCTATGGGGAGATCATCGTCGACGACTTGAGGAACATCTGGGTCGCCGTGTACCGCAAACCAGATGATGAGCAGCCGCGCTGGACGGTCTTCGATTCAAACGGCCAATTGCTCGGCGTGGTCTGGATGCCCGAGCGTTTCAACGTCCACCAGATCGGATCCAATTTCGTCCTCGGCCGTTGGCAGGACGAGCTGGACATCGAACACGTGCGACTCTTCGAACTGATCAAGAGCTAAGGGAAGGTGAGGCCAGCGTCGTGAACGGTCACGAACATCGGCTTCTCACCCGGGGTGGAGAGCAGGAGCCACTCGGCGAGAGAGGCACGAAGACCGGGTTGCCGCTCAGTCTGCTCAAGCAGTCCTCGACGCGCCTTCAGATCGTCTGCGTGGTGGTCGTGGCGCTGTTGGCCATCAATTGGCTGGGCGTCAACCTGGCCGAGGGCCAGTTTGCTGCAGAGTTCGATACGCCGTTGAACTGGGCGCCACCCACGATGATGATCCTTGCTTCGCTGGTCGTGCTTGGACTGGCAATCAGCGAGTGGCTCGCACCGTCGAGCATCATCACGGCCGGACTGGTCTACCAGGTGATCGTGAGTTATTGCATCGCGCTCAGTCAGTACTACGATGCGTTCGTAGGTATCCAGACCGAGTACATTTCGGTCGATCTGATCGGCGTTTCTCCGGTCGCTCTGTGGATGCTCTTCTTCACCGTACTCGTGCCCAGCAAACCTCGACACGCTCTTGTCGCGTTGACGATGTCGGGGTCGGCGGTGCCCGTCACCATGGGGCTGTTAGCTCGCTTCGGAAACGCCCCCCATTTCCCCGTTCCCGACTTCATAGCCCTATTCGTTGGGCCTTATGTCTTTACTGTGATCCTCTCCTACGTTGCAGCACTAGTGATCTACCGACTGGGAACCGATATCCGACGAGCACGGGAATTGGGTAGCTATCACCTGCTGGATCCCATCGGCCGTGGGGGGATGGGAGAAGTCTGGCGAGCGGAGCACAACATGCTCGCCCGGCCAGCAGCCATCAAGCTCATACGTCGCGACATCATCGGATCGCAACCGGGCGCTGTGGAACGAGCGCTGACCCGATTCGAGCGCGAGGCTCAGGTGACGGCGTCCTTGCAGTCGCCCCACACCGTTGACCTTTACGATTATGGTATCAGCGAGGACGGAGCGTTCTACTATGTCATGGAGTTGCTGGACGGCGTCGACCTCGAGTCGCTGGTTAGCCGTTCGGGCCCGCTCGCCGCGGAACGCGTCGTTTATATCCTACGTCAGGTGTGTGCTTCCCTGAGCGAAGCACATCGCCGGGATCTCGTTCATCGCGACATCAAGCCTTCAAATCTCTTTCTGTGTCAGCGAGCCTTCGAGTACGACTTCGTCAAAGTGCTCGATTTCGGCCTGGTGAAGCCCGCATCGGCCGTCGAGCCGCGCGAGAGGCGACGCGTGACCGAGACGGGAGCGGTGGCCGGTACGCCTGACTTCATGGCCCCGGAAATGGCGTTGGGAGATGAGGCGATCGATGGGCGGTCGGATATCTATTCGATGGGGTGTGTGGCGTTCTGGTTGCTCACCGGTCGCCGCGTGTTTGAGAAAGACACCGCCATATCGACGATCGTGGCGCACATGAACGATGCGCCGGAAGCACCAAGCACACGAACCGAGTTGACGATCCCCGCCGCCCTGGATTCGTTGGTGCTGGGGTGCCTGGCGAAGAAACCAGAAGGTCGCCCGGAGACCGTTGATGCTCTCGACCGCGCGTTGAGCGAAATAGAAACGGAAACGCCCTGGACGCAGGAACGCGCCGAGCAGTGGTGGCAGCTGCATTCACCGCCGAGTAGTCCCGAGTCCCTTCCCGCTCTCGATCGCTAGTCCAGAGACAGCCAGCCTACTCGACCGCTGGGTCCCCGAACGAAAAGGAACTCGCCGAACGCGCCCAGCACCGGTACCTCGGCCCCGGCATCGATGAGGTCCATCGCCACGCCAGTGGACGCCGGATCGGTCAATAGCACGGCGCCGCTAGCCAGAACCTCGCTCCTGATCGGGCCGTTCACCGCTTCGATCATGCTCGCCGCCACGAAGCCGACCGTGCCATCGGGTGCTCTGACCCTGTACCACGCGCCGGTCCCGGCTTCGACTTGCAAGGGAGTGTGGAGCGGCAGCTCCATGAGCGCGTCCGACTCGACAAGGGCGTTCGCATGGAGGCGTGCCTCCGCTCCGGTTACGCGGACGAGTTGGTCGATCAGCAGCGGGTCCCCGGTGAAGGGGTCAGGGGTCGTTCGCGTCTGCTGCAGCGCTGGCCAGGGATCGAACGGACCGCGGGAGTAGATGGCAAAATGAAGGTGGGGGGGCGTCGTTCTGGCGTTCCCCGAGTTGCCGACAAGTCCGATGGTATCGCCAGCTTGTACTTGCTGACCGCGGACCACGAGCTGCGTATCGAGGTGAGCGTAGTAGAGCATGCGGCCGAAATCGTCGCGTAGCCAGATGACGTTGCCGCCCAAACGATTGCCGCGCGTGCTGCGGATCACCCCATCCGCGGCGGCGAGAACCGGCGTGCCTCTTCGAGCGAAGATGTCGAGTCCCGTATGCTCGCGACGCCCACCGTCCCGCGGGTCCCCGTACCAGCTTCCGATGTCGGACGTGTTGGCCCCGAAGACCGGAAAGCCGAGCGAGGGGCCCGCACTGATGCTGATCGAATAGCGGCCGCCACGCAACAACTCGGGCTGGACGCGGACCAGGTAGTCACCGTCGCGCCTTACCAGGTACGTCAGCTTGCGCTCCAGGCTGTCGGCGCTGGCTATATACCGGGCGAATTCGTTGGGCGTGTTGCGGATCACGAACAGCTCGATGAAGACATGGTAGGCCGTGTCTGGCGCGCTCTCGAAGGTCACATCGAGGCGTTGGCCCCTCCGCAACGACACCTGGTAGGTCGTCGCCGTCGCTTCCCTCGGGTCCAGATAGCTGTTCTCGCTGTAGGGAGCCGTGACCGGTATGGCCTCATCCAGCGATGCGGCCGCCGCGGCTATCCAATCGCTGCCCAATGCCGTCTGATCGATCCCCGCCTGATGTAGAGCATGCTCGTACTTTTCGCGCGGCGTGTAACCGCCGAAGAACTCTCGGACGACATCCTCGCATGCCGCGAGGCCGAAGAGCAGCGGCAATCCGAACAGCCAGGGCAGTATTCTCGACGCATTGGTCTTCACGGAACGCAGTACGTAATAGAGGTTCTAATTGTTCCCGGTTGCCCACCCGTGTCACTCGCTACGCAGCACCACTACCGGGTCGACCCGGGTGGCACGACGGGCGGGGAGGAAGCTCGCCAGGAAGGCGGTCAGGGCGATCAGGCCTACGGTGCTTACTATTGTCAGCAGATCTATGGCCGCAACCCCGTATAGCAGTGGAGTGAGCACGCGGCCCAGCAGCAGCCAGCCGACGAGCCCGACCGCCAAACCCAACCCGGCCATCCGGGCGCCATCGCCGACCACGCGCGCCAACACGTCGCCCGGGCCGGCTCCGAGAGCAACGCGGACACCTATTTCGTTCGAGCGCCGTGCAACAGCATAGGACAGAATACCGGAATCGATCGGTGGTTGCCGTGCTGCCGATCAGCTGGCCGAAAGTTGCTGCTGTGTAGACGGGAACATCACGGTCCAGCGCTCTGATCTCTTCGCGGAGTGTGCGTACGAATCTGGACGGATCGCCAGCGACGCGGGCAACGATACCCAGCTGGGCGACGGGCATCTGACGATAGGGCAGGTAGAGCTCTGGACTGGGCTCTCGGTCGAGGGAGTAGAACCGTACGTCGCCCACGATGCCGATGATCTCACGGTCAAAGCCGTCCGCGTCCCAGCCGCCCAGATGGATGCGCTGACCGATGGGGTCTTCCCCCGGCCAATAGCGGCGGGCCGCCTCATCATTGATGATGGCGACGCCGATTGCGTTTGGACCGTCGAGTTGGTTGAAATCCCGGCCGCGAAGAAGCGGGATCTCCATCGTGCTGAAGTAGCCGGGCGTCGCGCTGACGATCCGGGCATCGGGCTCCTGGTTGGGCTCCGGCGCTGGACGACCCACGACCTCGAAGCTCGAGTTAACTTCCCACGAAGTGAAGGGAACGGTGGAGCTGGCGGCGACCGCGCGAACTCCGCTTTGTCGACCTGCTCGATCCAATAGGCCCTCTACGAATGTCAGTCGCGCGGTTGCGTCACGGTAGCGGGCGCCGATGTTGATGCGTGCCGTAGCTAGATCCTCTGTATCGAAGCCGACATCCTCGCCGATCAGCTTGCCGAAGCTCCGGATCATCAAACCGGCACCGCCGACAAGCATCAGCGCTATCGCAACCTGTGCGACGACCAGCGTTCGACGTGCTTTGAGTCCGTGACGTGCGGCGCCTCCACCGGTTCCGCCGGTCTTCATCGCCACCATCAACTGCGATCTGGCGTTGCGCAGCGCGGGCACGACGCCGACGAGAAGTCCGGCGGCGAAAGTCACCGCCAGGGTGAACGCCAGGACTCGTCCGTCGATCCCGACGTGCTCCAGGCGCGGTAGCTCACCGGGCCCCAGTGCGAGCAGCAATTCAACGCCCCAATAGGCGAGCAGTAAACCCGCGACGCCGCCGACGAGGGCCAGCACCAGGCTCTCTGTGATGATTTGCCGAGCCAGCCGGCCCGGCCTGGCACCGATCGCCTGCCGCACGGCGAATTCGCGCTCACGTACCGATGCGCGAGCCAGAAGGAGACTGGCAACGTTGGCGCAGGCGATGAGCAATACGAATCCCACCGCGCCCAGCAGCACGTACAGGGCGCGCTGCACATCGCCGATGACGTATCGCTTGAGCGGGACGACGTTGGTCGTCACACCTGTGTTCTGTGCGGGGTACGCTTGCTCGAGTCGCGACATGATGGTCGCCATCTCGACGGATGCCTCGTCCGTCGTCGCGCCATCTCTCAACCGGGCGATCACGCGCAAGAAATGTGAGCCCCTGTCCTCGGCTCGAAGATCCCAGGTCAGCGTGCGGAATATCTCGGCCTCGGCGTAGACCGGGAGTTGAAATCCAGGCGGTAGCACACCGGCGACCTCGTAGCTCCGCCCGCTCACGGCGATGGGTTCTCCGATAAGCTCGCGATTCCCACCGAATTCGCGCATCCACAGCTCGTAGCTCAAGACGACGGTCGGTACCGCATCCCCTCGGCCGTCCTCAACGCTGAACAGTCGGCCCGCATAGGCCGGTACGCGAAGGACGTCGGAGAACATCCTGTGTTCGACGACCGAGCCGATCACGCGTGACGCGCCTTCCTCGCCGCTGATCGACACGCTCCAGTAGTGGGCCGCGGCCATCGCCTCGAACGACTGGTTCTGTTCCTGCCAGTCGGCGTAATTCGGCGGGGAGACCTGGCCCATCGTTTGGGGATAGGAAAGGTTGTTCTCCCAAACCGTGACCATCCGGTCGGGTTGTCCGTAGGGCAGCGGCTCCAGCAGCACGCCGCTCACGACGCTGAAGATCGCGGTGTTCGCTCCCACTCCCAGTCCGAGCGTGAGAACGATGACGGCTGTAAGGCTTGGGTTTCTGAAGAGCGTCCGGGCGGCGAAGCGCAGATCTGAGAACACGGCGCACCTCTCGTATGGGGGATTCGATGCCTGCAGTGCTGAGATCATTCAGTGAAAAAAACGGGCCAGCCGACTGCGGCTAAATGCCGCATTTCTAAGGGTGTTTGAGCCGAAGGAAGGGGGTCACGATCCGCTCCCTGTTCGGTTTCGGGACACCCTATCCCAGACTCGACCAGTCAGGAGGGCCTCTATGCCAACCTATTCGGGTGGCAAGAGGGTCTCACCCGATACCTCGTCAGGCGAAATATCGCCTGGCGAAACTCGTCCGTTTCGGGCACCGTAGTTGCAATATGCTTCGCGTTACGAAGTATCGTCGAGCGGCCCACAGCGAACCGGCACAAACTGGAGGGATGAATGTTTAGCGCCGATCTGAAACGCGGGAGCATGGAGCTCTTGATCCTTTCTTCCCTCGAAGGCTGCACCCGACATGGTTACGAGATTGGAAAGCTCCTGGAGCACCGCTCTGGCGGCCAGCTCGAGTTCCGCGTCTCCACCCTCTACTCGGTTCTCTATCGCATGGAAGAGCGGGGTTGGATCAAAGGACGCTGGGTAGAGAAGAAGGGCGAGCGACGCCGCTGCTACTACAAGTTGACTCGGAAAGGCGAACGGATTCTGGTCGACCAGCGAAAGGAATGGAAGGCGTTCTCGACGATGGTGAATCAGGTGATTGGAGTGAGCCATGCCTGACTGGAAGAGATACCTGAAAGAATACCTGTCGCTCCCGGAGATGAAGGGACACAGGGAGCAGAGGATGATCGACGAGCTGGCGGACCACCTGGAAGATCTCTACCGGGAGGCTGTGGCGCGTGGAGCCAGCGAAGAAGAAGCGATGGCCCAGATAGAAGAATGGCTAGGCGAGGCCGGCTTTGCATCGGGCGAGTTGGTGCGAAGCGAGCCCGCTCATGTGCGGTCCCGAATGAATCGCTGGGTGGAAGGACAGGAAGAGATGTTGCGGAGCAAGGGCGGCGCGCTCAGCCGAGTGGCCGACGCAGGCCGAGATCTGCGCCTCGCCCTTCGAACCCTGGCGAAGCGACCGTTCTTCAGCGGCGTGGTCATCTTCGTGTTGGCGTTGGGAATCGGGGCGACCACGGCGGTCTTCACGCTGGTAGACGCGATCATCCTTTCGCCGCTTCCGTTCGACGATGACACGCGCCTGGTGGATATCGATCACGCGGCGCCAGGGCTGGGAGTGCAGCAAGCCGGTCAGTGCGCGGCCTGGCACTTCACTTACGAAGACGAGAACCAGGTCTTCGAAGACCTGGGGATGTATGGAACGGGCTACGCGACGATCGCTGGGCAAGGCACACCGGAGTCGGTGCCCGACATGGGTCTGACGACCGGGGTGTTGCGGGCGCTTCGTATCACTCCCGTGGTTGGTCGTCTGCTGATGCCAGAGGACGAAGAACTCGAAGCGCCGAACGTCGTGCTTCTGGGCTACGGATACTGGCAGAGCAGATTCGGCGGCGACCTCAATGTGGTCGGGCAGACCCTGGAGGCGGACGGAAACTCATGGGAGATCGTGGGCGTGTTGCCGAGCGACATTCAGGCGCTCGGATCGGATCCGGCGATCATCTACCCCTACCGATTTGACCGCTCTCAGCTGTTCGTCGGCAATATCGGGTTCGGAGGCGTAGCGCGTCTGCGTGACGGTGTCACGTTGGAGCAGGCCAACGCCGACGTGGCCCGCATGCTTCCTTTGGCGTTTGAGAAGTTCCCCGGCGGTCCGGTCGCCGACTTTTCCGAGCGTGCCCAGTATTCTCCGAATCTACGCCCCTTGAAGGAGACGCTGGTCGGCAGTGCGGCCAGCCTGCTCTGGATCATCCTCGCCGGAGTGGCGGTCGTCCTGCTCATCGCCTGCGCCAACGTTGCGAACTTGTTCCTGGTACGCGCCGACGGTAAGCAAACAGAGATGGCGGTTCGCTCGGCCCTGGGCGCGAATCGGCGTCGCATAGGTTGGGAGTACCTGAAGGAGAGTCTGTTGCTGGGCTTGCTGGGCGGAGCGGGTGGTCTGGCTCTAGCGGGTTATGGACTCGACGCGCTGATCGCGGCGGGGCCGGCTAACCTCCCGCGCCTGAACGAGGTCTCGATACACCCGGGCGTTCTGATGTTCACGCTGGCCATCTCGCTGGGCGCCGGTCTCTTCTTCGGCGTGTTTCCGGTGCTCAAGCACAGCGGCGCCGCGATGCTCGATTCTCTGAAGCAAGGTGGGCGTGGCGGAACGACGGGTCGGGCTAGCTACCGAGCGCAGAACGCGTTGGCCGTGAGCCAGATGGCTATGGCCTTGGTGCTGTTGGTCGCCTCGGTCCTGGCGCCCTTTGCGAGGATGCGCTCCGCAAAATCCAACCGCTGCTGGACATCTTCCAGCTGCGTTTCCACCTCGCTGCTCAGCGTCTCGAGTTGATCCGAGAACCGTTGCAGGTGGCCAACCACCTGGCTGGTCAGTTCCTGGTCCGGTCGCTTGGCCTGCAAGTGTTTATGCCATCGTGAGATCAGCCAGCCGACGTGCCCGACTAGCAGAAACGTAGCCGAGAGCGAGCCGATTAAGTAGAGGACTTCGTCCATTGATTCTGTTGTCTCGGTTGGATTGTCGAGGATAACATGTGAGTGGTGCTGCTGCTCGGCAAGGGGAGAGCGAGCGCAAAAAGATGTGCAGTTGGTGCGACCGCGCAAATACCCGAGGAGCCTCAGAACAGGTTTACGGCTCGGGTACTAGGATCCTAGATGAGTTCAGGATAGTAGGCTTTGTATCGATTCTCCCTTCTTCGTATAACGGCATCAGTTCATCTCTGCGATCCTTCCGCTGGAAGAAGTCTATTGCCCCCGCGCAGATTCCCCAGATACTGCCCAGTGTTATTGTACATCCTCCGCCAATAACCAATACCGTTTTGCCAAGCACGAAGAGCGCCTCGATGGTTTCTGGGTCCATTTCGTCCCTCATCAGTTCTGGCGTTGCGCTGCAAAGAACGCAGCGATGTCGGCCATCTCTGCAGCGCTAATGACCGGCCAGAGGACAGCAAGGCTGTCTCCGGATTCCATGGGCGCCCAGTGATTCCACACGGCAGAGATCACCGCCGCTGGCGAACCGGTGCACTTGCTCTCAGCTAGATTGCCGGCGACCCTCGCCCCTTGGTCATTGAGCGAGTGGCAGGTCAGGCACCCTTTGCTCTGCAATAGCTGGCGTCCCGCTCGAGGGTCACCGGACTCGGCGAAGTACTGAACGGAATACAGATACGCGACAAGATCGGCCATTTCCCCGGCCTCGAGTTGAGGCACTCGTATCCCGCGAGCTTGCATCTCAGCGGTCATCCCTGGCGCTTTGTTCCACATGGCAGCCGCGAACTGTGTCAGATCCCAACGAACTCCACGGCTAGCCAAGTCCGGTCCGACGCGACCTCCCGTGCCTTTAACGCTGTGGCACTCTGCGCAACCACTTCCCGTAAATATGGTTCGACCGATATCCGCATCGCCTGGCAACACATATAGCGGTCCACCCAGGGGCGGCGGCGATTTCGATTCGAGGTATGCGATGAGATCCGTGAGTTCTGAGCCCGAGAAGGTCGGTCGTTCGATTCCTTTGGCCTCCATCATGCTCTGCATGCTAGGGCCGTGATTCCACATCGCTGCAGCAACCAAGATCGGTGAGCCAAACTGACCGAGGTGGTCCAGGCTGGGGCCCGTCACGCCTCCGTGCACGCCCACCTGGTGACACACGACGCACTTCTTCTCGACGAAGAGCTGCTCGCCGGCTTCCACGTCACCCGGCGGGTCGAAGTAGTCCAACGTGAACAGAAACGCTACCAGATCGCCTGCTTCTCGCTCATTCAATCTTGGGCGCGCGATGCCAAGCTCGCGCATCTGTTCTCCCATGCCAGGCAAGTGGTTCCACATGTTGGCGGCTAGATCGTAGAACGACCGGCGTATTGCTACGTGGCCCAGGTCTGGTCCGAGCGTTCCGCCCAATCCATCCACTGAGTGGCACTTGACGCAACCCTTCGAACCGAAAACCCGAGAACCGGCCATCGCATTCTGTGTATCTCCCGCCCGCTCTTGGGCGTGAGCCGGCTGGTGAACGCACAACAGAGACAGAACAACGGCGAGGCTCGACGCCAACGTGGCGCCGCCAGTCAGCCTGATTGGTTGGGGCGTGCCAATCATGGTAATCCTCCATGTCCCGCAGTACTCGTTCGAAACTCTGCACCTCGTAGGAGCGTACACTCTCGCTGACTTGATGGCCCGCTTCCGGGCCGGTGGAATCCCTGGGCCGCATCAATTGCCTGCGGCCAAGCGTCTCAGATAGACGGTGAGGTCTCTCATTTCCGTCCCCTCGAACCGGGGCCAGTCTACCTGTTCGAGTTGAATGACCGTGTACATCGCGGGAGCGTGGTTCCACATTGCCGTCGCGAGCTTCAAGGGCGCGAGTATCGCATCAGACTCAGAAAGATCGGGCCCGAGCGAGCTTCCACCTTCAAGCGCGTGACAGTTGGAACAGCCCTTCTCTCTAAAGACCACCTCACCCGCGTCTGCGTCGCCTCCAGTATCGTAGAACCGCAAGTAGTAGAGAAACGCAATGACGTCTGCCATCTCGCTGCCCTGAAACCGTGGGAAAGCAATTCCCCGGGCCTGCATAGCCGATGCCATCTGCGATGAATGATTCCACAGCGTGCCGGCAATCTCGGAGACACGTAGCCGTTGGGTCGCTCTGTGCAGATCCGGTCCGTACGCAGTGCCGCTGCCGCTGGATCCGTGGCAGTTCGAGCACCCTCTGTCACGGAATAACTCTCGACCGGAGTTGGGGTCGGGCGGCTCGAGAAGGAGGACGTCGCGACCTTGGAGATTCGAACTCTGTCGGATGTAGGCTTGGATATCGGCGATCTCGCGCCCACCGAACGTGGGGATTGGAACACGCTGTGCGGATTGTTGCGCCTGCATGGCGGGCCCGTTGTTCCACATGCCTTCCGCCAGCATGATGGGGGCGATATAGCGAGCATAGTCGTCGAGGGGCCGACCCGTTCGGCCGCCCTCGCCGCCAACCGAGTGGCATTCAACGCAAAGCTTCTCGCGGAACCACCGTTCGCCCAATAGCGGATCCCCTGGCTCGTCGAACAACTTCACGTAGTAGATGTAGCTGATGATGTCAGCGAGCTCGGCCTCGGTGAATGTCGACCATTGAAACCCCCGGTCTCGGACGGTTTGAATCATCCGAGGCGTGTGGTTCCAGAACATACCCGCTAGTTGCTGCAGACTGCGCCCAGCACCGACTAGGGCAAAATCAGGACCGAGCGTACCCCCGTTGCCCCAGATCGCGTGACAACGACCGCAGCCTCGCTCCACAAAGATCCGACGCCCGGCGATGGGGTCGCCGAGGAGCGATAGCTCGGATTGAGCGTGCGCAATGTCGACTCCCGCCACTAGAACGCAGCAAAGCATGCCAACACAGGATATCACCGACATCCGTTTGACAGGTGAGTTGCCCATCACGCTTCCTCCGCGGCCGCCGCAAACGCGTCGTCGGGCAGGTACTCGGCAACGCGTTCAGCAGTTTCGCGCACAGACTGTTCTCGCCCTTCCTTGATTTCCCAGATCGAGACAATTGGGACGAACTTGGTCGCGATCATGTACAGTAGGATGAATCCTGAAAAGGTTGCCGCCATAATTGACAACTCGACCCACGACGGGAGGTAGTTTCCGATCGACTCGATCTCCCAACGCGGGTTCACAGATGTCGGAACCACGATGTTGAACCGCTCCAGCCACATGCCAATCATCACTGCGATTCCGGCGATCAGAGTTCCCCGAGGCGTTCTCATCGATTGCCGCGACATCAGTGCGAGCGGTATGAAAAAACAACCCAGGACCATAGCCCAGAAGGGGATCGCGAAGGGCCCGGTCAACTTCGCCCAGAATGCGCGCATCTCCCCAGGCTCCCCACCGTAGAATGCCGTCAGGTACTCGGCGAAGGTGAAATAGAACCAGAGCAAGCTAAACAGAAGGAGCAGGCGGCCGAGGTAGTCGAAGTGGATGAGTTTAAAGTACTGTTGCAGACCGAATGCTCGTCGCAGCACGACCATGGCAACCAGAATAGCCGCAATGCCCGAGTAGATCGCGCCCATGACGAAGTAAGGTCCAAAGATGGTGCTGTGCCACATGGGGCGGAGCGTCATGGCGAAAATCCAACCGATCACCGTGTGGACGGAAACCGCTATCGGGATCACAATGATCGAGAGAACACCAATCACTCGCTCGAGCCGCGCACGCTGCGCCGGCGTATCGCGGTAGCCGGCTGCCAGAAACCGGTACAGGCGTGGCGCCTTTATACCCGAGTCTCGAATCACCGCTAGGTCGGGCAACAAGGGGACGTAGAGATAGATTGTACACGCTGTGAAATAGAGACTGATGCTTATGACATCCCAGAGGAGCGGCGACAGCATTTGGGCGTGCACGACTACGTTCATCACCCTGTCGGGTCGGCCGAGGTCAAGTATCGGTTGAATGGCGCCGAAGCCGATGACCAGGACTGTGATCAATTCCGCGGAGCGAGTAATCGAACGTCTCCACTCCGCCTTGCTGACTCGGAGGATGGCGGAGATCAAAGTCCCGGCGTGACTTATCCCAATGAAAAAGACGAAGCAGATGATGTAGATACCCCAATAGCTGGGGCGATTCAGGCCGGTCCGGCCAAGCCCGTAGCGAACCTGCACGTAGTACGAGAAGATCCCCCAGATCGTGATCGCCGCGAGCAACGTCGCAACGACGTAGAAACCACGCGACGTATCGACCAGCGGCCTGAGAAGGACCTGCTCGTCGGCCGACATGCGTGCAAGTCTTTGTTTCACGTCTTGGCGCATCTCATTCTCTCGGTCGCAGGTAGTAGACTTTCGGCTGCGTTCCTAAGTCCTCCATCAAGCGCATCGCTCGGGGGTCCTCTTTTAAATCGGCGACCCTGTGACTCGGGTTATCGAGGTCGCCGAAGACAATCGCACCAGTAGGGCAGACATCGGCACAGGCAGGCTGATAATCCTCCTCACGCAGCTCGCGGTCCTCGGCGCGGGCATCTTCGCGTGCTTTCTGAAGTCGATGATGACAGAGTGTGCATTTCTCTATGACACCCTTTGACCGTACCGACACGTCCGGGTTCAGGTGCTGCCGCTCGGTATCGGACCATTGAGGTCCGTACCAGTTGAAGTATTTGACCATGTATGGGCAGGCGTTGGCGCAGTACCGGCAACCGATGCAGCGCGGATAGATCTGGCCCACTATGCCTTCGCCATCGATGTAGGTCGCCTGGACAGGGCAAACCCTGATGCACGGCGGGTTGTCGCAGTGCATACAAGGGCGAGGGTAGAAGTGCATCGTCGTATCTGGAAACTCTCCTTCCAACTCCGCCATTACCCTCATCCAACTCATCGCACGACCTGCATCCGCCTGCTCGGGCGAGACAGTGGAGATGTTGTTCTCGCTCTTGCACGCTACCTCGCACGCCGCGCAGCCAGTGCAGCGGTCCAGGTCGATCACCATTCCCCAGCGCGCCATAGCCTCGTGCCCCCTCACGCTCTTTCGAGGCGAACAAACGTGGAAGACCAGGCTGGAAGTCCCGTCAGTTCGTCGTGCGTGTCGTCGAGCAATTGGAGTGGATTTGCCGGCTCCCCATCGGGGTGACGGGGTCCGTACGGCGCACAAACCGTCTCCGGTGCCGTGCCGAGAGACAGCTTGAGGCGCGCTCGATACCGACCACGCGATGATACGACCCATACCATCGTGTCGTCTCCGAATCCCAGGGCGCCTGCTGTCTCCGGCGCCACCTCGATCCAGGGGACCCAATGGACCTCGGGGAAGATGGCCGGTTGCTCAACGAGCCATCGCTCGAGACCCAGAGTGCCTGAGGCGAGAGTGGATACGCGATAGGGTATGAGCCGCAACGGAAAACCTTCCGAGTTCGCTTCCTCGTCGTCCGCGACGTCGACGTAGAGCCCTCGCGGCGGTTGCTCCTCGTCCAGATGGCGCAACAATTCCGCCGGCATGAGTTCGATCCGGCCGCTGTCCGTTTGGGAAAGGCGGAGAGGATCCGTTTCATCGTAGAACAGATCAGTCCAGCCGCCGCGCTCGATCAACTCCTCCCAGAACGATTCGAAATCGGCATGCTCGGCCAGCCACCAGCCGCGCTCCTCCATCTGACGATGGTGCCTCCGCTCGAACTCGTTGCCCAGCGTCATGCCGTGGCGGACCGAGAAGAGACCGCGAGCCCTTTCTCTGAGGAGCTCTAGGAAGCTTTCGTGCGGCAGGCTGTCGCTGACACTGCCGCCCAGACTGCGAGCGAGCGCCAGTACGGTGTCTCCGGCGTGCGCCGCGCCCGCTGGCGGCTCCACCAACGGCTGGGCCAGCCCCCAGACCGGATACGGGTAAGAGATCGGTGTCGGCGCGTCCTGCCAGCGCTCGTACGCCAGCAGATCGGGCAGAATCACGTCCACGTAGCTCGCGGTCTCGTCGGGAAATGGTGAGAAGCTGACCACGAACGGGATCTTCTCGAGCGCTTCGCGCCATACAGATGGGTTCGTCGACGAAGCGATCGGGTTCGCGTAGTAGAGTAACAACGCCTCCACCGATGCTTCCCCACTGGCTACGGCCTCTGCGAAACGGGTTGTATCCCTATTTCCGCCGAACGAAGGCAGGGGAGCGCCGATCGGTTCGCGACCGAGGCCAGCTCGTCCTGTGTCGTCCAATACAGGTGGCGGCAAAGGTTTGATCGGGGCATCATCCCCAAAAAGCACCCCTCCCGGTCGGTTGATGTTTCCCGTTAGCACGTTCAGGCTGTGCACGGCCAAGCCTGCAAGCAGCCCATTCGGTGCGAACGTGACGTCTGTTCCGCAAACGGCGACAGCCGGGCGATCCGTAGCGGCGAACGCCCTGGCAAGTGAGGTGATCCGCTCAACAGGCACTCCTGTTATCGCGGAAACCTCCTCGGTTCGGTAGTTGCTCGTCACTAGCGATCGATAGCCCGCGCGGAACTGGCCTTTCGCATCAACGAAGTCCTCGAAGCCGCTAACGTGTCTTGCCACGAAGTCGGCGTCGAACAATTCGTCCCTTATCAGTACGTAGGAGATTCCCAGGGCGAGCACGGCATGGGTTCCCGGCCGCACGCCGACCCATTCGTGGGCGCGCGCAGCCGTACGAGAGAAGCGTGTGTCGACCTGGATGAAGCGTGGGCGTGTTGCCCCATCATCATCGGGGCTCGCGAAGGCCACGAACGCTTGGAGCGGAGACCACCAGGACTCGAACAGCGGAGCGCCGAACGAAAGCACCAGCCGGGCACGGTCCAGGTCGTAGCTGGGTCGACGCCGGATGCCGTGCATGAGCCCCATGACCGCGTCGGTCCCGTCATCGTACTCATCGGTCACGTGGTTCGGCGATCCGAAGGAGCTCATAAACTGATGCCAAAGGTCGCGCATAGTGCCGGCGCTGTATCCAGCCACCAGCGCCAGCGCCTCAGGCCGCCCGCCGGCCCTGAGCGATTGAAGGTGCTCGCTGACGCGCGACACAGCCGCCTCGGGCGTAGCGGTCTCCCACTGGTCGGCGCCGCGAGGGCCGGCGCGCACCAAGGGCGCGGTGAGCCGATCCGGGTGGTAGAGCATCTGCACCCCGGCGATGCCGCGAGGACAGAGGCCACCGCGGCTCAGAGGGTGCAGCGGATTGCCGTCAATCCTGACAAGGCGTCCGTCAACCAAGCGGCCTCTTGTGCCGCAACGCGAGGGGCAGATCAAGCAGGCGGAATTGCGTCGGTCTTCGATCCCGGGCGCCCACCCGGCCTCCGGTTCTTCCGATGTCCAAAGAACGTCCTGCGTCCCCGTCAGCGCTACCGTAGCTGCGGCAGCACCCATCGTCCACACGAACTCGCGCCGCGTGGGGCTCATTCAGCTCCTCCTCGGACTAGCGGTGGCAAGCGTTGCAGTCCAGTGTCTGTCCCGCGTCGCGGTGGCAATCCATGCAGAAATCCATATCGATCTTCACCAACGCTCGGTCGGGCGGACGTTCGGTCTCGGCGATATTGCCGTGGCAGATGTAGCACTCTAGTTCAGCAATCCCCACATGGCGGCGGTGCGTGTAGAAGACGTGGGGTGCAAGTCGGAACAGCTTGTTGAAGATGAGCGGGTCGCCTTGCTCTATCAGCGTAGTGACGCGAGCTGCCTCGGCCGACGTGCCTTGCGGGGTGGTGTGGCACATCCTGCAGGTTCGCGCACCCGGTAAACCGGCGTGGGCGCCGTCCTTCAGGTACGCATGACAGAATTCGCAGTTGAGCTTGAGATCCTCCGTATGCTTCAAGTGGTTGAACGCCACCGGTTGTGGGACCGGCGGGGCGCCCTGCGCAATCAGAGTGAAGCCAATCGCTACCGTCAGTACGATCGCGAGCGTTAAGACGCCCCACCGGGCACCTGCAAACCCGCCCCGGTCTGTGCTGTCACTCAGCCTCTTCACCATCTCTAGATCTCAGTTTCGTATTCGCAGTCGACAACACGTCGGTTCGGATCTGGCGTACGAGCGATGCTGAAGAAAGACTCGAGGTAGCCGTTGGCTACCGGAAGTGGCCGGCCGAGGAGCGTGCCATCGTCTTGTGTCGACGAGTCTCTGGAGGCTTATAACGCTCCTCAGCCTTGCCGGATTGCTTCTACCCTTAGGGATCCGGGTATGTGGTCGTATTCGTTAGCGCCAGGTACAGATCCAGAATGTCAGCGATGTCGGTTAGTAAGCTCCCCATGGACGTGCCCGGCTGTCCGAACTTGACCTTGTGCTGCACTTCGTACGGCTTCGCTCGGAGGAAGCTTCCCACCGAGAAGCTCCCGTCCACTAGGATTTGCCTACCGTCCGAGCCGTGACAGGCAGCACAGTTGGCTGTGTAAATCGCATCACCATCCCCAGCGTTACCACCCGCGCCGATGTTCGAGTAAGTAATCGAACCAGACGGGTAGTTCCCGGAGGTGACGAAGTCGTAAAGGAGATCGGTGTCTAGCGCCTCCTCCTTCAGGAACTTCACCAGATCCCAGACCTGCTCCTCCGTCATGATGTCACTCAGGTCTGGCATCTGGTCGCCGACCGTTGAGTTCGTCACCGGATCGTAGGTGGAGAGATCCGCGCTCACCGGACGCCGACCGGTGGACGTCCACAAGGCGTCGAACAGTTCCTGCTCGTTCATCGCCGCCGTGGCCGTCTTCAGGTTCAGCGAGGACACGTTGGGCCGCGTTGTGCTCGGCGCGCGGCCGATATACGAAGCCGCGTTGCCCAATCGGTCCCACGCGTGGCACTGCTTGCAGCGGAAGAAGTTCGAGTAGGTGTTGAACGTCGCCAGGTTGGGATCGCTCTGGTCCCAGCCCGTCTCTGGCGTCCAGAACTTGTCGTACATCGTCCCGCCGTTGATGCCGCTCGCCAACTCGAAAGCTGGATCCGGATACATCGTCTCATCTGTCAATGCAGCGTAGAGATCCAGTATGTCGTTGATGTCCGTCACCAGGCTCCCCATGGACGTGCCCGGTTGTCCGAACTTCACCTTGTGCTGTACTTCGTACGGCTTCGATCGCAGGAAGCTGCCCACAGTGTATTCACCGTCTACCACGATCGCCCGCCCGTCGGTGCCGTGGCAGCCGGCGCAGTCGGCTGCGTATATCGCGTCGCCGTTGGTGGCGTCGCCGCCCATACCGATATTCGAGTAAGTGACTGACCCGGTGGGGTACGTTCCGGTGGTCGAGACGTCATAGAGCAGTTCAGTATCGTTCGCCTCTTCTTTCAGGAACTTCACGAGATCCCAGATCTGCTCGTCCGTCATGATCTCACTCAGGTCCGGCATCTGATCGCCAACGGTCGAGTTCGTGGCCGGGTCATACGTCGACAGATCCGCACTCACCGAACGCCGTCCGGCTGAGCTCGAGAGCGCGTCGAACAGTTCCTGCGGCGTGTGATGCTCTGAGTGCTCAATGAGATCAACAGAGGACACGTTCGGCCGCGTTGTGCTCGGCGCCCGGCCGATGTACGACGCTGCGTTACCCAGCCGGTCCCATGCGTGGCATTGCTTGCAACGGAAGAAGTTCGAGAAGTTGTTAAAGGTCGCCAGGTTCGGATCGCTCTGATTCCACCCCGTCTCCGATGTCCAGAACTTGTCGTACATCGTGCCACCATTGATGCCATCGGCGGCCGTGAACTCGGGCGGGTCATCCGGTGGACCTGTCGTCTCATCGTCGTCGCACGCAGCCGCGCCGACGACTAGGAGAGCTACAAGCGCCAGCGCTAGGGTCTTGTAGCTTGGGATGGCCATAGCTCCCACACCCCGTGCGTCGCGAGACCACCGCAATCGATTGAACATGTCCGCTCCTCCTTTTGGTAGGCTGCTGCAACCATCGAGATCCGATTTCGGCCAGGCGGGGGGTTGGGGCCTGCCGCGGGTTAGGGAGAGCAGGTCTCGTACCAGTCTTCCATAAACTGTAACTCATTATAGGGTAGCAATTTATAGGACTTGGTCGCGAGTGGGCCTGGGCTCTACAGGGGCAAATCCCCCACCTTGAGTGGGGGATTTCACCCGCTCGCTGGCCTCCAAGCATCGCTCGTGGGCCGGTAAAGCCTTATTATTCGGCTGGTCCCTCGACGGTACCGTTCTTGCCCAACTCGTGAATGGGCAAAAGACCCACACCACGGAATTCAGTTGGAACGGCCGGCAATCGGGAAGGTTGGACTGAGATTGGGCAGGAAGATCGTTGTGGTGGATGACGATCGCTTGGTCTTGCAGAGCGTATCGGTTGCGCTGGAGGAGAGCGGGTTCGAGGTATGGGCAACCGATTCAACCGAGAAGGCGGTTGAGCTGAGCCGGGAAGTTGAGCCGGATGTAGTGGTGACAGACTTCAGGATGCCGGGTATGGATGGGGTATCGTTGCTCGAGCAACTGGAGGAGCAGGCGGCGGTTCGGCTGATGCTGGTGTACAGTGCGACGCCGCCGCCTAGGGGCCGGCTGACTCGGCGATTGCGTGAGGTGCACTGGGTAGCGAAATCAGCTGGGCACGAAGGCCTTCTCGGGAAGCTCTACGATATTCTGGAGGACAGCGTTGACCGGCGATAGGTCCTGGCGGTCGTTGTGGAAGAGGGCGCCGCTTTGGAGCGGGCTCGGTCGCCGGATACTGCTGTGGTTCCTCGTACTTTCGCTCGTCCCTCTGTTCGTCTCGAATAGCGTTGGCTACGTCGTAAGCCGCGGGATCATTGACCGGCAGATACGACGCTATCTGCGCGCTCTCGCCGATGTTCAAGCTCAGCAAGTGACCGCAGAAGTCGAGCGCCATCAGGTATTGCTTGAGGGCATTGCCGCTGGCAACCGTACTCTCTTTCAGGGAATCCCCTCGGCGACCGCATCGCTGCAGACTGGGGGGCGCGAGGAAACGTCTCTTACAGAAATCCGGGCGCACCTCGCTCACGAACTCGAGGAACTGAGGTCGCTAGCCGAACTCTTTGTCATCGACACGGCTGGACTGGTGATCGCGGCGACCATCAGTGGCCGGCATGGACAGGACTGGTCGGGCACCGAGCTCTTCCGCCGCGGCCGCGTCGAGCGGTACTTCGCTGCGGAGCGCGACATGTGGGGCCGCCACTCCGAGCCTCTATACCGGCTGGCGGTTCCGATACGGGACGAGCAGCAGAGACTGTCCGGCGTGCTCGGTGGCTCGGTGAGTTTCGACGGGCTTCGAACGTTCCTGAGGCTTCCCGAGCATCCGGCTGTCGACGTCCACGCCTTCATCGTAGACCGCCAGGGTTACCCCGTGTTCTTCTCGCATTTGCACACCCCCTTTGACTTCGAGCGGTCTCTCCCATCGCCGCTGATCGATCAGCCGCCGGGCTCGATGGCCCGCTACGTCAACTATGAAGGCGTCGAGGTCGTCGGCACTTCGGTAGAGGTACCTGATCTTCCGTGGATGTTCATCTCCGAGGTTTCGGTAGCCAGCGCCCTTGGTGAACTCCGTGGCCTTGCGCTGCTGGCCGCCGCGATTGAGAGCGTATTCGCCCTCCTACTTGTGGCTGTGGTCTGGACCGTGGCGCGGTCAATCGTCACTCCCCTACGGCGCTTGGTCGGTGCGGCCGAGCGTATTCGCGAGGGCGATCTGGGTGTCGAAGTCGAGATAGAACGAGACGATGAACTGGGCCATCTCGGCCATACATTCAATCAGATGTCCAGCGAGCTTCAAGCGTCGACGCACCAAATCGAGGAGCTTCACGAGCAGGAGATGCGTCGGGCGGCACAGCTGGCCTCCGTGGGCGAGTTAGCGTCGGGGATAGCGCACGAGATAAAGAACCCGCTCGTCGGTCTGGCAAGTGGGGTCGATCTTCTCTCGAAACAACTTGGGGAAGATCCAAAATCGGCGGCTGTTCTGGATTTGATTTACGCGCAAGTCCGCCGTATCGAGTCGGCAATACAAGATTTGCTCAGCTACGCCAGTCCTAAAGAGCCTCTTCTTACTTGGACGGACCCGAAGCTGCTGGTGGAAAAGCTCGTCGCCCTGGTGCGTCATCAGGCCGAGGCAGCGGACGTGCGAATAGAGCAGCAGATCGCTGACTCAGTTCCAACAATCCGAGTCGACCCGGAACTTCTCTCCCAAGCGCTGGTCAACCTCGCTCTCAATGCAATCCAGGCGATGGGGCCGGGCGGTGTACTTCAGGCTTCACTCGAAGCCACCGACAACGCGGTGCTCTTCTCGATCTCCGATACTGGAGCGGGGATCTACCCCGATGACGTAGACCGGATCTATCGACCGTTTTACACCACTAAACATCAAGGCACAGGACTTGGCCTGGCAATCACAAGAGGGATCGTAGAGCGCCACGGTGGCCGGATCGAGATCGAGAGCAGGCCAGGCGAAGGCTCGACGTTCACTCTCGTCATACCGGCGAAACCGCAGGAGGCACTTGTGCCATGAACGCTCGAACTGTGGTCGCTGTCGTTGACGACGAGGAGCTCTTCCGAAGCTGGCTGAAGGAACACCTCGGCACGGCCGGCTACGCAGTAAGTGAAGCGGCGACGGGCGGCGAAGCTCTACGTGTTGCAGCAGTAGAGAGCCCGGCGTTAATGCTACTCGACCTGCGGCTCCCCGATGCCGATGGCCTCGATCTCGTCACTCGACTTCATGAGATCGACCGTGATCTGGTGGTCATAATCGTAACGGCCTATGGACAGGTACAGACGGCCGTTCGGGCGGTGAAGGCCGGGGCATACCATTTCCTCGAGAAACCCGTGGATCTGGACGACCTGCTCATCACTATCGAGAAGGGATTGGAAGCTCAGCGTCTTCGCCGGGAGATCGCGGCCCTCCGTACGCAGCATCGCTGGCAATTTGCCAACGTCGAGTTTGTGGGCCGCTCTGGCGCCGCGCGAGAGCTTGCCGAGACGGTGGAGAAGGTGGCGCGCACGGAGGCGGCCACAGTTCTGCTCCAGGGAGAGAGCGGCACGGGCAAGGATCTCGTAGCGCGCGCCATTCACGCCCGCAGTAGTCGCAAGGATCAACCCTTCCTAGAGATCAACTGCACGACACTGCCTGAACAGCTCGTAGAAGCGGAACTTTTTGGCCACGAACGCGGTGCTTTCACTGACGCGCGCGAGCGAAAGAAGGGCCTTGCTGAACTGGCTGACGGGGGAACGCTCCTGCTGGACGAAATCGGAGACATGTCGCTCGGCGCTCAGGCCAAGCTGCTGCGGTTCCTTGAAGATTCGAGGTTCAGACGGTTGGGAGGCACTGCCGACATACCGGTTAACGTGCGGGTTATTGCCGCGACCAACCAAAAGCTGGACGTGGCGGTGGGAGAAGGGAGGTTTCGAAGCGACCTGTATTACCGGCTCAAAGTCGTCGACCTCTATGTTCCTCCGTTGCGTGAACGTCCAGAGGATTGCGCGCCACTGGCTCTCTACTTCGTTGAACAATTGGCCCGTGATCTGAAACGTGAGCCACCCACCGTAACCCCAGAGGCGATCCGTGTCCTGGAAGCTTACCATTGGCCAGGAAACATTCGCGAGCTTCGAAACGTGCTCGAGCGTTTGCTTATCTTCGAAGAGACGGTCAATATCCTTCCGGAACACTTGCCGTTAGAGATCCGCCGTGCTGCTCTACCTACCAATGGAGAACGTCATATCGTCCAGCTCCCCGCCGAAGGCTTTCGCATGGAGGATGTTGAGCGCAATGCTATCGAGCAGGCCCTCGTGCGAACGGGCGGCAATGTGGCAGGTGCGGCTCGCTTGCTTGGTCTGAGCCGGGACACTCTCCGTTATCGAATAAAGAAGTACGAACTAAGGACGTCTTAGGCCTTTCGCGCGATTGCGATGAGCCGTGCCGCCTCGGGGCCGTAGGGATTTCCTTTCAGATCGCCATAAAGATCGACGGTGGAAAACCCAACCTTCTGCAACATTTCTTTAAACTCGCGGCCGGAGTAGATCCAGTGCCTGAGGCCAAACGAGCGCACCGCCCCATCTTTTATGAGCAGCCACTCGTTCTCCATCTGACTCCAATCGTTGATAGCTTGACGACGCTGAACGATCAGCGATCCGTCTGGAAGCTCGTTTGAGTTCGTGTTCAGAAAGATCTTTGCGAGGACCTCCTTACCCATCATGTCGAAAACAAACACGCCGCCGGGCTTGAGGCTCTCGTGGACGTTGCGAAGCACCTTCAGATTCTCTTCGTCATCGTCGAAATAGCCGAGCGACGTCAGCATACTGATGGCGATGTCGAAAGCGCCGGGTCGGACGAAGTCTCGCATGTCAACGTGTAGCAGTTCGATCTCCACCCCCTCCGCGTCGGCATAGGTCCGCAATTTGTCCATCAAGAAGGGTGTGATGTCGACACCGGTCACCTCGAACCCTCGTTTGGCGTAGGGGACGGAAAAGCGGCCCGGCCCGCTGCCCACGTCGAGCAATGTGCCTTCGGTCACTCCGCTCAACTCGATGATCTTGTCGACTTGCTCAGTCGCGGACTCGAAGCTGCTGTCCGGGAACATGAACGGGTAGGTCTCCGCCCATAGCGATTTGTCCGCGTACCAGTCGCCAGGTGCTCCGTCCATCGATACCTCGATTCGGGTAGTCGGCCACGTCAGAGGATGGTGTGCACCTCTTCCCATAGCAAAGGCGCGGAGCAATGACAACCTCCAGGTGGGCGCGCCGGATCGGCGCGACACGATTCGGTGAGCTATTTCGCGAGAGACCCTGGCCGCGAAGCGCCTTTCCTCAACTCGTACTTCATCACCCTCTCGGTATCGAGCTCATCACGCCAGACACCAAGCACGTAGTCAGACCCGATCTCCGTCACCGTACCATCCGCCGGTATCTCTACCAGCCCCAGGTATCGACCTTCAGAGTCGAATACGGACCATTCAGGCGCCTCTTCACTGAGCCGGAACTCCTGGACCCAGAGATTCCCCTCCAGGTCGGCCAGCAATGATCGATACGCTGGCATCGTCTCCGGCAACGGGGCGGGGGCTTCGATGCGGCCGCCCATACGCTTAAGCATCTCCAACGTACGCTGTCGGGATCTCTCTGCTACTTCGGCGGAGATCGGTCGATTGGCGACCAAGCGTCGAATGATTCGATCCAGCGTACCGCTGCTCGAATAGACGTCGATTTCGTAACTGTCTGTTGAGCCGATGTACCAACGGTCCTCGGCGACAGCAAACTGAGTGCTCCGCCCATAAGCGAGAGGCGCGCTGAACCTGAAGTTGTCGGCGCCGTTGGCTTGATAGAACTCCTCGGCAGGAAACAGTCCAACCGTGTCGATTACTTCACCGTCGAGTGAGTGTAGGCAGTAGGCCATGTCGTACCGCTTGGCTCCAGGCTGTCCGGCCATCTCGCCGTACACGTAGGAACGCGCAAGGATGCGCGCATCGCCTAGCCGCCCTATCGCATGGGTCGACCCCTCACCGCAATCAGCACTGAGCCTTGCTGTTCGTCCGAACTGGCCCGCGTGGCTGAACACGGAGAGGCGCGCTTGGCCATAATCGTAGACGGCTATCGAATCGCGACCGAATCTCCAGATTCGACCCATGCGGGAAAACTCGCCCGGGCCGCCCCCCTCTTGCCCGGTAGCCTTCAGAAACTTGCCGGAGGAATCGTAGAACCGGA
>JBDHJS010000095.1:0-5185 GCA_039586795.1 Gemmatimonadota bacterium
AACTTCCGGAGGCCTCTCCTGGTGTTGGGGTCTCCCAGGTAGGCCCGGAACGAAGTCCTCGTCCATGGAAACCAAAATAGGGTCTACCTCTCTCCGCGCCAGACAACGAAGAAGGCCCCCTTTTAGGGGGCCTCTCTTCATGACTCTTCGGTGAAACGAAGGTCGGGTTTGTACGGGGCCGGGGGAATCCACCGATAGGTCTTCCCTGACTCCAGACTCTTGAACTCCTCGTTGACCACGGTCTCGCGGTGATGATAGTTGACCTGGGACCGTTCCCATTTGTCCAGGTCGTCGGGCTCGATGATCCGCCACCGCCCCTTTTCGCGGACCTGGAGTCTCTTCCTCCTGACTTCGGTCGCGATCATGTTGACCTCCGGACTCAAATTCCGTTGCCCTACTGTCGGCTAACTGTAGGCTCGCCTATCCGTGGCTATGCGCCATCCCGGACCCTCCGAGGGCGCAAAAACCGTTTAGTTGTGCGGATGGTGATGGCAGGGGGGAGACTCGAACTCCCAACCCACGGATTATGATTCCGCTGCTCTGCCGATTGAGCTACCCTGCCAAGGGTGGGGAACTTGGCTCGGCCACGCCGTTTTTTCAAGTCCCCCAGAGACGAAGCTACGCGCTGGCCGCGACCTCCGACCGGCGCAGTCCCTCTACCCCGTCCAGAAACAGCCACATCGCCTGGGCCGCACCCTCCGCAGCCCGCAGCGCCCGCTCCTGGTCCTCGCGGGTGGGACACCCGCGGGCGATGATCTCGCGCTCGTCGGCGCTATGACGGATATCAGCCTCTTCATGGACGCTGAAGTACTCCACGGCGCCCGGATCGGTCAAACCGTAGCACTCCGCCAGCCCCTCGCGCTTGCTCCTCGCCACGTCCGGGACCTGCGACTCGTAGGCGTAGAGCGCGGCCACGCCCTCCACATAATGCGAGTCCCGGGTCAGGCTCCGCAGCCTGGCCACCGACTCCACGGTCTCAGGTCGCAACTCCGCAGCTTGTACTTCCTCCCTGGCGGCGCCCAGCGACGCGGCGAAACGCAGCCACAGCTCGGGATGGCTGGCCGGGGGACCTTGCTCTTCCTCGACCAGATTCTCCAGCAACAGCTGACGCGTGGGCTGATCGTCGCAGTTCGAGTGCACAGCGCTAAGGTACATGGGGAAGTTCGCGACGTGAGCGTAGTACTGCTTCGAGTACTCGCGCAAAGTCTCGAGGCTCAACTCGCCGTTGGACCAGGCCTGGTAGAACGGGTGCTTCAACATCGAGTGCCGCTCGATTGTCTCGTCCAGCTCCTGCAAGAACAGCTTCTGTTCGTTGGTCACGCTTGGGGCCATCGGCTTCTCCTCGGTGCCTGAGGTGGTTTCGCTGCGCGGCCGTACCACCGACACCGTCGGCGGTATCGTGAGCGCGCCATTGATTAAGTTCGGCAATATATGAACGAGGAAAGTTTCGGCAATGCGAGAGCTTGGGGGACTATTCAGGCTCCTCAGAGATTGGTCTCTCGCGACTGACGACCGGGCACGCCGCCGCGTCAGCTTCTCCCGATCTCCTTTTCGAGCCGCTCCACATCTTCTCGTGGCGCTTCCCAATTGGGGAACAGTTCAGCCGCCGCACGGTACTGCTCCAGCGCGTCGTTCTTGCGGCCCTGCTTCTCGTAGACCAGACCCAGCCGCCAATGCGCACCGGCGAAGCTGGGCGCCCGCGGGAGCAGCTCCGGCTGGGCGATGTATGCCTCAAAGATCGTCTGCGCTTCCTCGAGATTCCGGCCCTGCAGGGTCCAGAGTCGCGCTCGATAGTAGCCGGCGCGCGGGTCATCGGGACGGGCTTGATACAGTCTTCCGACAAGACGCTCGGCCAACGCATCGCTGTCGACACTCGCGGCCGTGGCTGTGGCCACCGACATGGCGTAGCCCTGGGAGTCAGCGGGTGTACCTGCCAGCGGCAGCGCCGTATCGAAGAACTCGACCCGGTCCTCGTCTTTCGCCTTTTCCGCCGCCAACAGCCAGCGGGCGTGCACGCCCGCCACCGGATCAAGCTGCTCGATCTCTTCCGCCTGGCGTTTTGCCTTCCGCTTGCTGCCGCCAGCGATGCCAGGCGCCTGCCACAAGTAGTAGAAGAGCTGTAGCCGAGCGGGCACGTGGTTCGGATCGAGTTCGATGGCTCGCTCTAACGCCGCTTTGCCTCTCTTGGCAGGACCTAGTGCACCCATGCCACCCTTCGCGCCGGCCAACTCGACAGACGACACGCCCAGTATGAACTGGTGCTCGGCTGAGTTCGGCCCCAGCTCGACGCAGCGCTCGGCCGCGTCCACCGCGAGCTCCCAACCGTCGGGGTCATCGGCAACCACACCGTAAGCCAGCGATAGCGCGCACTGCGCGTCCGCATCATCCGGGCTCGCGGCGACGGCGGCCTCGGCATAGGTCAGCGCGCTTTCTCGGTCGGCACCCGCCAAGACTTTCACCGAGTCGATCGCCAGTGTCTGGGCAACGGCGGGGGTCGCAAAGAGCATCATAGAGAATAGAGCCAGCGCCGAGCGTGGCTGCGCGGTCGACATCATCCGGAGGCCTCCAGCCAATAGGAATTATGGATAAGGGGAGCGACTATATCTCATAACGAGCAGCACCAACGCCAGGTTTCAGCAGGCTTGCCGGGACGCTCGCCGCCGTTGCGGTGAAGCCTCCAGACCTGTTTACTACTGATGGCCATGAATGAATACAGATCTGGGACTCAGACTACGGAGATAGCGTCGCCCGGTCGCGCTCGCACGAGGCCGCTACTGATCGCGCTCGTGCTGCTCGTGACGGGGTGCGGAGACGATCCGACGGGGCCCGGCGGCGAGGACCTGAACCGCACCTTGATCGTCTCAGCGCAACGGCGCAGCTATATCCTGCACGTTCCCAATTCCTACAGTCCCGATCGGCCGGCCCCGCTGCTCGTCCTGCTGCACGGCGCCAACGACAACGCGGCCGGCTTCCAGATGCGCATCGGGCTCGACCCGGCGGCGGAGCGGGCGGGCTTCCTCACCGCCTACCCGGAAGGGCTCGGCGCCAGCTGGACCATCGATGACATCCCGTTCATCCAGGCGCTGATCGCGGACGTGGCCGACACCCTGGCGGTCGACTCGAGCCGCCTCTACCTCAGCGGCATGTCGAGAGGTGCGATGCTGGTCCACACCGCGGCCTGCGAGTTGGCCGGGGAGCTGGCGGCCGTGGCGAGCGTGGCGGCGACGTTGACCTTTGGAATCGCCGAGACCTGCCAGCCCGCGCGCCCCCTCCCTATCCTTTTCGTGCACGGTACGGACGACCAGGCGTTCCCGTGGAACGGCGCCGCGGGTCTGCTGTCGCTGCCCGCCAGTGTATTGTGGTGGGCGCGTCACAACGACTGTTCGTTGGATCCGCGGGTCGAATGGCTTCCCGACCGGGAGGACGATGGAACGCGGGTGTGGGTCGAGACCTACGCGAGTTGCACGGATGGCGCAGCCGTGAAGCTGTACGGCATCGAAGGCGGTGGACACACGTGGCCCGGAGCGCCGGGGCCCTTCTCAGCGAGCTTGGGGACGATTACGCGGGAGATTTCGAGCGAGGAGATCGTCGCTTTCCTGAGCCAGTTCTCCCGGGCTCCGGATAGCAGCCCTGCCCCTTGACGCCTCCGTCGGGGTAGCAGCCGGGGCCGGGGCGGTAGCGCCGCGGCCCCGTCTCGCTCTCTTCTACTGCGGCACGATCACCGCAGGCACGTTGGCCTGCGCCAACTCCGCGTTGAACGCCGGAACCTCCGTCCCCAGCACGTCCTCGGCCTGGGCCCGGACCGCGGACCACACCGCGTTCAGATCGTCGAAGCGGTCGTATGCGCCTTGCGCCGGTCGGCCCTCGGGGCCGCCGAACCCGTAGTTGTCGACGCCTGTGATGTACGAGTAGAGGGTCAGGTACTGCGTATCGAGCTTGGGCGGAAAGCGCAGCATATCCTGCCCGCTCTTGTTCTTCACCTGGCGCAGCTCCTCCTCCACGG
Source organism: Gemmatimonadota bacterium (assembly GCA_039586795.1). Classification (GTDB taxonomy): domain Bacteria; phylum Gemmatimonadota; class Gemmatimonadetes; order Palauibacterales; family KS3-K002; genus Kutchimonas. The sequence goes on from JBDHJS010000095.1 coordinate 4,004, forward strand.
CGGTGACGCTGGCGATCAGCGACTCGGCGCTGGAGACGATCGTTTCCGACAGCCCCGCCTCCGATGCACGGTCCTTGATCCCGTTCAGCTGGTCACGCACGGCGCCCAGCTTCCGCAGCTTGTCATATATAGAAGAGATCGTATCGCGCACGGCGAGGCCGAGTCGCAGCTGCTCGTCGTAATCGGCCTGGGTCACGCCGCGGATTCGCGGATCGGGCAACACGGTGATCGATTGGGTCTGGCTGGCGTCGCCGATACTCAGGCGCACCTGGTAGTCGCCGGGGGGCGCCTTCACCCCGCCGGTGAAGCCGGAGACCTCGACGCCGCCCAGGGTGTCGGGACCGGCGTAGGTGACATCCCACGCCACGCGATGCATACCCGCCTTCGTCTCGAGCTTCTGAGTGCCGAGCTTCGCCGCGGCGGCCGAGTCGCTGGTGAAGCTGCGGACCGTCGCCCCTGATCCGTCCACGATGTCGAGCCGGACTTCAGCGTCGGCCTCGTTCGCCAGGTAGTAATAGATGAGCCCCGGTCCCGGCCGCCCGCCCGGCGTTGGCTCGCCGCTGCCCCACATACCGCTGGTGTTCGCTCGAATAGCCGGGCCGGGCGCGTACAGGTACGACTCCGACCCAGCGACCTCGTCGCTCAGCTGACGGAGCGGAGCGGCGCCTTCGAGAATCCAGAACGAACGGCCCTGGGTCGAAACGATCACATCGCCATGAGCGACGCGCATCCCGGTGATCGGCGTGATCGGGAGGTTGAGTTGGAGCGGTTGCCAGCGCCGGCCGTCGTCGAACGAGACGAACATGCCAAACTCGGTGCCGGCATAGATGAGACCGCGGCGCTCCGGATCTTCCCGAACCGTGCGCACCGCGTAGTCGGCGGGGATTCCGTTGCGACCGCTGGTCAGCAACCGCCACGAATCGCCGTAGTTGTCGGTGCGGAAGATGTACGGCGCGAAATCATCCTCCCGGTAGCGCTGCACGGCCAGGAAGGCGCGGCCGGGCGCGTGGGGGGACAGCTCGATCTCGTCCACCGTGCCGTAACGCGGCATGTCGTTCGGCGTGACGTCGGTCCAGCTGGCGCCGCCGTCCCGAGTGATGTGCACGCGGCCGTCGTCGCTGCCGGCCCAGATCTCGTTCGGATCAGTCGCCGAAAGCGCGATCGAGAAGACGGTGTTGAATA
>JBDHJS010000054.1:0-21542 GCA_039586795.1 Gemmatimonadota bacterium
CCGTCTCAAGCTCGGTAGTATCTAGTGCATGTCCACGGTTGAGCCGTGGCCTTTCACACAAGACTTGCCAAGCCGCCTGCGCCCCCTTTACGCCCAGTAATTCCGGACAACGCTCGCGCCCTCCGTATTACCGCGGCTGCTGGCACGGAGTTAGCCGGCGCTTCCTCTGGAGGTACCGTCAGCAGTCCGGGGTATTAACCCGAACCTGTTCTTCCCTCCTGACAGCGGTTTACACCCCGAGGGGCTTCCTCCCGCACGCGGCGTCGCTGGATCAGGCTTTCGCCCATTGTCCAAAATTCCCCACTGCTGCCTCCCGTAGGAGTCGGGGCCGTGCTGCCTCCCGTAGGAGTCGGGGCCGTGTCTCAGTCCCCGTGTGGCTGATCATCCGCTTAGACCAGCTACCCGTCATCGCCTTGGTGAGCCGTTACCTCACCAACAAGCTGATAGGCCGCGAGCCCATCTTAGAGCGAGAGCTCCGCTAAAGACGCCCTCATTTGGTGACCTCAACATGTGAAATGGTCACGTTATGCGGTATTAGCCCGGGTTTCCCCGGGTTATCCCCCTCTCCAAGGCAGGTTGCTCACGTGTTACGCACCCGTCCGCCGGTCTACTCACCTCCCGAAGGAGGTTTTCGCCCTCGACTTGCATGTGTTAGGCACGCCGCCAGCGTTCGTCCTGAGCCACGCCCTCGACTTGCATGTGTTAGGCACGCCGCCAGCGTTCGTCCTGAGCCAGGATCAAACCCTCCACATAAATATTTCTGAAGGGCAGGTTGGTTAACCAACCCTGATCTTGCTCGTCGAACGCCCTACGACTTCTAGAACGTCCGGAATTGTTCGCTTTAGTTCCCTACTATCTGGCGGGAAGCGATACCCGCCAGGGGCCGAACGCACACGTCACACACCCACAGCCTTCAGTTTTCAAAAAGCGGCGGCACGCCGAACAGCGACGTACCGCAAGTCTTGTTGTGCAGATGTTTAGTATAGCACAAACCCCTGAAAGATCAAGGGTCTTGGAGGGCTGCTATCCGCCTCCACCACACCGTTTTGCACGGCCCACCGCCGGCGCCACTCTCCATCCCACCATCGATGGCGCTCGGGCCACGTAAACCCCACAATTAAAACGATTTACGAAGGGTGAGCGACGGGACTTGAACCCGCGACCTCCAGGGCCACAACCTGGCGCTCTAACCAGCTGAGCTACGCCCACCACAGCGGTGCCGGATGCCCGCCGGGCGATTCGCGCACCTTTTTGTCTGCCAAACTCTTACGGCTCTATCACTCAGGCCGCGTTCAATCTACTACGGCCCCCTGCTTCTTCAAGGTTCACGTCAGTCGCAGTTCGGGTTCTCGTTCCCCTGACCCGTGCCCACCTCGAGCTTGCACGTGAGCCCCGAAGCTTTGTGCTTTACCTGGGCTCTATAGCTCGAATCGGTCACGTCGCTCAGCGTCAGCTCGTAGGTATCGGGCACGCTCCGACTGAAATACTCGCCCTGTAGCTCGCTCATATTCAAATAGCGGCCACCTAGCGTGTGGGCCGTTGCTTCCGCGCGCCTCACATCGTTGAGGATCGTCTTCATTTCTGTCTGAAACCGCGTTTTGAGCATCGCGGGCATTCCGGTCTCTTCGTCGGTGCTGCACGCGGCGACCGACAGCAGCGCGATTGCCATGGCCAGGCTTGCCCAATCGTGAGGAGCTTTCATCCGGAACCTCGCCGAAGTGTGAACGGGTAGGGCGACTACCGCATCTTGTCGCTCTGGAAGAGAGGGGTCAAGCATCTCTGCCCTGTCGGCCAATCTTGCCCTCTTTCGAGCGTGCGGCTAGGATGCGGGCCTGTCGTCCGACTCTATTCGCCTCTGCATAAGATTCATGGCTTTCAACCTCTACCACCCTAGCCAGCGTACGATTGGCCGAGCGATGACTCTCCTGGTCATCTCTCTGCTGGCGATGCTCTTACGCTTTCTAGGCCCACTCCCCGGTGCCGCCAGCGGTACTATGCTCCTGGGATTCCTGCTGCTCGCCGCGTTCGTCTCTGGAGAGTTGGCCCGCGACCTGAGGCTCCCGAGGATTACAGGGTATTTGGTGATCGGGATCATTTTCGGTCCGTGGGTGCTGGGATTGCTTCCCCAAGAGACGGTCCAGGACTTCAAGCTGATCAACGACGTCGCGCTGAGCGTCATAGCGCTGCAAGCTGGAGGAGAGCTCCGAATCAAGAGCCTCGGCCAGCGCCTGCGGAGCATATTGTCCATAACTGCGCTGCAGATTCTCTTGATCATGGGAGCCGTCGCAGTGGCGGTCTACCTCGGTCGCGGTCTCTTCCCCTTCTTGACGGGGCAGCCTCCCGGAACGGTTATCGCTGTGGCGATGATCTTCGGTCTCGTCGCCGTCGCCAAGTCGCCAGCGACCACAATCGCCGTGATCACCGAGCAGCGTGCACGCGGACCCCTCACGGACACCGTGCTCGGGGTCAGCGTCCTGAAGGACGTGATCATCCTGATCCTGATCGCGGTGGTCATCTCCATGGCAGCGGTGTTGGTCGAGCCGGGTACCGCTTTCGATGCAAGTCAGTTGCGTCACTTCGGCGTCGCGATCCTCGTCTCGCTCGCCCTGGGGGGAGCGGTCGGCTGGCTGATCGGCTTCTACTTGGAGCGTATCGGCCGACAACCCATCCTGTTCGTTCTCGCTGCTGCGTTCGGCGTGGTGGAGTTGACCCATTTCCTCGGATACGATTCGGAGTTTTACATCCTGATCTGCATGGCCGCAGGCTTCGTCGTGCAAAACGCGTCGGTTCAGGGTTCGAGATTCGTTGACGCCCTCGAGGCCAACTCGCTGCCCCTTTATGCGATCTTCTTTTCTGTGGCCGGGGCCAATCTGGATCTCAGCGTCATCCCCGGCGTCTGGACGGCCGTGATTCTGTTGCTCCTAGCCCGGACGATCTCCATCTATCTGAGTACGTATCTCGGGTCTGCTTCCGCGGGTGACCCCACCGTCATTCGACAGTTCTCGTGGATGGGCTTCTTGGCCCAGGCGGGCGTTACTCTTGGACTCGCCACCATAGTGGAAGAGAGATTCGATATCTGGGGCGGCTTAGTTGCCGCTATCATCGTCGCCATGATCGCCGTCAATCAGCTCGTGGGGCCGCCGCTCTTCCGATATGCGCTGATACGGGCGAAGGAGACGAATCAAAGTTGAACGCGTTGATGGGCGTATTCGTATTGCTGGCCCTGTCCGCCACTCCTCAATCTCCGAGCGACACTGAAACCCTCAGCCCGTTCGCTGGGTTCGAGACTTTGTTCCTCGACAACGACCTCAAGATCTGGTTCAAACATCTCCCCGGCGATCCGAACGTCGCGATCAGCGTTGCCTTGCCCTTTGGGGCTGACATGGATCCGCCGGGTAAGGAGCAGCTTGCTCATTTCACCGAGCATATGCTGTTCAGCGACCAACCGGGCCTCACCGAGGAGGAGATTCGCAGACAGATCGAAGAACTCGGCGGCGTCTACAACGCGTCCGTGACGAGCGACCGCACGTTCTACTACGTGCACATTGGACGGGAGCATGCCGAGTACGCTATCGAATGGCTGGGACGGATTCTCCAGCCTCACGCGATGGACCCGGATGTCGTCGAGCGGCAGCGCGAACCCGTCGCTCTCGAAGTAGGCGCTCGCCCTCGACAGTTCTTCGACTGGCTTTGGGCCTACTACCTATATCCTCCCGCCCTAAGGACTCCCGGTTTCTGGGAGCGCGAATTCGGAATGAAGACGCGAGCATCTCGCGACTACTACCCCTTCGCGAGCCTGAACAGCATTGCGCCCGAGGACCTTCGCTGGTTCTACGAGACGTACTACGTTCCATCGCTGATGACGTTGACCGTGATCGGCGACTTGGACCGGCGGGCGGTGCTAGGTAAGGTTGACGAGGTCTTTGGAACGCTCGAGGCACGTCCCCGCCCCGATGCGCAACAGACACTTTCCGACCCTGGGCGATACTGGCAGCGCATATTCTGGGCTTATCGCTCCAACATCTATTACTCGAATCGCTTCAAGTTCTACAATCTCAGCGCGGACGACGAAGTGACCCTGTTGTTCGTCGCTCAATTGCTGGGCAAACGGCTGAATGACAAGCTGCGCTTTGGCGACCGAAAAGCGACGTACGGGATCTCGGTTGGCGTGGATAAGCGCGGCGGCGGTTCGTATATCCACGTCACAGGCGGCATCAAACCGGAAGAATTCGAGTTTGCTCGGGGCGTTGTCGAGGCCGACCTGGCAACCCTGCGAGATGGAACTTTGGACGTCGAGGAGTTCGCGGCGGACAAAGCCGCCGTCGTCAACCAGCTCCGCGTCACGAACAGCTCCTCCCAAGCCCTGGAACGCTGGGTCCGCATCTACTTCTTCGACCCTCGCTCACATCACGATTTCCCCGACCTCGTTGGCGTTTTTGAGCGTCTCTCCCTGGACGACGTAGAGGAGTTCCTGCAGGATCGTTTCGTGCCGGAGAGACAGACTCTGACCGTCATCCGCCCCTTCCCCATCACCCAAGGGCTGTTGGCCCTGTCGATCGTCGCCCTGATCTGGTTGAGCCTCTACGCGGTACGGCGTCGGCTGGTTCGGCCTATAGATATGACGCGATTGCGCTATGTCGCTCGTTTCAGGATACCCCCGCTTTACCTGCTGGCCTGGTTCGCGTTCTTCACGATCCTGTCCGCGATTGCAGGGCGGCTGATCTTCTACGTTTTCCAGATCGCTACGGAAAGTTTCTTGGTTACGCTCGACAGCTTCATCCTGCAGTGGTCGGCCTACGCGATGATGCTCGTCGCGTCCATCATCCTGGTCGTGATGGTCCTTGCCCGTATTCCAAGAAAGCTACTGGTGTTCGATGACGAAATCCGAGTCAAGTACCTCTCCTATAGATCCAGGTTGATCCGTGGCGACGAGGTTGAGGAGGTGACGTTGCGGCGGTTCCGCGAAGTGTGGCTAACGCCTCGCCTATGGCGCTGTCTGCCACTTGCGATCGGCCTTTTGACGCCGGCGATCTATATGAAGCAGCGAGGCGGGCGTGCCATCTTCTTCAGGACGCGTGATACCATCCAGTTGTTCGAGGTACTTCGCGGTGAGGATCAAGGGTCGCTGGGCGCGACCGGCGGTCAGCCGAGCACCCCGCGGCCCCAAGCTTGAATTGCGCCCACAAGCTCAGCAAGTACTTCTCCCGGAGACCGGCCCGCTCGTTTTAGCACCTTGAACGAGTGGTCACCGCCCTCGATGATGTGCAGAGTGACCCCTAATCGCTGCACCACAGGTTGAAGTAACTCCAGGTTGGCGAAGTTATCGCGCGTTCCCTGTAGAAACAGCATCGGCAGATTGACCTTCGCCAGATGGGTGCCTCTTGCGTCTCCCGGCTTACCGGGTGGGTGGAGCGGGAAACCGAGAAATATGAGGCCCCGCACTCCCGGGAGTGGCTCATGGGAGGCTGCATTGGATGTCATCCGACCGCCCATCGACTTTCCGCCGGCAAACAGCTCCAGCCCCTCAAACACTCGATTCGCTTCTCGGGTGGCCGATCGAACGGTCGCCTCGAGTAGGTGTTGGGGATCGGGGCGACGCCGACCCTCCTGCATGTACGGGAACTGGTAGCGAAACGTCGCGATGCCTGATGCGGCAAGACCCAGCGCTATCGATTCCATGAAGGGGTGATCCATACCGGCGCCTGCCCCGTGAGCCAGTACGAACCCGAACTCCGACTCTGGAGGTCGGGCGACGCAAGCTGCCACCCGCGCCGCCGTATCCTCTACGGCAAACTCGAAGCGCTCTACGTTTGACCAGTCGGAGCTCACCGTTCAGTCGCCACCCGACATCTTCTGCTTGGCCTCGGGAGTCAACTCCCAAAGGACGTTCACGATGACCCAGTTCCCTTCGTACTTGGCGATGTGGAGATAGTCGATCCACTCGTGGGCCATGATCTTCACGCTTGCGGCGTTTTCGTAGATGTCCAGGATCGTCACATCCATCCGGCGATCGGACTCCGGTACCTGCTTTCCATAACCCATCCGCGTAGCGCCGACCAGCTGTTCGGCCGTCATGTCTTGCAGCAGGCTCTCGCCTGTGGTGGGATTGGTCATGACGATGCGCTTGGCAAGATCCGGATGCAGCGCGCGCTCCATCCGCTCTCCGTCACCGGTATAGTAGCCTTCTATGTAGTCGAGAGCCGTGGCAACTATCGCGGAAGAGTCTGCAGCCGTTTGCGCCATTGCGACGCAAGGGGTCAGCACCAGTACTGCCGCTAAGATTGCTCGTCTGAGCATTGCTGTTCCTCCTGTAGCATGCCTGGGCGTGAATGCGCCGGCGAGACTGGAGAAGCGTGAGGCCAATGAGTTCATTGGACCTTTCTAGGGCGTGATTCGCCTGCCGTCAACCGAACCTCAAGTCCAGAACGATAACGGCTCCGATTGTGTTTATGACCGGGCGGTTGCTTCGGTCTTCCCCCGGCCACACAATCTGTCTAGGCTTTCACGGTCACTACGTCGAACAGCGTTGGGTCGTTTCGCACGACCTGTCGAGTATGAAGAGGGACGAGAACCATGCAGACCCAAAGACTGACATTCCAGGGCGCTAACGGTGCACGGCTATCTGCCCGGCTGGAGCTTCCGGTGGACGAACGGCCCATCGCCTACGCGCTCTTCGCCCATTGTTTTACCTGTTCAAAGCAATACAAGGCGGTCGTCAACATTAGTCGCGCTCTGGCGCAGGCCCACATCGGCGTATTGCGGTTCGATTTCACCGGTTTGGGTGAAAGCGAGGGCGATTTTGCCGACACCACCTTCTCTTCGAACGTCGACGATCTGGTGGCCGCGGCCCAGTACCTCGAACAGAACCATGAGGCCCCAGCCATCCTCGTCGGCCACTCACTTGGTGGAGCTGCGGTTCTTCAGGCGGCTGGCCGCATCCCATCCGCCGTAGCCGTCGCGACGATCAACGCGCCCGCCGAACCGCAGCATGTCAAGCGGCACCTGAAGAGCTCGATCGAGGAGATCGAGGCGAACGGCGCCGCACAGGTGCTGCTGGCGGGTCGCCCCTTCACGATCAAGAAGGAGTTCCTGGATGACCTGAACCAGCAGAACATGGAGCGCGTGATCAGCGGTCTAGATCGGGCGCTGCTTGTCTTCCAGTCGCCTGATGACGCGATCGTACTGAGCGAAAACGGTCGCCGCATCTTCGAGACTGCCCGAGAGCCCAAGAGCTTCATCTCTCTCCCTGGAGCCGACCACCTCTTGACGCGACCGGAAGACTCCGAGTTTGTGGGCGCCAGTATTTCCGCCTGGGCCGTTCGCTACCTGGGCGCCCAAAAACTGACCCGCGAGGAGCACGCGCCCAAGAGCTTGGTCTTCGTGAAGACCGGTCGCGCGCGTTATCACACCGAGATCTTCGCCGGCGGACACGCGCTGGTGGCCGATGAGCCTGAGAGCATCGGCGGGACGGACACCGGTCCGACGCCATGGGGCCTGCTGATGGCATCGCTCGGCGCCTGTACGACGATCACTCTCCGTATGTACGCCGATCGCAAGCAGTGGCCCCTCGAAGAGATAGGTGTAAAGCTCGAGCATCGGAAGCCTGAACCGGCTGCTCAGAGTGATACGCCCCCTAAACATGAGATCGTGCAGGACCTCGAGCTCGTCGGGTCACTCGACGATGCGCAGCGCGAGCGACTGTTCGAAATCGCCCACCGTTGCCCCGTTCACCGAGCGTTGGAGGCCGGGGTGACAATGCCGTTGAACCTGCTGGAGAATAAAGGAGCCTGAGATGCCGCGCGCCTTTCGATCCGCCCTGATGATAGCCATCGCTTCGGCGCTGGGTCTGACGCCGCTGCGGGCTCAGACTCCCGAGGAGCAGGTGAACGCGGTGGTCGATCTACTGATGACGAGCATTGGGCGAGCCGACAGTGCGACGGCGGCTTCGCTGTTCCATCCTGATGCTAACCTCGTGATCGTAGACTCACGCGAGGGCCGAAGGTCCGTGCAAACGTTACCGGCGAGCGACCTCGCGGCATCCGTCGGGCAGTCGGGCGGAGTTTGGGAAGAACGAGTCTGGGACCCTCAGGTTCTATTCGACGGAGATCTGGCACTCGTCTGGGCGCCTTACGACTTCCACATCGATGGTCGCTTCAGTCATTGCGGCGTCGACGCTTTCCATCTGGCTCGAGCAGCTGAAGGCTGGAAGATCATCAGTATCGTCTACACGCGACGTGTTGAGGACTGCGACAGCCCCCCTGGTCAGTAGCGCGAAACGGAATCTAGCCGCCGGCCTCCGCTGTCTCGGCTGGCGAAATCGTCTCGGCAATATGTGCGGCGACCGCGTCTACATCTCGGTACTTGAGGCCGTGAAGTCCCCAGTTCGGCATCGCCCCCTCGTGGCCGACGAAGATGCGGTGCCTGAGCCCTTCTATGTCACCGCGGTACGCCCAGTCAGGCGACTCGAACGACGGTACCTCTAGTCCGAATTCCATCGCGACTTCACCGTTACCGCCGCCCCTGCTCCCGTGACATTTCCCACAGCTGCTCCGGTATACGAGAGCGCCACGCTCGAGTCGCGCCGCGTCGCTTTCCCAAGATACTGTGTCAAACACTGCTACATCGTAGAGCGCCTCAGCCATCGCCAGGGAATCTGCCTTCGCCTGGGCTTTCAACGCCGCGTCGTCCTCTTCAGACCCACCTCCGCACGCGGTGAGTCCGGCAACAACCATAATCGGTAGCGCCAGAATAACTCTGCAACGCATCTCTCTTCCCCCTATTTCTCGAGACTTCTTGGCTGGATGCTATAACAGTGATCAATCCGATCCACGCCGTGCAAGGGGTGGCAAGCTCGATGGGATCGACCGGCAGCTAGCCAACGAAGCTAGTCCGCGGGTTGCCTACCCTGTCCTACACCAAGCTGACTGTTCTTCAGCCCAAGCGCGGCGCCCAGCAGTTGCGCTACGTAGACAATCGAAATGGAGGGAGCTCCGTAAGTGTTTGCCATCCGCTCCACGCTCCTCTCCAGATTGAACTGGCAAGCCGGACAAATCGTCGCGATGACTTCCGCTCCAAGATCTTGGGCTTCATGGATGAGCGCTTCTACCGCTTGCGGCGGACACTGATATCGCTCCATCAGGTGAACACCTCCACAGCAATGCGTCTGACCCGGATGGTTGATCACCTCAGCGCCCAGCGACGACAGCAGTCGCTCCAGCGGGCCCATGTCGGATTCGTCGTTGACGGTTGGGACCGCGTACTGACAGCCGTAGTAGGGCGCCACCCGCAGACCATTGAGCGGCTTGACCACGCGCCCGGCAATCGCTTGCTCGCCTACGTCCTCCACAAGGACTTCCAGCGCGTGTTTGACCTCTTGCGTCCCTTTGTACTTGAGACCCGCACCTGCCAGAGCGGCACAGACCTGGGTGCGAACATCCGGGAAGCTGCCCATGTGGTGCTTTGTCTTGTTCAGTACTCGATGGCAAGCGGCGCACGGTGTCATCAGTTTCTCGTCGCCCGATCGCTCGGCTACGGCGAGGTTGCGGGCCACCATCGCCAGGCTTTGAGGATCTCCCTGTGAACTGTAGCCGCTCGCGCCACAGCAGTTCCAATCTTCCAGCTCTTCTAGCTCTATACCCAGTGCGTGGCTCACCTCCAGCAACGATGTCTCGCAGCTGCCTCCACGGTCCTTAATTGCACAGCCAGGGAAATACCTGTATTTGCTCATTATCACTTCACCTCGGACTCATCCCCATTTCCGCCTCCCCGCGCTCCCTCTCGGGAAAAGACATGGCACTCGCGTCCACTCACGGCTCGCAGCAAGCACTTGTCCCGGAAGTAGATTCCGCACCGATAACACACTTCAGCACTTTCGCCATCATGCGTAAGCACGTTGACCGACAACCTGTCGAGAAGCTCCGCCGCACCGCGAAGATCCTCCGGCGAGTAACCGCCGAAGATCTCGTCCAGCGCGATCACGGTTAACTTCTCATACTCCTCCAGCATCCGCCGGCCTTCCGAGGTCAGCGAGAGTTCCACTGCCCGGCGATCATCTTCTGCCTCGCTGCGAATCAGCAATCCGCGTCGCACCAGACGGTCTACTGCCTTGCTCGCCGCCGCTGTACTGACAGTCAAGAACGCGGCTACCTGGCTGATATTGTAGGAGTCTGTGCGAGAGACCAGCTTCAGGAGTTTGAGTTGTGAGAAGGTCAGCTGCTCGCCGGTCACCGCGTGCAGCCGAGTTTCCATGAGGTCGTTTACTGCAGACGATAGGATATAAGCGCTGCCCAGAACGTCCTGGATCAGCCTCGCGCGTGTTTTGGCCGCCATCTGTTCCCCTCGGCTCCGCCCAGGGAAGACGGACGGATCGACCGCTGAAGTGCGGTCGTCTAGGTCCTTTTCGTCGCCGAACCGGCTTTAGACCAGGAGTGCTTAACCTGGTTAACTATACTGACGCGATATACCGTCTTCCTCGGTGCACCTTAAGCCATCCTTCCTAGACGCCGGTTTTGTGCCACCTCAGCATGACACGGCGCGTGCGCCTGATCCCTATATTTTCCAAGCGCTTACACGGCACGACGCCCGGCTAGCGTGCTCTCTTGATGCGTCGGGCGAGCAATCTTGCCCCAGATTCGGTGCGTCCTGTCACGGACGGGGTGTCACGTCAGGGTACGCCAAGTGCTTTTGCGGGACCGGCAGGCTTGGACTAGATTTTGCTATATCGACCCTCGATAACTGGCCAATCAAACGAGAGTACGTCTCTCCCACCACGAGGCAGAATGAGCGACCCGCGGAAAGAGACACCGACTCAAACTGACAGGGGCCTCGACCCTGGCGGACCGCCATGCGACGAATCGCAGGCTGACGGAGTACCCTGCGAAGAATTGGATCGGGACTGCGAGGACTGCGACCGTGCCCCGGCGGATGCTCGCGAAAGATGGGCGCAGAAGGACTAAAGACGGTCGACAGCTCAATCAGTCAATGTGCAGCAACGGGATAGTCCCCCAGCGCCTTTCCCAGGTCGGCGTGGCCGCCGGCCGCGATCACCACATACCGCTTTCCAATACTCGCTAATCAATGGATTGGGTCCGGTCGGACTCGGCTGCGTCATACGTAAGTCGAGCCATCCAAGGAATCATCGGCCCATACACCAGGACCTGTTGCAGTTGGTGTACATTGACAGGCATGATCTGTGTCAGCGGAGAGTATCGAGAACCGTGGGCGTGTACACCGCAAGCAGGTCGTTCCGCGACGGGGCCGTCAATCGCAGCTTGATCTCAACCGGCCGAAAAGGCCGAAATGACCAGCCAGACAACGGCGGCGAAGGCACCGAGTGCCAGTGTCCACTTCGCAAAGTGGATTATAGTCCCACGCTCAACCCTAAGTCGCCCAACCATTTACATGTCCTCCGGGCGAAAAGGCACGATGCTTCCGCTTCTGGCTTTCATCGACGACTCCGACCCTAGCTCCCCATACCACCGCAGGTCAAGGGACGGGACTTCGCATCTACTCGGCCGTCGTTAACGGCCCTTCCCTGAGCGCCCCAATCTGGTACAGCAATTGCAACTTCGGGTCTTGTCACCCGGAGCCGCACGGCTAGGGGGCCCGCGCTTGATTTCGTTGGACGGTGGCTGGTCAGCCACTAGATTGTGGCGACAAATCAGCCCGCGTGAATCATCCCGACAGGAGTAGGTCATGGGCGAAACGACTTTCGTCTACGCATTTGAGGACGGTGACAGCAACGACAAGCAACTGCTTGGTGGAAAGGGCTCTGGCCTGGCGCGTATGACCCAGCTCGGATTGCCCGTACCGCCGGGTTTTGTGATTACCACCGAAGCTTGCCGACAATATTTCGCCGCCGAAGAAAAGCAGCCCGCGCAACTCGGTCAGCAGGTACGCTCGGCGATGAAGGCGCTCGAGAAGAAGACGGGCAAGACCTTCGGCAGTCCCGAGTCCCCCTTGCTTGTTTCTGTTCGCTCAGGCGCCGCCTTATCGATGCCCGGCATGATGGACACGATACTGAACCTGGGTATGAACGATGAGGTGGTGGCAGGCTTCGCAGCGGCGACGAACAACCCGCGTTTTGCTTACGATGCATATCGGCGACTCATCCAGGGCTTCGGCGAGATCGCGATGGGAGCCGAAGAGAAGCGATTCGTTGAGATTCTCGATGCCGTCAAACTCAGTCAAGGCGCCAAGTACGATCATCAACTCAGCGTCGATTCGCTGAAACAGATTTGCACTCAATTCGAGCAGATCATCAAGTACGACCTCGGGACGGACTTCCCGCAAGATCCCTGGCAGCAAATCGACATGGCCGTCGACGCCGTGTTTCGATCCTGGATGGGCAAGCGCGCCGTAGACTATCGCCGCGAGTTCAAGGTCACCCCCGAGATGGCAGACGGAACGGCGGTTAGTGTCTGCACGATGGTCTTCGGAAACATGGGTGATGACTCGGGGACCGGTGTCGCCTTTACTCGGGATCCCGGCACGGGCGAGAACGTCCTCTACGGCGAGTACCTGGTGAATGCCCAGGGTGAGGACGTTGTTGCCGGTATCCGCACTCCAATTCCGATCGGCGCACTCGAGAAGCAGATGCCGCAGACCTGGAAGGAACTACAGAGCGTGCGGCAGACCTTGGAGCAGCAACACCACGAAGTTCAGGATTTCGAGTTCACCGTCGAGAACGGCAAGCTCTATATGCTCCAGACGCGGAATGGCAAGATGAACGCCGCCGCGTTTGTGAAGACGTCCGTCGACATGGTAGCCGAGGGCATCTTGTCCAAAGAAGAAGGGCTTCTTCGGATTAGCCCCGACCACCTGGAGCAGCTACTCCACCCGCGGATCGATCCCACTGCAGAGGCGACCGCCATCGCCACCGGATTGCCCGCTTCACCGGGTGCTGCCAGCGGCGCCGTGATCTTCGAAGCGGATGACGCGGAAGAGCGCGGCAAAGCTGGCGAAGCAGTGATCCTGGTACGCGAAGAGACCAAGCCGGAGGACATCCACGGCTTCTTCCAGGCAAAAGGAATCCTCACCAGCCGGGGCGGGAAGACCTCACACGCCGCCGTCGTCGCGCGCGGGATGGGCAAGCCCTGCGTTGTCGGCTGCGAAGAGATATTGATCAACGACCGTGACAAGTACGCCGAAATCAACGGCCAGAGACTGGAGGAGGGTGACGTTGTCACCATCGATGGTGGGACCGGCGAGGTGTACCTAGGTACAGTCCCCACTGTCGACCCGGAGTTTAGTGACGAAATGAAGACGATCCTCGAGTGGGCCGACAACACTCGTTCGCTGGGTGTGCGGGCCAATGCCGACACTCCCGAGGACGCCACCGTCGCCCGCGAGATGGGTGCTCAGGGGATCGGGCTCTGCCGCACCGAGCGTATGTTCAACGCTGCCGACCGCCTCCCAATCGTTCAGGCGATGATTCTCGCTCAGTCACCCGAGGAACGTCGGGGCGCGATTGACCGCTTGCGCCCCATGCAGAAGGCTGACTTCATGGGAATCTTCAGGGCCATGGAAGGATTTCCGGTCACGATACGCCTTCTCGATCCTCCGCTCCACGAGTTCCTTCCCTCCCTCGAGTCTTTGTTGCTCGAGCTAGCCAGCTTGGAACGAGTACGGGATCACTTGGCAAGCGGAACTCTCAACGGGGAATCTCTCGAGAAGATCGTTGTCCCGTCCTTGAAGGATAACCTTCCACCCATGGAGCAGTTGAACGATCCGCTGTCTGGTAGCCCCGGAGATCGGATTATCGATGGTCTAATTAACAAAAAGCTTGAAGTGCTCCACAAAGTACGTGAGACCTCTGAGGTCAACCCGATGCTCGGACACCGCGGCGTCCGCCTCGGCATATCGGTACCCGAGCTTTACATGATGCAGATCAGCGCCATCTTGGAGGCGCTCGCCGAGTTGACCAAGGAAGGTGTCGACGCAATCTGCGAGATCATGGTGCCACAAGTTACCGGGTACCGCGAACTGGAGCGCGTCGGCGAATTCGTCGATGAGGTCAGAGCCGAGATCGAGGAACGCTACGGGGTAACGCTTGACTTTAAGTACGGCACGATGATCGAGGCCGTTCGCGCTTGCGTCAGAGCCAACTTCATAGCCGAGATAGCCGATTTCTTCTCCTTCGGTACTAATGATCTTACGCAGGCCACATTCTCCTTCTCCCGAGAGGATGCGGAACAGAAGTTCCTTCCGCTCTACGTTGAGTTGGGGATTCTCTCCAACAATCCGTTTGAGGCCCTCGACATCCACGGCGTCGGCCGACTGGCCCGTTTTGCCGTCAATTCGGGACGCTCGGTGAAGCCGGATCTAAAGGTCGGGATTTGCGGCGAACATGGTGGACACCCGCGGAGCATCGAGTTCTGTCACACCATCGGACTCGACTACGTGAGCTGCTCGGCTTTCCGCGTTCCCATCGCGCGTCTGGCGGCGGCCCAGGCGAAGCTCAAAGAGGATAAACGGACGAAGGAGCAACTGGAGGATCCCGACTACCCCTTCAACGTCTTCCCCCCTGAACCGTAAGCGAGTAGGAGTACGAGTACGACCCTCAGACAATCGTCTTGCTCGTACTCGTACCCCCTCTAGAACAACTTCCCCGCTAGACTCGGCTGTTTGTCCGTGCGGGTTGCGACTTTGAGGAACGTTGCGATACGAACCGTACCCTCCGCATGCAGAGTCTCATGGATCCTTTCAACCGCCCGAAAGATCTCCATGAGCTCGCCTTCCAAATTCGTACCGTTCGAGTGAAGTTGCGCGTTGAGATCGAACTCCTCGAGTATGTAATGCGCTCGTTTTACCTCTTCTCGCACGGACACGCCCGAACCAATCGGTATGACCTGCACTTCCGCTGTCGCGATCATCGCTCGCCTTCTCCTCACTTCCCTGGGTCGTCGACTAGCTAGCCCTCATTAGGGGGCTCTTCTTACTTTACAACATGGCATTCCGCGATTACGCCGTCGACACCGTCCTCCGGAACGGAACTTCGGTCCAGATCCGCGCCATCCGACCAGACGACAAAGACGCACTGGTGACGCTCTTCAATAGCTTGAGCCCAGAGACGCGGTACTACCGTTTCCTTGGCGCCAAGACCTGCCTCACCGAGGATGAGCTCGCCTATCTTACCGAGCTCGATTTCGTGCGGCAGGCGGCGCTGGTGGCCGAGCTCTGGCTTGGCGATCAACCTACGGTAGTCGCCGTGGCTCGATACGCCAGCTACCCCCGGGAGGGCGAGGATAGGCCGGAGGTTGCGCTGGCCGTTACAGACGCACAGCAGGGCCGTGGACTCGGGACTCTGCTGCTCACACACCTGGCGAAGTTGGCCGCGCAACAGGGGATCTCGGAGTTCGATGCCTACCTGCTGGCTGACAACGAGGCCATGCTCAGCGTCTTCCGTCGGTGTGGATTCGAGATGAAGGGCACCGTGGAAGGCGGGGTGCTCCGTCTGGTCTTGGCGCTGCCCGACCACCACGCGGATTAGGTCAAAGCTCACGTCCAGTACTTCTCGTACTCCTACTCGACCGAGTGAGCGTACGATCACCAGTAGGAGTACGAGTACGAGGATCTTGCTTACCGCGAACCCCTATCGTGGCAGGACCCCCACACGCAAGTGGGATGGGTATTGGCGGGACCGATAGACCCGCTGGGTCGCCGCTATGAAGTCGCTCTCCTCGGCGTCGGTGTAAATGTTGTCCACGTAGGTCTGCGGGTTCCGGTCTACGAGCGGGAACCAGGTACTCTGAACGTGCACCATGATCCTGTGCCCACGTTTGAACGTGTGCAGCACATCCTGAAGTGGCAGGACGACGTGCGTCGCCTGGTTAGGCACAAACGGCTCGGGGAACTCATAGCTGTCGCGAAACCGTCCCCGGATGACCTCGCTGCGCACCATCATCTGATATCCACCCATCTGAACGCCCCGGGGCGCGCCGTCCCGATTCGGTGTATCCGGTGGGAACACGTCGACCAGCTTGACCACCCAATCAGAGTCGGTTCCGGAAGTCGATACCCAGAGGTCTGCGATGACCGGGCCGGCCAACGTCACGTCCTCTTCCAAAACCTCGGTCTGATACACCAATACGTCCGGCCGGCGTGAAGCGAACCGCTGATCGTCGATCATGTACTCCCGGATCATTCCCTGGCCGACATCGCCGATGTAGGGGACGGGGTTGGCGGGATCAGAGACGTACTCGTCCCAGGCCGTCCGGGCCGAGGGAGCGGCATTAGAAAGGTCCCCACCAGCCCTCATGTACAGATGCCTCTGCTCTGCCTCCGCCGGTGGCCACTGTTCAAAGGTCCTCCACTGATTTGCCCCGGTCTCGAACATGTGCGCCTCGACCGGATCCGGGTCGCCCTTCCCTTTCAAGTAGTAGTTGAAGAACGGCAACTCTATGCTCTCGCGGTAGTAGAGCGAGGTCTTCGACCCGAAACGTACGTAACTCAACGAGTCCCCGTCGTCTCGGGCCCACCCCCCATGTCGCCATGGCCCCATAACGATCGAATTTTGCACCCCCGGATTCTTTTCTTCCACCGACCTATAGATCGCGAGCGGACCATACAGATCCTCTGCGTCAAACCAGCCGCCGACGGTCATGACGGCAGGCGCCACATCATTGAGGTGTGGTACGATGTTTCTGTCCTGCCAAAATTGGTCGTAGTTGGGGTGTTCGATCGTCGCGTTCCAGAACGGGATCTCCCCGCGATAATAGCGCTCGTTGATGTTCTTGATTGGGCCCAATTCGAGGTAGAACTCGTATCCGTCCGGAGTGCCGAAATCGAATCGATCACGCGGCCACTCGGTCGTCAGTCCATCCCGAGGCAATCCGAATACCCAGAAGAAACCAAAAGTGTGCGGAAGGAAGAACGCCCCGTGGTGATGAAAGTCATCAAACCACCAGTCGGCAATCGGCGCCTGCGGCGAAACGGCGGCGAGCGCTGGGTGAGCGTCGATCATGCTGGCTGCCGCGTAGAACCCAGGGTACGAGATGCCCCACATCCCGACCTTGCCGTTGTTGTTAGGCACGTTCTCCAGAAGCCACTCGATGGTGTCATAGGTATCGGTGCTCTCGTCGACGTCCTCATTAGAGTTCTTTTCCATCACGTGGGGCGTCATGTTTAGAAACTCACCTTCTGACATGAAGCGCCCACGCACATCTTGGAGCACGAATATGAACTTCTCACGCGCCAGCAGTTCGCTGGGACCCAACTGAGTGGGGTAATCGTCTTCCCCGTACGGACAGACGCAGTAGGGTGTGCGCCTCATCATGATCGGGTAGGACTCGGACTCATCTTGCGGCGAGTAAACCGCCGTGAAGAGTGTCGCCCCGTCCCGCATCGGGATCCTGAATTCTCGCTTCGTGTAGTTGTCCCGGATGTGGCGGGTCGCATCATCCTGCGTGTTCGGCTGGACGGAGCATCCGCCCACCAGCGTGACCAAAGCGAGACTGCCGGCGATGGTCAGGATTCGGTTCCCTGTCAAAGGCTTCATCCTGGTCCCTTCGTAACCTGAGTGGAGTCGCTCAGCGTACGGCTGACGCGGGCACGACCTGGAGTTCGCTCGAGACGAGGCAAAATGTCGAGGAGGTTGGAGGTGGGGCAAGTACAGCCGGCCGCTCAGTCCACCGCCTTTTCAACAGTGACCCGCGTCGCCGCCCAGGAGTATTCCGGGTCCAGCGTGTACCGGGCGTCGCCGATGAAGACGACGTGCTGATCTGGAAGACGGTTGTGAACGTAGTACGGGAATCGCGCCCAGCTCAGGAACAGCCGCGCGGTGGGGTCTGCTGCTGCCCTTGCCAGCGCCTCTCCCGTCGCTTCCTTATCCAGCGGCAACTCCTCCAAGGAAACGTGCGGTCTCGGCAGCCATCTCAGAAGTCCGCCCCGATATCCTTCTGAGTCTTCCACCACCACCCAGCGCGAGAACGGAGTGACGGCAAGTGGCGCCACCATCATTCGCTCGAATGTCACTCCCTGTTCAGCAAGGACACCGCGAACGACTCTGCGGGCGGCAACATTCGATGCGCCCATCAGAAGTGTGTAGGCCGTGGCGATTGCCAGCCCGGACTTCGCCCATTGCGCACCGTTCCGCGACAGCCAGATCCCGCCTGCCAGCAACGCCCATACCCAGGGATCGATGATGAAAAGGGTGTCTCCGTAGAACCACTTCCATGAGAACGGTGCCAGCCAGCGCATCCCGTAGGTGTTCAGGAAGTCCAGTAGCGGATGCGTTGCTATGGCGATCGACGCCAACAGAAGGACCTGGCGCGGCTTAGCCGAGCCCCCAGGCGGTTCACTGCCCCCTCTTCGCCGGAGCCTGTCCAACAGAAGGATGACAACAGTCAGAACGAGGGGCAAAACGATCAACGCCAGAACACCGTGTGTGATTCCGCGTCTGAACCACACCGCGGCCTCGCTTCCCCAGAAATAGGCCAGCACATCGATATCAGGAGCGTTGGCTCCGATGATCAACGTGGCCGTGCCCAAGGCCGTTCGTCGCTTGAGGCCTGTCTGAGCCAGGCTCGCTCCGACCAAAGTGTGAGTTACGGGGTCCATACTTCCCTGCAAGACATACGACGGGCCCCACAGCCAACTCTTGGGGCCCGTCCTTCCGCTCTATGAAGCCGGGCTGGCCTCGGCCCTCACCAACTTCGCCGACCTGGCAAGATCTACTTGCTTTCGAAAATGATCAACTGCTTGATCCAAACCGCGACCTTCGTGTCTCGATTCAAAGCCGGTGTGTACTGGAACAAACGCACCGCTTCGAGGGCCGCTTCATCGAGTAGCGGCATTCCGGAGCTTTCGAGGACCCGCGCGTCCAAAACGCGTCCCATCGTATCGATGAACGCCTCGACCCGGACTCTGCCCCCAACACCAGCGTCTTTCAGGAGCGGAGGGTAGTAGCGCTCCACGATCGCCAGCGCGCGCTGCCGGTCCTTGACCCTAGGAGCCATCGTGTAGACGGCGAAGGCCTCATAACCTCGGTCGGCGCCGATCTCTGACGGTGGCGGAGGCGGTATCGGATTCTCGTCCAACGTCGTCTTGTGAAACTCGAAGTCCTCATTGACGTCGACATCGCCGACGACCGGAATTGGCGGCCGCTTGATCGGCTCGGGCGGCGGAGGTAGATCGATCTTTCTCAAGACTTTAATAGGGGGGTCAACCAACTCGCGCGTCAGATCTTCCGCTGTCAGCTCAGGAAAGAACTGGAATAGCCCGAGATGGAAGACGACGGCCATCATCACGCCGCTCCACATCCAGCGTCCAAAGTCGCGTTTGAACCTGTCGTTCGCCGTTTCTCTGTTCATGCCGGTCGCCTCCTCCAAAGGGTCCACAAACGCCTTTTCCTACCCAGTGGACGCCCTCAACACGTTTCTTTGCACATCATCCGACCTGGAGGCCAGTTGACGCAAGGATCTTCTGATCGGCCACCTGCAGGAGTGGGAGCATGATTGCGTGAGACTCGACTGGCGCGACACGCCCAAGTTTGATGAGAGGGGCCGGGGAGGCCGAAGCGAGCGGTCCCCCGGCCCCTCGGTGCGCCCCAAGCCCGACTCGCATACGTTTAGTATAGAAAGATGTTCGATTTCACGATCCTCGGTCTCGGCCACCTGGCGCTGGCGATCACGCTGACGCTGGACATTCTACTGACCAAGCACCGGCCGGTCTCCGCCGTCCTCTGGCTGGCCGTGGTCTGGGCGTTCCCGTACGGCGGCGCGCTGGCCTACTTGAGTATCGGCGTCGATCGCGTCCGGCGTGGCGCTGCATCACGTCAAGCAGCCAAGGCGCTGGTTGCCCAGCGGGCCAAACTCCACCCAACCCTCGATCGCCTCGCCGTCGACTACCGGAGCACAGAGTCGAAACAAGGTGTCGAGCATCCCGCGGGACATATCTTTCGGGCGACCGATCCAGCTGTGCGACCCAACCGCGTCTTCCGTGGCAACAAAGCGCAACTTCTGGTCGATGGAGAGCAGTACTACCCTTCTCTGTTCGAAGCTATCGCCTCCGCCCGCTCGTCCATCCACCTCCAGACTTTCATCATCGGACGGGATCACGTGGGGCGCGAGTTACTCGAGCTATTGATCGGGCGCGCTAAGGCCGGCGTGGAATGCCGACTTCTGTATGACCGTTTCGGCTCGACACGTGCCCACGTCACTCGCTTTTTCGAGCCCGCGCGTCGCAGCGGTGTCTACGTCTGCTCTATTACCCAGGCCAACCCCTTTAAAGGTCGATTCCAGATTAATCTGAGAAACCATCGCAAGATTGCGGTGATCGACGGGCACATCGGCTATGCGGGCGGAATAAACATCCACCATCACAACCTGGATGGACGCGGGCGAAAGATGGGGATCCGCGATTACCATCTTCGACTGGAGGGACCCGCGGTCAGCGACCTGCAGCTCCAATTCATCGAGGACTGGCACTTTGCTTCTCGAGAGTCACCGGACCAATTGCTCGAGCCAGTGTTTTTCCCCCAGCTGCAATCAGTTGGCAACGCACTGGTTCAGGTTGTGCCCGGCGGCCCCGACCTCACGGGCCACGGGCTCGCCGACGCGATCTTCGGAGCCATCGTCGCTGCACGCCAGGCCATTACGATCGTCACGCCCTACTTCGTGCCGGACGAACCACTGATTCAGGCCCTCCGCTACGCCGCGTTGCGTGGCGTTCACGTCAAGCTCGTCCTCCCGCTCAAGAGCAACCACTGGTACACGGAATACGCGGCACGTTCGTTGTATACGCCTCTCCTGAAGGTTGGAGTTCGCATCTTCGAACGCCGGCCGCCTTTCATGCACGCCAAGGCACTCCTGGTCGACGACGCGTATGCCATGTTGGGCTCAGCAAACCTCGACTATCGCAGCCTCCATCTGAATTTCGAGACCAACGTTGAAATCGCCGATGCCGAGTTCATATCAACACTCACGGCTCAGATCGATAGCGAGATAGAGAGAAGCAGAGAAGTCGCGTTCTCGGTTCACCAGAATCGGTCACTTCCTAAACGACTGGTCGAGAATTTCTGCTACCTTTTCCAACCCATGCTTTGACACCCTCTTCTACCAGTAGGGCTCCAGGAACTACCCTACCGCTAAGGGGTATTAGACCAAGCTGAAGTATGCCCTGTCGCGGCATTCTCTACCTTCCGCCTTACCCTCGAATCTCCCCCCTCCCCAGCGGAGTACGGCCATGGAAGCATCACCCGTCCCGCAAGCGACGCAGGCCTCCCAGCCCAGACAGGCCCACGCGGCTCTTTCCGATTTCACTCTGGCCCTTATCCAGGCCCTGCTCCGGTCCGGCTACTACGCGTCTGACCACCCGGAAGCACAGAAAGCCATCACGGGCCTCTATGAGCAGTTCCGCAAGCTGATCGACGGTCGATCCGAACTCACGTACATGATCTCCGAGAAACGTGAGTCGCAGGTGATCACCGTAGAAGGATACGCGAGCAACCCTCTCTTTCTGCACGAGTTCATGCTGAAGGGGATGGCCGACCTATTCACCCCGAAGTTTCTCGATTTCCTGAAACGTTGGAGCCTGTTGAGCTT
>JBDHJS010000096.1:0-5076 GCA_039586795.1 Gemmatimonadota bacterium
CGACAAGCTGCACCAGGATGCGCCGGGCGTCCCGATCGTCGTTCTTAGCCATGTGGATGACGAAGCGGCGGCGATGGAAGCGGCTCGACACGGCGCCCAGGACTACCTGGTGAAGGCCTATACGGACACCCATGCGTTGGGTCGGGCGGTCCGTTACGCCGTGGAGCGTGCCAGGGCCGAGGCGGAGTTGAGCGAGAGCCAGCGCGCGCTCTCCACGATGATGGACAACCTTCCCGGAATGGCGTACCGATGTGCCTTCACTCGGAAATGGACCATGGAGTTCGTGAGCAGCGGATGCTACGAGCTGACGGGCTACCAGCCGGAAGAGCTTATCGGAGACCGGGATGTTTGCTACGCCGATCTGGTTCGTCCCGATGATGGTCAAGACGCCTGGGATGACATCCAGGAGGCCGTGGAATGGAATCAGCCGTTCCAGCTGAGCTATCGGATCAGGACCGCCTCCGGCGAAGAGCGTTGGGTGTGGGAGCAGGGGGTCGGGGTGCGAGACGAGTCCGGCGAAGTGGTTGCTCTCGAGGGTCTGATCATCGATACGACAGAACGGCGGTTGGCCGAGCAGGCGCATCGCTTGTTGGTGACGGCGGTGGATCAGGGCGCCGAAGCGATCCTGATCACCGATACGAGAGGAGTTGTCCAGTACGCGAACCCTTCGTTCGAGCGGATCAGCGGTTACACCCGGGATGAAGCGATCGGGAAGAACGTCGACATCCTCCGTAGCGGCCAGCACGATGAGTCGTTCTACAAGAACATGTGGGAGACGCTCCAGCGTGGTGATGTCTGGTCGGGGCGGATCATCAACAAGCGGAAGGATGGCACGCTGTACCGGCAGGACGCGACGATTTCACCGGTGCGCAACGAGTCGGGCCAGATCGTGAACTACGTTTCGGCCGGGCGCGATGTCTCTCGTGAGATCGAGCTGGAAGAGCAGCTGCGCCAGTCCCAGAAGATGGAAGCGATCGGCCAGTTGGCGGGTGGCGTCGCCCACGACTTCAACAACTTGCTGACGGCGATCCTGGGGAACAGCGAGATGCTGCTGTCCAGCACGCCGGTGGGTGAGCGGCATCGCAATGATCTGGAAGAGATCCGCGAGGCGGCGATGCGCGCTGCCGGTCTGACCCGCCAGCTGCTGGCGTTCAGTCGGCGACAAGTGCTGGAGCCCGCCGTCCTCGACCTCAACGAAGTCGTCGAGCACGTCACGAAGATGATCAAGCGGTTGATCGGCGAGCACGTGGAGTTGGCGGTGGATCTGGCGTCCGACCTCGCCCATGTGAGCGCCGACCCGGGCCAGATCGAGCAAGTCATCCTGAACCTGGCCGTCAACGCTCGTGACGCGATGCCCAGAGGTGGTAAGCTGCTGATCGAGACGATGAACGCCGAGCTGGACGAGGAGTACGTGACCGGACATGCTCCGGTCGAGCCCGGGGCGTACGTGATGATCGCGATCAGCGATACGGGGAGGGGGATGGACGACGAGACACGATCGCGCGTGTTCGAGCCGTTCTTCACGACGAAAGAGTCGGGCAAGGGGACGGGCCTCGGTCTCTCCACCGTTTACGGGATCATCAAGCAGAGCAGCGGCTACATCTGGGCCTACAGCGAGCAGGGTCAGGGGACGACGTTCAAGATCTATCTGCCGCGTGTCGAAGTCAGCGAGACGCGGCCGAGTACTCATCCCAAGCCGCAGATCATGCCCGAGGAACAGCGCGAAGACTCCGAGACGGCATTGCTGGTCGAGGATGATGACGCCGTGAGGGCCGTCGTCCGAAAGACACTGGAATCGAACGGCTACTTCGTACTCGATGCTGCCAACGCTGCCGAGGCGGCCGAGTTGGCCCGAGACTACAAAGGCCCGATCGACTTCTTGATCACCGACTTGATCATGCCGGAGACCAGTGGACCCGATTTGGCACAGACCGTCCTGGCCTTGCGTCCCAACGTGAAGGTCCTTTACATGTCCGGCTACACGGACAACGCCGTGTTGCGACAGGGCATCTTGAGCCCGGAAATGGAATTCATCGCGAAGCCTTTCACGCAGGAGTCACTCCTGGAGAAGATTCGCAAAGTTCTCGACAACCCACGCACCTGATCAGCATGAAAACACGAACGCTTGGCGCCGGCGCGCCCGATGTCTCGGTCGTCGGTTTCGGAGCTATGCCGCTCTCCACCGCGGGGCGGCCGTCAGAAGGGCAGGGGATCGCCGTCATCCACGCGGCGCTCGACGCCGGCATGACGCTCATCGATGCCGCCGACGTGTACTGCCAGGACAACAACGACATCGGCCACAACGAGCGGTTGATCGCGAAGGCACTCGGCGCATGGTCCGGCGACCGTGACTCGATCATCGTGGCCACCAAGGGCGGCATGACCCGGCCCGGTGGACGGTGGGAGCACGATGGCCGGCCCGAGCATCTGCACGCCGCCTGCGACAAGTCGCTGACCGCGTTGGGCGTCGACTGGATCGATCTTTATCAGTTCCACGCCCCCGACCCGGCCGTCCCGTTCGTCGAGAGCGTTGGCGCGATGGCAGAGCTGCACAAGGCCGGTAAGGTCCGCTTCGTCGGTCTGTCCAACGTTTCGGTGGAGCAGATTCGCCAGGCGCAGGAGATCGTCCCGGTGCTCACGGTGCAGAATCGGCTCAGTCCGTTCTTTAGGGAAGCGCTGGATACCGGGGTCGTCAAGTATTGCGATGACAACGAGATAGGGTTCTTGGCCTACAGCCCCGTTGGAGGTGGGCGACTTAACAAAAAGCTGCCCGGTCTTGCGGCGCTCGCTCCGGTCGCCGAAAACCACGGCGCCTCACACCACGCCGTCGTCCTCGCCTGGGTTCGCCAGCAAGGTCCCAGCGTGATCATTATCCCGGGTGCCCGTACCGTGGAGCATACCGTCGATTCGGCGGGTTCCGCGGCGTTCGATCTTTCAGACAACGAGCTGCGCGCCATCGATGTGGCAGAGTTCTCGATAGCCTAGGAGGGACTTCTTGCACAGAGGATTATCGTACATCGTAGCAGTGCTGACGGTGTCATTCACGCTGGCGTTGGTCGCTTGCGGTGGTGGCGATGAGCGGAATGAGAATCCGACAAGCGATACGGCACGAAGCCGACCGGCGCCCCGAGCCTTCGTGCCGGGGAGCCGTGCCGTCAGCGAAGCCAGTCGAAGCTTTCAGATCTCGGATACGGTGCAGACGCTGACCGGGATCATGACGTGGGGCCCGGAAGTCGAGATCTTTCGCCAGTGTGGCGCCTCTGAGGAGACTTGGGTGCGGGACCGAACCAGCGGAGCTCTCGAACGCGTCATGCGTGGCCTGGAGTTGGAGCCATACCAACCGTTCTATGTCACCGTGCGGGGCATAGTGAAGCCGCCGTTCACGGCCGGGCCGGGCGTGGAGTACGGCTCTCATCTGGAGTTGCAGGAGATTGTCCAGGCATCGGTCGAAGTGACGCGCTGCGATGAGCAAGCCGGAGAAGGCGGCTAGCTGCGGCGGCCCTTAATTCACTTGCGGTGAAACAGCCACCGCTCGTCGACTGCCTGTCTTTGCTTACCCGCAATCGTCACCGACAGCCGCAGCGCCTGAGCGCCACCGGCCTGGAAGTAACGGACAGTGATCGGGTGATAGCCGGCGGCAAGGGCGATCGTCCCTTGTCGCTCGGTGGCGCCGTGATAGCCATCGTGGTCGACGACGACCGTCGAACCGATACGTAACTCGCTACCGTCATCCGACAGCAGGTGAAAGGTGTAGATGTCGGATTCGGGCACGCGAATGAAGCCGCTGATCTCGAGACCGAAATCCGCATCTCGCTGGGCGGCTTCCAGGCCGATTCCGGTCATCACCCCGGCCCCCACGGGCTCGTGATCCGGCAGCTGTCTGACCGACCTGACCTGCGCCTCGTAGTACGCGTACCGCAGACCCGGGCTCAAGTCTCCGAACGCGAGCTCGACCGCCGGCTGCAATCTCGTCTGGTAGAACCGCGCCGATCGGGCCCCGCTTTGCCGGCCGTTGGGAAGAATGGCGCGGGCCATGACGACGACGCCGGTCGTGTTCACCGGCAAACGGAAGGGACGCGTATAAAGCTCCGACCCGTAACCCGGGTCGCTCCCGTCCGTCGTGTAGCGGATCTCCGCCTCGGGGATCAGTGTGGAGAGCGTGACCGTTGCCTCATCCTCCAGCGTGAGGACGTCGGTCTCCAGGCCGGTGACGTGGGGGACGCGGTAGTTGATTCGGTAGGCGTCGAGAATCTCCAGCTGGGCGTTCAGGTTGCCGACGAACCGGTCCCAATCGCGGATCGCGGCCGGCGACCACACGACCTCTGACAGGGCCAGCAAGCGCGGAAAGACCATGTACTCGACGTACGCGGTCGTCTTCATGTATTCGGTCCAGACGTTACCCTGGGCTCCGAGGATGTGCTTCGCTTCCTCTTCGTTGAGCACCTCGGGGATCGGCTCGAACGCGTAGACCTTCTCGAGGGGCAGATAGCCGCCGATGGCCAGGGGCTCGAGCTGCCGCTCGGCCTGGTAGTAGTCGAAGTACATGTGGCTGGTCGGCGTCATGATCACGTCGTGACCCTGCTGCGCGGCATCGATCCCGCCCTGGGTGCCGCGCCACGACATGACCGTCGCCTGAGGAGCCAGGCCGCCCTCCAGAATCTCATCCCAACCGATGAGTCGCCGGCCATTGGCCAGCAAGAACTCCTCGATCCGCCGGATGAAGTAGCTCTGGAGCTCGTGCTCGTCTTGAAGACCTTCGCGCTGGATGACTTGCTGCGCGAACTCGCTCTCTTCCCAGCGCAGTTTAGGCGCTTCGTCGCCCCCGATGTGGATGTAGGTTCCGGGGAACAGCTCCATCACTTCCGTCAGCACGTCTTCCAGAAACGCGAACGTCTCTTCTTTCGGGCAGTAGATGTCCGGCTTGACGCCCCAGATCGTCGAGACCTCGAACGGTCCCTCGGTGCAGGCCAGTTCCGGGTAAGCGGCCAGCGCGGCCACGGAGTGGCCGGGCATCTCGATCTCGGGGATGATCGTGATGTAGCGTTTCTGAGCGTACGCCACGACCTCGCGTACCTC
>JBDHJS010000055.1:0-20628 GCA_039586795.1 Gemmatimonadota bacterium
CGTCGCCACCACCAGCACCATGAACGAGGCGTGCAACTGCATCGTGAGAACGCTCGCGGCGGCCAGCGCAGCGCTCGGCCAGAAGCGCGGCTCCGATCGGAGCCGATAGGCGCACGCGAGATGGATCGCCGCGGGGAGAAAGACGAAGCCCGGCTCCCACAGGAACGAGGAGTGGAACAGCCGCCAGGGCGACAACCAATAGACGGCTAGGAAGAAGACGGTGGACCTGTCGCCGATCGCGCGACGAAGCGTAAGACCGAGAACCGAAACCGCGGCGAGGTGCGTCAGTGACATCATCAGCGCCGGCGCTCTGAAATCGGGCCAGATCTTGAGCGAGCCGCCGATCAACAGCTGAAGCAGCGAGCCCGGGATCCGTCCGCCGCCGCTCATCGGCTTGGCGAACGGCTGGAGCGGGCCGCCCTGGGCCCAGTCGTAGCCCAGCGCCAGCAGCGTTAGCTGATCTCCCGCGACCCAGTGACGCGACCAGAGGAAGAACTGGAACAGCGTACCGACAGCCAGAATGGCGATCGCAGCGTTTCGAACGCGTCGATCCGCAGTGTTGTCGAGAGCAGCGATGGGGACCTCCGGTAGACCGGGCTCGAGAATCGAGAGAATATGACGCGGCCGTTCTCATCGATCAACGTGCAAGACACAAGAGCCTGTCCCTCACCCGAGGGACAGGCTCCGATACCGCGGATTGCAGCGAGTGCTACTTGGCGGCCGTCGAGTGAATCGCGAACGCCGCACCTTGCGGGTCCATGCAATAAGCGATTAGGTCGCCTCCCGGCACTGGCTCGGGGCCGTGGAGGATTTGGCCGCCGAGGTTCTTGATCTGCTCGGCCGACGCGTTCACATCATCGACGCTGATGTAGAGCATCCAGGCCGGCGGACCGGGCATCTCCGGCGGCTTGTTGAACATTGCGCCCAGCGGATGGGCGCCGCGGCCGTACATGTGGTACATGTTGCCCTCGCCCATGTCCATCGTCTCGGTTGCCTGCCAACCGAACAGCTTCGAGTAGAAGTCCCAGGCGCCCTCCCAGTCCGTGGTCGCTAGCTCATGCCACGAGAAGTCGCCCTTCAACGGGGGGTCATCGCTGCCCGGCGCCTCTTCTACCGCCGTGAACAGCGCGATCACGGCGCCCTGCGGATCGGCGAGCACCGCGAACTTGCCGACCGTCGGGATATCGGTCACCGGATGCATGATCTTACCGCCCAACTCCTCTGCCTTCGCGCAGGTGCCGGCGATGTCCGGCGTGTAGACGTAAGTGATCCAGTGCGGCGGGATCTGCTGCGCCACCAACTCCGGCGGCAGCGACATCACTCCGCCCAGTGGCTTCTGATTGTTGGTGAACATCACATACGGGTTCTCGCCGCCCTCCCACACGTCGGTACCCCAGCCGGCGATCTCCGTATAGAACGCCTTTGCCGCATCCGGGTCCGGCGTCATGAGATCGTACCAGCTGAAACGGCCAAGCGGTGAGTCAGACATTAGGGGCCTCCTTCACTGCTATTTGATGGTTGGGTCACGTGGCTACTCTTCCAGGAGTTGGGTCAATCGCTCATGCGCATAATCGACGAGCGACTGATACTCCGGGTCGGCTTGCGACCAGAGTTCGAGGAATCGGTTGTAGTGGCGGGCCGCTTCCTCTGGGCGACCCAGCTTCTCGTGCATCTCGGCTCGCCGGAAATGCGACACACCCAGAAACGCTACGTCATAGGTCGAGTGTTCTAGGAATGAGCGATACCAGTCGGCCGCTTCTTCGTAGCGTCCAAGAGTGTTGAGCAGCTCGGCCCGCATGTAACGCTCGTAGGTGAGGGCGTAGAACGAAGAGCTGACCGTGAGCAGGTAACTGCGGGTCATCGGTGCCTGCTCCAGTATCTCCAGTGCCTCCCGCGCATTTCCCTGGGTCCAGGCGATCTGCGCGAGGATTCCTTGCACCTGATCGCGGGCCAGGGCCTGAGCCTCTGGCGTGCCCCCCATGCTGCCAAGCTCCCGGGCGTATCGTCGGGCCTCGGCCTCGTTATCCAACCGCGCGCTCAGCAGTCCCAATAGATAGACGCGGAGCTGCTCGTGTAGATCATCATGTGGCACGGCGTAAGGGTCGGGAGGCGGGATCTCAGCCGGCGGGTCCCAGGCCACCAGTTCCGCCCGCAGATTTTCCAATTCCGTCTCAGGCCTCGCAAAGAAGGCAACCAGTGAGAAGAGTGCTCTGTGCTCCAGGGCTGCGGCGTAGTCCAGTGGTTGGGCGGCGGTAAGCTGTTGACTGGCGGCCTCCCAACGTCCCCGGGCCAGGTCCAGATTTGTCATCACCACGTGCCCCGAGACACGCACCGCGGCGGAGCGAGACGGCTGGATGATGGATTCAGTGATCTCCGCCGCGCCGTCCACATCGTCGGTGAAGACGGAAACGTTGTACGCCGCATTGTTGCGCGCGTTGTCGCTGGCCAACGCCAGGTCGGCCAGCACCTGTTGCTTGGCCGCTTCGTCTTCGAGACCGTACGCCAGCAGCGCATTCATGTAGAGTGCGTAGTCACCGCCGGGCTGATAGGCGAGCGCCAGACGAATCAGCGAATCCAGCTCTTCGGGCTGCTTTTCGACCGACGCGATCCGCGCCATATGGACGAGCGCCGGCACGTGGTTGGGCTCGAAGAACAAGACCCGCTCCCACGCTTCCCGGGACACGGTAATCGATTGTCCTCGATGGGGCCCGTAGTGGAATAGCAACTCGCCCAACTGCCACCAAACCTCGATGTCGTCGGGATGCGTGCCGAGGATCGATCGGTACAACCGCTCTGCCTGGTCCGCGTCACCTTCACGCCACAGCATGAATGCCTGCAGAACACGACGATCGTGGTCTGTGAGGCGATTGCTCAACTGCGCGGCCTGCTCGGCGTAGCTCCCTGCTCGGTCTGGCTGTACCAGCCATTCGGCGACGATGCTCAGACGGTAGTAGGCCAGGGCGAAAGCGCTGTCTTCGATGACGGCGCGTTGGAAGGCGGAGAGCGCTTGTTCGAACCGACCGGCTCGAAACGCGCTCTCGCCCTCCAGGTACGCCCTCAGAGCCGGGAGTGAGTGCGTCGTGACGGTTGCGATTCCCGTGGATCCGCTGCTGCCGCCGGCTCGTCCGACGAGCAGTTGCGCGGCCAGTTCGTCGACCGCCGCGAAGATCTCGTCTACGGCCGATTCGGCCGATGCCGTTGCGACGGGCTCGCTCCCCTGACTCACGTCGTACAGAGCCGCCTCCAGGTGGAGTTGTCCACCGATCTCGAGGACGTCGCCCAACACGAAGAGCCCGGCTCCGAAACTACCCGCCAGCGCTCCCGCTCGCGCCGGGTCGATCTGGTCCACGGCATCTCGTTCGATGGCTCCGAGCAGCGCCCGCGGGTCCACGGTGCGTAGATCGCCGGCGCCGTCGAGCTTCGTGCCCAGCAGGTTGACCATCCCCTCGCCCAGATAGGCGTACTCGTCGCTGCCGCGGACCGAGAAGGGAAGCACGGCGACACGCGTGCCGCCCGTGCCGTACATCGCAACCGGTACCTCTCGCGTGGGTGTGCCGGCGACCAACAGCCAGCCCGCCGAGAAGACACCAAAGAGCGCGAATGCGAATACGCCGCCCATGATGGCGTTCCGCCATGTGAAGAGTTCTCGCCACGCAAAGCCGGGTGCGCCGGGCTCGGCTACCACCGCTTCGACGTGGGCATCAGCCTCTGGGAGAAGCGTGGGGTCACGATGCGATGAAGGGCGAAAGCCCTCCTGCAGGAACGCCGTCGCCAGAACGATCGGCAGCCCCACGATGAACAGCACCAAAGCCAGCGCCGGGAACCAGCTCGGAAGATCCAGACCCTCTGTGAGCCCTTGGACCACCGAGTAGCCGACCCAGCCACCCACCACGTAGATGGCCAGGACCTGCCACAAGGAACGGCGGTGTATTTCGCTGATCAGCTGTCTAAGAGTCGACATTCCTCGATCCGTCTCGAAGCTGCCTGGGACAGTACTCGCCGGATTGCGGGTAGCAACATGTGTTGCTGGGGCCCACCGATCAACCGGAACGGCCGGCCTACGTAGTAGAAACGTGCCAGCAGGACGGGGGGTTTC
This sequence comes from Gemmatimonadota bacterium, assembly GCA_039586795.1. Taxonomy (GTDB): domain Bacteria; phylum Gemmatimonadota; class Gemmatimonadetes; order Palauibacterales; family KS3-K002; genus Kutchimonas. The sequence goes on from JBDHJS010000055.1 coordinate 4,097, forward strand.
GCACGGGGTGAGGTGGTATTGATAGTATGGAGTAAACGCTACCCACAGCCTCGTAGGAAGATTGCGCGTCACGACTCACCACTCACGACTCGGACCTAGCGGTAACCGCAGCTGTCTGACATACTTATAGGTTACACCATTCGCCCCGAGCGTCCTCGTGCCCGGCGCGAACCCTTTGTACGAGACCATAGATGAGCCAGCTGACCAGCAGCGTTGACGACCGCTATTTGACCGACGAGCACCGTATGCTCCGGGAGATGGTCCGGGAGTTTGCCGAGAACGAGATCGCTCCCATCGCCGGGGAAGTCGACCGCGAGGCGCGTTTCCCTTGGGAGAACGTGCCCAAGATGGCGGAGCTGGGTCTGTTCGGTGTGCCGTGGCCGGAGGAGTACGGCGGCGTCGGCATGGACGTGCTGGCGGGCTCGATTGTCAGCGAGGAGATGGCCAAGGTCTGTCCGTCCCATGCGATCACCGTGGGCGCGACGATCAGTCTGGCGGCCAGCCCAATCTATCATTTTGGAAACGAAGAGCAGAAGCAGAAATATCTGACGAAGCTGGCCCAGGGGCAGGTGATGGGCGCCTTCGGCCTGACCGAACCCGAGGCGGGCTCCGATGCTCAGGGCACGCAGACGCGGGCCGAAGAAAAGAGCGACCACTGGGTGCTGAACGGCACCAAGATCTTCATCACCAACGGCGGCGTCGGCGAGATCTTCGTCGCCACCGCGGTGACGGGTGAGAAGAACGGGAACAAAGAGATCAGTTCCTTCATCTTGACGAAAGAGACGCGGGACCTGGCAGAGGCTAAGGCGGTGGGAGTCGGCCACGCCGACGACCTAGAGTACACGCCAGGTTTCACACATGGCAAGAAGGAGGACAAGCTCGGTTGGCGCGCCTCGGACACCACAGAGCTCGTCTTCGAAGACGCGATCGTCCCCAAACAAGACATGCTGGGCGAGCGCGGGAAGGGCTTCAAGAACTTCATGCAAACCCTCGACGGAGGCCGCATCAGCATGGCGGCGCACGTGCTGGGCATCGCCGAGGGCGCGCTGGAACACACGGTCAAATACACAGGCGAGCGCGTGCAATTCGGCACGCGCATTTGTGACTTCCAGGGCATCCGCTTTGATCTCGCCGATTGGTGGACGCGAATCGAGGCGGGCAAACACCTGGTCTATCACGCAGCGCAGCTTCGGCAGGCCGGCAAGCCGCACAGCAAAGAAGCGGCGATGGCCAAGCTCTACTGCTCGGAGCTCGCGAATTGGGCAACGGTTAAGGCCGTCCAATTCCACGGCGGTTACGGCTACACGACGGACTACCCCGTGGAGCGCTTGATGCGGGACGCAAAGATCGGGGAGATCGGAGAGGGAACCTCCGAGATCCAGAGAATCGTGATCGCGCGTCATCTCCTTGGCCCGGAGAAGGTACCGGAAGGAGGCGATGCGTGATGCACACAAAGCTAAGAGTAGGACATGAAAAGGCAGATACTCATCAATGCGGCTCCCCACGAGACGCGAGTCGCGATACTGGAGGACAACGTCCTCGTCGAGCTCATGCTCGACCGCCCGGACGCGCAACGGATGGTGGGCGACATCTATCTGGGGCGCGTCGAAGGTGTGTTGCCCGGCATCCAGGCCGCCTTCGTCAACATAGGCACGGATAAAGCCGGGTTCCTTCACGTCTCGGACCTCGCCGACGAGGATCCGGAAGCGTCGGAGGAAGAGAAGGGCGTCAAGCGCTACCCGCCCATCCAGACCCTGATCAAGAAGGGCGATGAGATCCTTGTGCAGGTGACCAAGGAGCCCATCAGCACCAAGGGTCCCAGAGTCACCGCCCAGGTCTCCCTGCCAGGACGCAACCTGGTCTATATGCCGAAGAGCGAGCACATCGGCGTCTCCCGAAAGATCGATAGTCGGGAGGAGCGGACACGGCTGCGCCGGCTGATGCGGAATATTCTCAAGCCGGGCGAAGGCGGTGTCATCGTTCGAACGGTGGGCGAGGACGCGAAGCGCCGGTCGCTGGAGCGCGAGCTCAAGGGACTCGCGAAGACGTGGAAGAAAGTGGAAGCGAAAGTGGTCGAGGCGCAGGCGCCCGCCATGATCCATCAGGAAGCCCACCTGGCTGCCGGCATCATCCGCGACTTGTTCAGTGAAAAGGTGGATGCGCTGATCGTCGACTCCCGGGAGATCTACATCGAGGTCCGCAACTACCTGGAGGCTGTGGATCCTGACCTGATGAAGCGGGTCAGTTTGGACGACGGCGCCGTGTCGCTGTTCGACAAACTCGATATCGAAGAAGAGATCCGCCGCTCGTTCGACAGCCGCGTCGAGCTCCCGTCCGGTGGCTACGTGGTCATCGAACAGACTGAGGGGCTGGTGGCGATCGACGTGAACACCGGACGCTACACCGGCAAGAAGGATCCGGAGAAGACGATCCTACGCACCAACATGGACGCGGCGCGGGAGATCGCACGTCAGCTGCGGCTGCGCGACATCGGCGGCATCATCGTCGTCGACTTCATCGACATGGAAGACAAGGCGAACCGCGACAAGGTGATGCAAGAGCTGCGCACCCACCTGGGCCGGGACCGGGCGCGTACGAAGGCGTTCCCGATCTCCGACCTGGGGCTGGTGGAGATGACCCGGCAGCGGGTGCGGCCCAGCGTCTATCACACCGTCACGCAACCGTGTCCCCACTGCGGTGGCTCCGGGCGGATCGTGAACCCGTCGACCGTGGTCCGCCGGGTCGAGCGGGCGGTGCGGCGCGTGGCAGCGGCCAAGGAAGAGAAGCGGCTGGTGATTCGGCTCCACCCGGAGGTAGCGCTACATATTCTGGAAGAAGAACCCAATCTGCTGCGGCGGCTCGAGTCGGAGTACCGGGTCGATATCGAGGTGCGGGACGATCCTTTGATGCAAGCGGATGAGTTCCGAATCTTGGCGGGGCCTGCGGACGTCGATGTGACGTCGCGGTACGCGGTAGCTTAAAGAGGAAAGGCCCGGCTGTGCCGGGCCTTACATTTCGACAGCCGACAGCGGACAGCCGTCGCTCCACGGCCGAGGACAATTCGGCGATCGAGGTTCGATTTCCGACGGTCTTCGGGCAGCGGACGGTCGTTGTGACGTTGACATGTAGGGCACGTTGGGATAGCCTTTAGGGCTCTCATAAACTACGACTTATTGGTGGGTGTTAGGGCTGTGACATACGCGATTTTCAAGGCCGCAGGCTTCCAATATCGCGCCGAGTTGGGCGACGTTTTGCGCCTCCCATCGTTGGATGCGGAGTCGGGCGACGAGGTGACGTTCGACCAGGTGCTGCTGGGGTCGAACGAGGGTGAAGTGATGATCGGGCGGCCGACGTTGGATGGCGCTGCCGTGCGTGCGGAAGTGCTACGCCACGGGCGAGCGGACAAGATCATCGTCTTCAGGTTCAAGCGCCGCAAGAACGTGCGCCGCAAGACGGGTCATCGACAGGACTTTACCGAAATACGGGTCAGCCAGATCGACTTCGGTGGGGACAAGGTCGTGAAGCTGGAGCCGGCGAAGGAGCCCGCCAAGAAGAAGGCGGCGCCGAAGAAGGCCGAGGCGGCGACGGTAAAGAAGAAGGCTCCGGCCAAGAAGCCGACGACCAAGAAGAAGGCGCCGGCCAAGCCGAAGGCCGAGACGAAGAAGAAGACGACGACGGCCAAGGCGAAGCCGAAGACCGAGGCCAAGGCCAAGACGACGACGAAGTCCAAGAAGAAGAAATCCTAGCAGGGACGGCCAGCATGGCTCATAAGAAAGCAGGCGGATCGACGCGCAACGGCCGCGACAGCAATCCTAAGTTCTTGGGTGTGAAGAAGTACGGCGGTCAGTTCGTGCGCGCGGGTAACATCATCATGCGGCAGCGTGGAACGAAGATTCATCCGGGTCGCAATGTCGGCAAAGGCGGTGATGATACGTTGTTCGCGTTGGCGGATGGGTATGTTTCGTTTGGGACTATGCGTGGTAGGAAGGTTGTTTCTGTGGTCGCAGAAGCCTAACGCTGTGGGGTTTCTAATATGATAAGGCCCGGCTTTGCCGGGCCTTTCTTATTTTGACAGCGGACAGCCGACGGCCGCGTACCGACGACCGAGGACAATTCGGCGATCGACGTTCTGCGCTCGGCCGCATCCATTCCCTCAACGTTCCGTGCTCCGTGCCCAATGTTCATTGTTCGATCTCAATCGAAACCCATCGTGTCGTCGGCCGAGGGGCCATAGGTGCCGGGTAACGGGACGTCAAGCAGTCTTAGAAAGACCGTTAGCTGACCCCGGTGGTGGATGATGTGGTTCAGGTTCATGCGTATGACGGATAGCCGCGATTGGGTGAAGATGTCTCGGCCGCCGGCCTTTAGGGTCCAGGGTTCGGAGAAGGCATCCTCTTTGGTGGCCCGGATGGTGTCGACCATCTGGGCCAGGTTGGTGTCGAACAGCTCGACGATCTCGGATACGGAATCGAGCATCGTCGGCACGAACGGAGGGCCGCCGGGTGGCATGATGTCTAGCTCGTCCAGCTTCAGGGCGTTCACGCCCCATGTGGGCAGCTCGGCCAGGTGCGTCGCCAGGCGACTCAGTGGCATCGACTTCTCGTGCGGCTTCCAGCTCAGCTGGTCCTCGGGAACACGCTCCAGCAGCCGACGCGTTGCAGCCGCCTCTTGCTCGATCTCCGGAAGTAAGAATTCGGCGATGGACACGGGTGCCTCCTACGGTCGGGGTTGTCTGGATTGGGAATCGAACTTATGAAACGATGTTTCGACGATCAAGAAAACGTGTCATCTAACTCGAGGTTCCAATGAACCGATGCTTCATCGTTGCGCTGGCGCTTCCTCTCACCTTCCTCGCTTGTAGCTCCGAGTCTTCCGAACGGTCGAATACCGAAGGCGAGTCGGAGGTGAGTAGCCAAACCGAAGCGGCTTCTGCTAGAGCGCAGCTGCCTGCCGGCCGCACTCAGATCGTTCTGCTGGGCACCGGAAACCCGAACGCCGATCCCGAGCGCTCGGGCCCCGCGCTGGCCATCGTCGTCGACGACGTGCCGTACCTGGTCGACCTCGGTCCCGGTGTCGTGCGGCGCGCCGCGGCAGCGCACCAAGCGGGCGTCGAGGGGCTGGCCGTCGAGCGCCTGAAGACCGCCTTCATCACTCACTTGCACACCGACCACACGCTGGGCTACGCCGATTTCATGTTCACTCCCTGGGTGCTGGAGCGAGACTTGCCCGCCGAGGTCTACGGGCCGCCCGGCCTCGCCAACATGACCCGGCACCTGCGCGCCGCCTACGAGCGAGATGTGCGCATCCGCATCGACGGGATGGAGCCCGCGAACACCGAAGGCTATAAGGTGAACGTCCACGAGATCGAGCCGGGAGTGATCTTCGAGGACGAGCGCGTGCGCGTCACCGCCTTCGCGGTCATCCACGGATCATGGGAACACGCCTTCGGCTACCGCTTCGATACGCCCGACCGCAGCATCGTCATCTCGGGGGATGCTCGACCCGGCCAGAGCGTGATCGAAGCGTGCAACGGCTGTGACGTGCTGATCCACGAAGTGTACGCCCAGGCCGGATTTGACCGGCGCGAACCAGTGTGGCAGCGCTATCATTCGCAATTCCACACGTCGGGCCCGGAACTGGGTGAGTTGGCTGTGCAGGCGAGGCCTGGCGTGCTGATTCTGTATCACCAGTTGTTGTGGGGCGCTACTCCGGAGGAGCTTGTGGGGGAGATTCGGTCGGTGTTTGATGGGCCGGTGGTGTATGGAAATGATTTGGATGTGTTCTGATGAACATTGAACACCGCACATGGAGCACGGAGAGCTGAAGGAAGTGCCCCACGCTGAGCCGTGGCCATGGCAGCTACCCCGACGAAGTCGTCGTTCGTCTCGAGGGCCAGGACAACCTCCGAGGCGCGAGGCGGTCCAGCAAGTCGAGGAGTTGCTCGCCGGCCGCACCTGAATACGACGCTTGTGAGAACCTAAGAAGAAGCACGATATTTCGAACCGACAGGAACACGAGGCGTCTATTCGTCGCCGGCGCCAAAAGCAATCGTGCCCTGCAGATGTACGAGCGGCTGTACAGAAACAGGCGGTTGTGAATGTCGTTGCTCCCGCGGGATCTCCGCATCGCCCTCCGCACCCAGCGGAGAGGCCGGGTTGCCCACCTAATCGCGATCTTCTCTCTCGCACTCGGAGTTGCCGGGAACGCAGTTGTCTTCAGCATCGTCAACGCGTTCCTATTCAGGCCGCTGCCCTATCCCGAGTCCGACCGGATCGTCGTGCTGGGCGAGCGTGAGACGAGCCAGCCCGACTTGGCCATCCTCACCCTGACCTCTTCACTAGCCACCTGGGCCGACTATAGAGAGCAAAGCCGTACGCTCTCCGGGTGGGCTGCCTTCAACCCGGGATTCCTGAGTCTTTCGACCGGCGATGGATCGGTTCCGGTGAGAACAGGGGCCGTCACGCCCAGCTTCTTCGAGACGCTTGGAGCCAATACAGTTCGGGGTCGGTTGTTCACGGAGGCAGAGGACGTGCCGGGCGGCCCGAAGCTCGCCCTCCTGAGCTGGGAGTACTGGCAAGCCCGGGCGGGGCAGGAGGAGGATCCCGTCGGCTCCGTGCTCACGTTGCACGGCGAGCCGTACGAAGTGATCGGCGTCCTTGCCGAGGGGTTCGAGTTCATTGTACCGGACATCGATGTGTGGCTGCCGCTCCAGCGAGACCCACACGCGGCACCGCGACACCGGCGCAATGTCGTTTCGGTCGCGCGCATGGCGGCCAACGTGACGATGGCGGAGGTCGAGGCCGAAGTGACCGTCATCGCGGAGCGGATCGAGCGCGAGCACCCGGAGACGAGTGGCGACTGGACGGTGGACGCGCTCAACCTGCGCACGGAGATTCCGGAACCCCAGAGCCGCCTGTATATGGTGATCCTGCAGGCCTCGGTGTTCCTCGTCCTGCTCATCGCCTGCGCGAATATCGCAATACTTCTGCTCGCCTGGAGCCAGGACCGTCGGCGCGAGATCGCGCTACGCGCGGCGTTAGGGGCAGGGCCGCTCCGCATCTTTGCTCAGCTTACCCGCGAGAGCCTGGTCATGGCAGCTATCGGCGGCGGCGCCGGCCTCGCCCTAGCCGCCGGAGGCATCAAGCTGATCGCCGATCGCTTCGCCTCGTCGGTGATGCCGCGCATGTGGATCCCGTCGCTCGACACACGCGTCGTCTTGTTCACTATCGGGATTACCGCTCTCTGCGGCCTCGCCTTCGGGCTCTTCCCGGCGCTCCAGAGCATCAGGGCGAACCAGGTTGACGCGCTCAAAGAGGGCGGAGGCGTTGGGTTTTCCGGTGGCCGGCGTCGGGTTCGGGTCCGCACAGCCCTCGTCGTCGCCGAGATCGCGCTGTCCCTCGTCGCTCTGGGAGGCGGGAGCGTCCTGGTCCGGAGCTTCCTCGAAATGAAGAACCGGGACCCCGGCTTCGAGGCGAGCACCCTCCTGACCGTGCGGTTCAGCCTCCCGAGTTGGAAGTACGAGGATGTCGCAAGCGGAGTCCCCGTGCTGGATCAGATCCGCGAGGGTACCGCAGCCCTGCCGGGTGCTCTGTCGGCGGCGCTAACGACCGCCCTGCCGCAGGATCTGTTCCCTTCGACCGACACCTTCCGCGTCGAGGGTCAGCCCATCCAGCAAGCCGCCGGTGCACCGCGGGCCGTATCGGTCCGCGCGTCACCCGACTATCTGCAGACATTCGACGTGCCACTGCTCCAGGGCCGTTTCTTCGAGGAATCGGATCGCGCCGACGCTTCGCCGGTCGCCGTCATCAACCGGACGATGGCTAGGCGTCGTTTCCCGAGACGGAGTCCGATCGGTCATCGGGTTCTCTTTCGGGGGGAGTCCCGTGAGATCGTCGGCGTGGCTGCCGACGTGCGGCAGATGCTGATGGGGGGACAGAGCGAAGGGTTCGAGGAGGCCGTTTACATCCCTCTGACCCAAGATCCGACGGGCGCCGCCTATCTCGTGGTTCGGACAATCGGCGACCCGCGAGCTCTGTCCGAGCCCATCCGGAGGGAGATCGCCAAGATCGATCCCGACGTGACGATCAACACGGTCGAGACGATGGAGGAATACGCAAGCAAATACGTCGTCGGACTCGACATCTTTAACGCGATCTTCGGCGGGTTCAGCATCTTCGCCCTGTTGCTGGCGTCACTGGGTACCTACGGCGTCGTCTCTTACTCCGTCTCGCAGCGGAATCAAGAAATCGGTGTCCGCCTGGCCCTGGGGGGCCGGGCAGGCGACATCGTGGCAATGATCGCCATGCACGGCGTCAGGTTGTCGATCGTCGGTCTGCTGGTTGGCACCTTCCTGTTGCTCCCCGTGGTGGCACTGATCGGAAGCGTGCTGGAGGACCTGGCACTGGCACCGGTCGAACCACTGATCGTGGTGGCGGTGGCCGCCCTATTGTTCGGCGTAACGGTAACCGCCAGCATCATTCCGGCGAGCTGGGCAGCCAGAGTGGATCCGATGAGGGTGCTCAAGGCGGAATGACCCATGAGCAGTAAGCGGTAGACGGTAGCTGATAACTTCGAATTCCATAACTCCACGAATCCACGAGTCCACGAATCTGATTCCCACTAACAACATCCCAACGGACGGGCACACGTTCACTGTCGGATCGAGAACACGGTGGACTCCCCGGGGTGTGCCGGAAGGGCTCAGCAGCTTCCCGACGGCCTTCTGAAATCGGGCGCCTTCACCGCATTGCTGTGCACACGCGCACGTCCTTGAGCGGGCGGCCCGGCACCGAAATTGCGCCCCGTTGAGATCGCCTCCCGCTCCCGCGAAGGGACCGAGCGCCAGAGGTCGGGGAGAACTCGGAAATAGAAGGGGAGCCACGTACATGTGCGGAATCGTTGGGGTATTGAACCTCACCAATCCAGCACCGGTGGATGCGGAGCTGCTACGGGTCGCCAATGCGGCGCTGCACCATAGAGGTCCTGACGGTTCGGGCGAATTCGTGGAAGCGGACGTCGGGATGGCGATGCGACGCCTGAGCATCATCGACGTCGCTCAGGGCCATCAGCCGATGGCAAACGAGGACGGCAGCGTGCGCGTCGTCTACAACGGCGAGATCTACAACCACGAAGATTTGCGCCGTGACCTCGAAGCTCGAGGACACAGGTTCCACACCCATGCAGACACCGAGGTGCTCGTGCATGGCTACGAGGAATGGGGACGCGACGGGCTCCTAGAGAGGCTGCGCGGGATGTTCGCCTTCGCCATCTGGGACGATAAACGCCGTGCGGTGTTTCTCGCCCGCGATCGCATGGGCATCAAACCTCTGTACACTGCGGAGTACGATGGGCGGTTCTATTTCGCATCCGAAATTCGCAGCATTCTGCTACTCTCGGAAATGCCGCGGCGCCCAAACTTGAACGCGCTTGGCCTCTATATGCGCGTCGGTTTCGTGACGGCTCCACACACGATTCTCGAGGGTTTAACGAAACTGCCGCCCGCGCACTACCTGTGGATCGAGGATGGAAAGGTGTCCAGCCACGAGTATTGGACGCTCTCCTACGAACCCACCAATCGCGACGCGGAGACGGCCATCGTCGAGGGCTTCCGCGAGCGCCTGGAGGACTCGATACGGACACATCTGATGAGCGAGGTGCCGCTCGGGGCACTACTGTCGGGCGGTGTGGACTCGACCACGACCGTGGCCTTCATGGGCAGGATGCTCAGCGAGCCGGTCAATACGGTCACCGTCGGTTTCGCAGGGGCGAGCTTAGACGAGACGGAATTGGCGAAGGCGTCGGCCCGAGAGCTGGGTACCGAGCACCATACGGTCGTCTTCACGCACGACACGATGGCCGACTACCCGTCCGTGATACGCGCTCAAGAGGAGCCATTTGGGCGTCCCACAAATGCTGCGCTGTACTACTTGTTCAAGGCCTGTCGTGAACACGGCCTGACGGTGATGATGACGGGGGAGGGGGCGGATGAACTGCTCGGTGGCTACGGCTGGCACCGCAAGAATCAGAGCGGTCGGCTGCAATCAGCGATCTCGCGCCTGCCGCTTGGGCTGCGTCGGGCGTTTGCCGGCAGTGGCACGCTTCGCGCAATAGGCCAATCTGGACGCGCGCTGCTGCGCTCCACTCGTGGTGAAGAGACACGCCTCCACCGACGGTTTGCTGAACTCATCCGCATCGGTGATTGCGATGTCGGCGTAGAGCTGCTGTCGTCGGACGTGCGCTCCGCAGTCGGCGCCGATGCCGGACAGTCGATCATCGATGGTTGGGAGGATTGGCTGGCCTGCGTTCGCGGTCAGCCGGAATTCGGCCAACTCCTTTGGCTTCAGTCGCGAACACGCATGCCGGACTACATCATTCAAGGGCTCGACAAACACAGCATGGCACATTCTGTCGAGGCTCGCCCGCCGCTTCTCGATCATCTGCTTTGGGAGTACTGCGCCGCCCTGCCGAGCGACATCAAGCTGCGCGACGGGACGGAGAAGTATCTTTTGCGACAGGCCGGAATGCACATCGTGCCGGAAGCAGCTCGCACCCGGCGCAAGAAGCCGCTGCGTGTTCCTTACGAGCGCTGGATCGCAAAACAGCGCTTGCCCGATTGGGCGGAATGCGCGCTGGATACCACTCAGCTTCGCCGCACCGGGCTGTTCGATCCAAGAGCGGTGAGCCAGCTCCGGCAACGTGTGCAGGCGGGTGAACGGCGGAACGTTGCGTTGCTTTCTGCGGTGCTGAATCTACAGACGTGGGTCAGCGTTTTTATTGATGCGCCGTAGTGAGTCCTGATCGCTGGCGGGCCGCCGTGGTAGACCCTCAAATGAACATTGAACATTGTTCACGGAACATGTGAACATTGATGGCTTTGCCCACGCTGGGTCCTGTGCAGTAGTTTCGTCCCATGTTCAGCTGGTCCATGCCCAATGTTCAATGTTCACCTCGCCAGGAGCGACCATGTCATCCCGTCTAGACCTCGACCGCCGCCGCTTCCTAGCCTACTTCTCCACCCTAGGCCTCGGCTCATCCCTCTTCCCGGGCGTTCTCTGGGCAAGGCTCCAGGAGGAGGAGGAACCGCGCATAACGGCCGACCTGCTCGACGAGGCCGAACAGATCGCCGGCCTGGAATTCACCGAGGAAGAACGCGAGTTGATGCTCCGCGGCCTCAACAGCCGCCTCCGCGCCTTCGAGCAGTTACGCGAGGTCGAGCTGCCCAACAGCATCTCTCCCGCGCTCTACTTCGATCCGGTGCCGCCCGGACACACCGCCAGCGCGAACGATGGTGTGTCGACGCGCAGCAGCGTCACCATCGACAGCTTTCCTTCCAACCTGGAAGACGTCGCGTTCTGGCCCGTCACTCACCTCGCGAAGCTGATCGAGACACGCCAGATCACGTCCGTGCAACTCACCGAGATGTACATGGACCGTCTCGGTCGCTACGGGCCGAAGCTCGAGTGCACCATCAACCCGACGTACGAGCTGGCGATGGAACAGGCGCGGCGCGCCGACGAGGAGATCGCCGCCGGCCATTACCGCGGGCCGCTGCACGGCATCCCGTGGGGCGCCAAGGACCTGCTGTCGGTGAAGGGCTATCCCACCACGTGGGGCGCCATGCCGTTCAAGGACCAGATGATCGAGGAGAACGCCACCGTGGTGCAGCGTCTGGAGGAGGCGGGCGCGGTGCTCATCGCCAAGCTAACGCTTGGCGCGTTGGCGATGGGCGATGTCTGGTACGGTGGAAAGACGCGAAATCCGTGGGACTACGAGCAGGGATCGAGCGGCTCGTCTGCCGGATCGGCAGCGGCGACGGCCGCCGGACTGATCGGCTTCGGAATCGGAACGGAGACACTAGGCTCCATCGTTTCGCCGTGCACCCGGTGCGGAACGACCGGGCTACGCCCCACCTTCGGGCGCGTGAGTCGGTCGGGCGCCATGGCGCTCTCCTGGAGCATGGACAAGATCGGGCCGATCTGTCGCAGCGTTGAAGACTGCGCCCTAGTGTTCGACGCGATCTACGGTCCGGACGGACAAGATCTATCGGTGGTCGATCAGCCGTTCGCCTGGAACGCCGACATGGATATTCATTCGCTACGCATCGGGTACGTCGTCAGCGCATTCGAGGAAGAGCGGGAGCGCGAGCCCGAGTGGCAGCAGTTCGATTTGAATTCGCTGCACGTGATGCGGGCGCTGGGCGTCGATCTGATCCCCATCGAGCTTCCCGAGGAGCTGCCGATCGGCGCCATGCGCATCATCCTCAGCGCCGAAGCCGCCGCGGCGTTCGATGACCTCACGCGGAACGGCCGCGACGATCTACTCAAGAGGCAGGACCGCGGTGCCTGGCCGAACTCCTTCAGGACATCACGGTTCATACCGGCCGTCGAGTATATCCAGGCCAACCGCGTCCGAACGCTGGCCCTCGAGAAGATGGCGGAGCTCATGTCGGATATCGACGTCTACGTCGTCCCATCTTACGGTGGGAACAACCTGACGTTGACCAACCTGACGGGTCATCCCTGCGTGGTGTTGCCGAACGGCTTCAGAGAGGATGGGACGCCGACCAGCCTCAGCTTCATGGGCAGGCTGTATGGCGAGGCGGAAACGCTGGCCGTCGCCCGCGCCTACCAGGAAGCAACGCATTTCTACAAACGGCACCCGACGCTACTGATCGACTAATGAGTACTAATCGTCCATGAAGAAACGCTCGAATTCGTCCCAGCGTGCTCGGGCGTCCTCGTACCCTAGCTCGATCACTTGGCTCAGGTAGGGCTCACCGAAGATCAGATAGCTCAGTAGATCGCCGGCCTGAACGCGCTCTACTCCTGTGCCGCGCAGTAGGAAGCGTAGCGACCGGGGCAGCAGCTTCCTGTGTCCGGCGGCCATCACCCCTAGGTCGCGGGACGGACGCACGATGTGCAGCTTGAGTGGACGAAGCCCTCTTGGATTCGGGATTCCGTAGGGCAGCGCGTCCAGAACGTCGTTCAACCTGCGTAGTCGTTCGGCATCCTGCTCCAGCGTGTCGAGAAAGATCGTGTTGAACAGCGTACCGGCAATTTGTGCCGGCGATGGGTAATACGTAGAAGCACGCGCCTTTACCTCTTCCAGCGTCGCCGCATAGCGTGTCGAAATGGCGAGCAGTCGTTTGGCACCCAGATGAACGGCGGGTGCCAGAGGGGCGGCCTGTCGGATGCTACCGTCACCGTAGTACTCACCGTCCACCTTGATCGCGGGAAAGACCAGAGGGAGCGCGCTTGATGCCATCACATGGTCGACAGTGATTTTTGTGCCCTTTCCGGTACGACGGGCGCGTTCCCAGGTTGGAATCCCCTCGCTGCCGTGAACGAACGTGACAGTCTGTCCGGTGGAATAACGCGTGGTCGTGAGCGCGAGGGCCGTCAGCCGGTCTCGGCGCACGTTCGTCTCTATCCCGTCGACGTCGAGGCAACCGTCTAGAAACTCGCGCAACGGTCGCGTGTCCAAAAGCGCTCCGGACTTCTCCGTTCGATCGCGCGGGGTTATGCGGCCCATCGTCCACAATCCGCGCACGATGGTTTTGCCGATCGCACCGATGTTTGTATAGAAGACTTGGTCGACGGTCAGATTTCGCCACGCCGCTGCCAGTTCATCGAGCACCGGCGGTCCGCTGTCTTGATGGCCGGCTAGGAACGTGGCATTGATGGCGCCGGCCGAGACGCCGGTGATGATCGGGAACTGGACGTCAGGTGCCCGTTCCGCGATACAGGTCAGTACACCGACTTGGTAGGCAGCACGCGCGCCTCCACCAGACAAAACGAGGCCGTTCATAACATCAGCGCATCCACTTCTTGTTCAGCGACATCGCGAGACCGACGCCGGGCACGACAGCAGGAACGTCCGCGCCGCGGCGGCAGTTCCTCCGACCCTGGGCAATGGGTATGGACGGGCACGAGGGACAGGACTCGAAGGTACCACACGGGCTGGCGTGCGACCAGCCGGGTCAGCCGAGCCGTCGTAGTGGAGCGTCGACAGGGCCGGAGGTGTCTCGTATCTTCTTCAAGGAACACGGGGCAACCTCAATTCCGACAGGGAGATGCGACCGTGAATCTCTATCTGCTTCGCCACGGCGAAGCGCAGGCGAAGCAGCAGGATCCGGAGCGGCCGTTGACCGCAGCGGGCGCTGAGATGGCCCGTCGCGTCGCCCGCTTTCTGGGCGGTCTCGATCTCCGCCTCGCCGGGGTCCAGCACAGCACCAAGCTCCGTGCTCGCCAGACCGCGGAGATCATCGCCGAGGGCGCCGGTCTCTCCGCCCCCGTCACTCAGGTCCCGAACCTGGAACCCCTCGATGACGTCGAGGGGCTGGCGGACGCGCTGACTTCCGGAGCGACGAGCGACCTGATGCTGGTCGGTCATCTGCCGCACCTGAATCGCCTGGCTTCCCGGCTTGTGGCGGGTGACGCGGGCCTCGAGCTATTCGCGTTTCCGGAATGTGGGGTGCTTTGCCTGCGACGAGGCGAAGGAAACGCGGGTGCCGGACCGGTGTGGCGCGTGCAGTGGATGATAGCACCGGAGTCGCTACTCTAGAACATTTAGATCGGGGTGGGTGAACGAAGTCATAGCAATGGAACGTGAACTGGAATTCGAGCCACTGAAAATCCTTCACAACGCTCGCGACGACGAACTGCTGCGTGCCGGCCGTCGCACGATCTGGGGTGACCTCACACCGGACGAAGACGGGCTGATACGCGCCGACCACGACCAGGTACCGTATACCTATGGCCTATTCATCCAATCGAAGGATGGCAGGGCGATAGACTCCTTGGAAGGAGGCGTCGGGCGCATGTCCGGCGTGCCGTCCGATCGGTTTGGTCAGCTCGAATTGCGCGCCACCGTCGATGCCTTCCTAGTCGGTGGAGCCACGCTGCGCGGCGATCGCACGGTGGGCGTGCCCGGCCAGAGCGAGCTCGTGCATCGCCGGCGGAAGGAGAAAGGGAACGACGCGCCGCTCAACGTCTTCTTCTCGAACTCGGGTGATATACCAGGGGATCTGCCGGTATTCTTCATGGACGAGGTGAAGACCGCGATCTTCATCGGCGAGAAGGCGGCGGATAGGGCGAAGGAACTGCGAATTCTCACCAATGATGTGACGGTGGTGAGCGCCGAGTCGCCGCTGCAGGATATGTGGAACGTGCTTTATCGGCGTGGTATCATGACGATTGGGTTTGAAGGCGGGCCGCATCTCATGGGCCTGGCGCTGCGCGACCGACTCGTCCACGAATTGTTGCTAACGCACTCGCCGCTGTTGTTGGGAGGATTGGGGCCGAGTTTTTCGGCGATACGGACGCCGCTGGAGGAGACCCGGGTGGAGCCGGTGTTTTTGGGGCTCGATGAGGGGAGTGGGCTCTTGTTTGAGCGTAGTAGGGTGGTGTACGGGTAGGGCCTTTCTCGGCCGTTTCGGCGGTCGACGTTCGACTCTCTTCTTACGACGTTCTTGATCTGGACAGCCAACAGCGGACAGCCGCCGCTCGACGTTCGAGGACAATTCGGCGATCGACGTTCTACGGTCGACTATCGTATGGCGACGTTCCCGGGTTCCGGTTTGAGGCAGAACCTCGGCGCGTAGGGAGATACTGCAGATCATGGGTCTGACGGGGCGACTCGGCGAGCTTGCTCGCCTTTTTTTGAAGTTGGGCTGTGTGGCGTTTGGTGGGCCCGCGGCGCATATCGCTATGTACGAGGACGAGGTGGTGCGACGGCGCGGGTGGATGACGGCGGAGCACTTTCTCGACCTGGTTGGTGCGACCAACCTGATTCCTGGGCCAAACTCCACCGAGATGACGATGCACGTAGGGTACGAACGTGCGGGGTGGGCGGGTCTCGTCGTAGCTGGTGTCAGCTTCATTCTGCCCGCGGCCCTCATCACCGGTCTGCTGGCCTGGCTCTATGTGCAATTCGGGGCGTTGCCGGCGGCGGCGCCATTCCTCGACGGCATCAAACCGGCGGTGATCGCGATCATCCTCGGCGCGGTCTGGCGGCTTGGCCGGTCGGCTGTGAAGAACGTTCGCGTCGTGGTGATCGGCGTTGGTGTGTTCGTCGCTGTCCTTGCCGGCCTCAACGAGGTTCTCGCTCTTTTGCTTGGTGGGGTCCTGGGCATGTTGTGGCTGAGCCTCGGCGGTCGAATTGGGAACGGGGCCGCGCTTCAGGTGCTGCCGCTGGGCGCTCCGTCGCTCAAAGCGGCTGGACTGGGAACGTTGGGTGCCGGTATCGGCGCTGCGGTGGCGGCTGTGCCGTTGTGGAAGCTGGGGCTCTTCTTCCTCAAGGTGGGGGCTATCCTCTATGGCAGCGGCTACGTATTAATCGCCTTTCTGCATGGCGATCTCGTGGCCGGGTACGGGTGGCTCACGGATCAACAACTACTCGACGCTGTCGCCATCGGTCAGTTCACGCCGGGCCCGGTGCTGTCGACGGCGACGTTCATCGGGTTCGTCATCGCCGGTATGCCGGGCGCCATCGTCGCGACCGTGGCGATCTTCCTGCCATCCTTCTTTTTCGTT
>JBDHJS010000003.1:0-210668 GCA_039586795.1 Gemmatimonadota bacterium
GAGCCCGTGTGCGAGAAACGGAGCTCAGGGATGGCAAAGAGCGATTATCGGATCGAGCGTGACACGTTAGGCGAGATGAAGGTGCCCGCCGAGGCCCTGTACGGGGCGCAGACTCAGCGGGCGGTGGAGAACTTCCCGATCAGTGGCCTCCGCTTCCCGCGCCGCTTCATCGCCGCGCTGGGCGCCATCAAGATGGCGGCGGCGCAGGTGAACATGGAGCTGGGGGTGGTGGACGAGCGGCGGGCCAAAGCGATCGAAGAGGCCGCCAAAGAGGTGATGGAAGGCAAGTGGGACGACCAGTTCGTGGTCGACATCTTCCAGACCGGGTCGGGTACGTCCACCAACATGAACGCGAACGAGGTGATCGCGAACCGGGCGTCGCAGATTCTCGGCGCCGACATCGGTTCGAAAGAAGTCCACCCGAACGACCACGTGAACCAAGGGCAGTCGAGCAACGACGTGATCCCGACCGCCTCGCACGTCGCGGCGGCGGGCGCGGTCATCCAGGACACGCTGCCGCAGCTGCGCAAGCTGCAGGAAGCGCTGGAAGCGAAGGCGAAAGAGTTCGCGGACGTTGTGAAGACCGGGCGCACGCATCTGATGGACGCGACGCCGGTGATGCTGGGCCAAGAGTTCGGCGGTTACGCCAGCCAGATCGAGCATGGGATCAAGCGGATCGAGAACGCGCTGCCCCATCTGTCGGAGCTGGCGATCGGCGGCACCGCAGTGGGCACGGGAATCAACGCGCACCCGAAGTTCGCGCCCAAGGTCTGCGACAAGCTGTCGAAGCAGTTCGATCACAAGTTCATCGAGGCGGCGAACCACTTCGAGGCGCAGGCGGCGCGTGACGCGCTGGTCGAGGCAAGCGGTGCGCTGCGCACGGTGGCGGTGAGCATGAGCAAGATCGCCAACGACGTTCGTTGGCTGGCGTCGGGTCCGCGCACCGGGCTGAGCGAGATCTCGATCCCAGCAACGCAGCCCGGCTCATCGATCATGCCGGGCAAGGTGAACCCGGTGATGTCGGAGGCGGTCCGCCAGGTCTGCGCGCAGGTGATGGGTAACGACACGACGATCATGGTGGGCGGTCAGTTCGACAACTTCGAGCTGAACGTGATGATCCCAGTGATGACGTTCAATTTCTTGCAGTCGGCGACGATCCTCGGCAACGCCGCGGACGTGTTCGTCGACAAGTGCGTCTCCGGAATCGAGGCGAACCGGGAGGTCTGTCTGGGGTATGCAGAGCGTAGCCCGGCCCTAGCGACGGCGCTCGCTCCAACCCTCGGTTACGACAAAGCCGCAGAGCTCGCGAAGAAGGCGTTGGAGAAGAATGTCACGGTGCGCGAGCTGGTGGTGCAAGAAGGACTGATGACAGATGAAGAAGCCGCGGAGGCTCTCGACCCGGGGAAGATGACCAATACATGACCGGTTGCGTGATAGCCAGATGAGCGAAGACGAGAAGCGACCCAACCTGTACCGAGTGATCTTCAGGCGTAAGGAGTACCTGGGGACCGCCGAGCAGCTGCACGCGAAGGTGGTGGCGTTCGACTTCGCCACCGCCATGAAGCGGGCGTGCGATGCGTTGGGTCTGGACCCCGCAGCGCTCGAAGGCGCCGTAGTCACGCTGATACAAGAAGATACCGAGATTAGGGACGGCAAGGTGTTCGACTTCGCGCGGCGCACCCGGGCGTTCGGCGAGCGCGGTGGCTGGACCTGGAAGCACATCTTGCCGAGGAAGGACCCGACGGGGCCGCGGAAGAACCCGCTGCTCTAGCGGCGGTCGATTTCGAGGCGAGCATGTCGGAGGACGACCGCGCCCGTTGGGATGAGAGATATCGGATCGGCGACTGGGCGGACATCGACGAGCCCGCGACGATCCTGAAGAAAGCCGAGGCCTGGCTCGCTCCGCCAGGCCTCGCGCTCGATGTGGCCTGCGGCGCCGGCCGCAACGCCATCCACCTCGCCCGCCTCGGTTACATCGTCATCGCCATCGACATCTCGTGGGAAGGGCTGCAGCGGTTGGCGGAGCGCGCCCGGGCCGAGAAGCTACGCATTCACATCGTGCACGCCGATCTGGAGTGCTTCATCCTCAAGGATGAGCGCTTCGATCTAATCATCAACAACCGGTTCTTGCTTCGCTCTCTATTTCCCGCGTTCAAGCGGGCGCTGAAGCCCGGCGGCCTGTTGTTGTTCGAGACGATGACCGTGGACGAGATCGAGTTGCTGGGTGGTGACATACGTCGTGAGTTCGCGCTCGAACGCGGCGAGCTGCGCGCAGAGTTTTCGTCATTCGAGACCCTGCTCTATGAAGAAGGCGTGTTCGAGGAGTCGGAAGGCGAACGTGGCCTGGCCAGGTTAGCCGCCCGGAAGCCACACGCCTGGATCAGCGCCGCAGGTTGAGCACCAACATCCGTATTTCCGTCATATCCTCAAGACTGCTTCGTAGTCCTTCCCTCCCGAGACCGCTGTCTTTGACCCCGCCGTAAGGGAAGTTGTCTACTCGGAAAGTTGGGAAGTCGTTCACAACCACGCCGCCGACCTCGAGGTTGCGGTAGGCCCGGTCGATGAGGCGGATGTCGTGGGTGAAGACGCCGGCCTGTAGCCCGTAGGGCGAGTCGTTGACGATGCTGATGGCGGCATCGAAGTCGTCGTAGGGGCGCACGGTGATGACGGGGCCGAAGATCTCTTCGCACTCGACCTTCATGTCGGGCGTCGTGTCTGTGAGCACGGTGGGCCAGACGAGGGAGCCATCGCGTTTGTTGCCGGTGAGGGTCTTGGCGCCGCCACCCTCCGCCTGGGCGATCCAGTCCATGACGCGGTCGACGTGGCGGGGCTCGATGAGGGGTCCGATGATTGTGTCGTCGTCCGACGGGTCGCCGACCTTGAGCGCTTCGGTCGCCGCGACCAGCTTCTCGGAGAAGCTGTCATATATAGAGCGATGCACCAGGACGCGTTGCACGGCGATGCAGACCTGGCCGGCGTAGGCGAAGCCGCCCATGGCGCAGCGCTGGGCCGCCCAGTCGACGTCGGCATCCTGGTGGACGATGGCGCCGGCGTTGCCACCCAATTCCAAGACAACCTTCTTCTTGCCAGCGATGGACTTCAGGTGCCAACCGACGGCGGCAGATCCGGTGAAGCTGAGCAACTTGAACCGATCGTCCCGCACCATCGGCTCCGCCACATCGACGGTACTGTGCAAGACGCTGAACGCCTTGGGCGGCAGACCTGCCTCGTAGCAGATCTCGGCCAGCTTGAGGCTGGTGATGGGCGCCTGCTGGGGCGGCTTGAGGACGATGCTGCAACCGGCGGCGATGGCGGGGGCCAGTTTATGCGCCACCAGGTTGAGGGGGAAATTGAACGGCGCGATGCCGATGATGGGGCCGATTGGGAATCGGTAGTAGAGACTGGTGTAGCCTTCGGCCCGAGGCTCGATGTCGATGGGCACGACTTCGCCACCTAACCGCTTCGCCTCTTCCGCCGCCAGCGTGAAAGTCAGAACCGCGCGGTTCACCTCGCCGGTGGCGAACTGGATCGGTTTGCCGCACTCGGCGACCATCATCTCGGCCAGCTCGCGGTGGCGTTTGCGGATGCCGTCGGCGACACCGTGGCAGATCTCGGCCCGGGCGCGTCGCGTCAGCCCCCGCATCTCCTGGAAGGCTTCCTGGGCGGCGACGGTCGCGGCCTCGCGCTGTTCCTCTGTGGCGAGGGGAACGTGACCGACGACGTCTCCGGTGTACGGGCTGGTCACATCGTCGATCTGGCCCGATTCCACCGCCTCGCCAGCGACGGGCAGCTTGTACGTGGTTGCCACGAGATCTCCTCAGGTTGAGCGCGTCATCGGTGAAAGTCTCTGGTTTCAATTACTGGACGCCGGCGTTTGTGCGCCAAGGACGACGCGAGCAAAGCGCCATCTTACTCGCCGGGCGCCAGGTCGGATTTGAAGATGTCCCGCGCAAGGAGCCAGCGGCCATCGGCCTGCTTCTCACGTATCTCGATGAAGCTCCCGACGTCGTCGATCGGGTCGGGGACCCCGGGGACCTCGATCGTCATGTTGTATTGGCCTCGCACAAACGCCACGTTCCCCTCGCCCACGATCTCAGCGACGTCGATCGAGAATCTCTTGAAGGCGGGGCTGTTGGCGGCCCACTCTCGCACAGCGTCCTTCCCTATGATCGGGGGAGAGTGAGGAGGCATCACAACGGTATCGTCGGTATAGAGCGCCAGCAGAGTGTCCCAGTCTCCCGATACCAGCGCCGGACAGAAGGAGTCATACATCCGATTGATTTCGGCGATATCAGTCGGGGATAGTCCATCGGGATCGAACGGCATGAGGTCTCCTCCTTTTTTGGCGTGTGATTGTGCGTGATCCTGGCTACGGCGATGCGTGGAGCGTCTGCTGCAAACGCCTATTAGGCGGCGTCCGGTGGAACCTTCACACCGAGCTGACCGAGTAGACCCAGCAGGTCAGCTTCTTCCCATGCCTCCGCTATCCGACCTTCGTGTAAGCGAAACACCGCGATGATCCCGAATCTCACCGATCGACCGGTCGGCGCGAGCCCCATGAACTCTCCGGCGTGCGTTCCGCAGTCAACCGCCCGCAATACAACGCGGTCGTCCACAGCTAAGAGATCCTCGAATTCATGCGATAGATCAGGGAAGCCAGCATAGAAGGACCTGGTCGCAGCCAGGAGGGCGTCGCGGTCCAATGCGGCCTCACCTAAGTGCCACCGGACATCCTCGGTCATCACGTCGAAGACGATCTCGAAGTTCCCTCGATCCGTTTCGGTGATGTAGCGCCGCACCACGGCCTTGTTCTGCTCTTGAGTCGTCGCCACGGTTTGCTCCGAAGCTAGAGACGCGTTCTACCAGTTCATCTTTCAGCGGCGCCGTGACGGAGTCGCGGCGTCGCAGGAACAACCATACAAAAGAGCCTACTACAATGCGTAGCGCATCCGCTGCAAACGATTGTTAGGCGGCAACTCGATTCTTCTCCGCGGCTTCACTCAGAGCTTTGAGGTGTCCGCTCAAGCCGGCGCCATCAGGCACGCGACGCAACAGCTTAAGGAATGCCGCAGGGTCATCGATGTTGTCGGGGAATGGCCAGCGTTTGCCTTCTTGATAGCCGATTCGCTCATACTCGCTCTGGATTTCGGTCTGCGACTTATCATCCCACATGGCAATCCATCGATGAGCGTCTAACACGTTCTTCGCGGTCCGAACTGGTGATTGGCGGGGAGACGTTAGGGCACGAACCCGTAGAGTATACCACCACTTATCGGGCGTCTGCAACGAAACAGTCTGAGCGACAAACACTGCGCATGACTCTGCCTGGACGAGTCGCGTGTCTGCAGGAGCGGAATACGCACGTTGGGGTCCACGGGATCACCCGCCCTCGAGGTGAAACGTTATCATTGACCACGGGAACCGACGTGCCCTAGCTTAGAGGTACCGTACGCGAGACACTGGGAGACAATCCGGGGGCGCTGCGGGCAGCGCTCCCTGACAGATAGCCCCAAGCACCAACCTCACTCGGATACAGAGGTGTCGTATGCGTACGGTTCCGGCCTTGCTGATTACCGCGCTGTGTGTCGCACTTCCACGTTCCGCACTCCCACAAGAGCCGCCTAGGGTCGATTGCGAGAAGGACCTGAAGAAGACGCGCGATCTGGTGGAAGACACGTGGTCGTTCGCGATCTTCAGGTCGAACTCGGTCGACCTGGAGCGGGAGTTCAAGCGACTGGAGAATCGGGCGAAGAACACCGAGGACCCCGGTGAGTGCGCGGACGTCATCGCCCGCTTCCTGGCGACGCTGGGCGACGGGCAGGCGAGGCTCCGGTACTACCCCGAAGTCCGGCAGACCGCGCCCGCCATCGAGCTGCGCACGCTACGCGAACGTCTGAGCCGCACGCCCGGCGAGCAGCCGACCCCTCACGTGTATATCGTGTCGAGGGATACGACGGATGAGACGCTCCGCGAGATCCTCCCGGGTAGCGAGTTGGTGGCCGTCGATGGCGAGCCGATAGACGCGGTTCGAGACTATTGGATGCGACGGATCTCCGGAAGCACCGAACAGTGGCGGGACTTCGTCTGTGACGAGCGGCTGCTGATGGGACCGCCGCAGCAGCCGGTGGAGCTGCAACTGCGGACACCGAGTCGAAAGCTGGATACGGTCTTGGTGGCGCGGCCGGCCTACGTGAGCGCCAGCGCTCCGGATGAGCGGTCGACGGTCGCCTGGTCGAAGACGTTGGATGGTGGGTGGGGCTACCTGCGGATGGCCAGCTTCGAGTACGTCGATGCGGCGACAACGGTGGCGCTGTTCGATGAAGCGTTGGCGCCGCTGATGGAGGCGCCGGGCCTGATCATCGATGTGCGCGAGACCCACGCCGGCACCGCCGATGCGTTCCTCACCTCGGCCGGCCGTTTCCTGGGTCAGGAGGCGGTCTTAGGCTACGTACAGGAACGGCAACCCGGCCAGAGGAGAGCCGCGGAGTTCGTGGATGAAGAGACGGGCGAGACCGTATCCCGGATCCCACTGCGCGCGCAGCCGAGAGATCCCGTCTACGCGGGACCCGTCGTCATACTCATCGACCGGGGATGCTTCAGCGCCTGCGAGGGCTTTGCCGGCGGACTGCAGAGCGCCGATCGCGCGTTGTTGATCGGGCCGGAACCGAGCGGTGGCGGCAGCGGCTGGACCGCCGGTTGGGAGCTACCCAGCGAGGCGATCGTCTCGTTCTCCTGGACGGTGATGTGGCTGCCGAGCGGCGAGATGGTCGAGGATAGCGGCGTGAAACCAGACATCGCCGTCAGGCTGCGGGGACGCGACTTCGCCTCGGGCCGGGATCGCGTGTTGAGACGCGCGATCGAGGCGCTGGAAAAGGGCGAGGCGAAATCGCTGATGATGGCGGGAGGAACCTAGAAGGCGACGTTCACGGTCGCGCCTTCGGCCGCTGGTCGCAGTCCGGTCAGCGTCCTCATCCGCTCGGTCCCCGGCTCGCCGACGTGCGCGGTGTAGCTTCCGTCGGCGAACACCTTGGGAGTGAACTCTCCGCCGACGATGCGGAGCGTGTAAACCACTTCGCCCGATCCTTCGTCGACAATCTGGATCACCGGGTCACGCATGCCGCTGACCTCTATTCGCGGTAGATAGCCGTAGGCCTGACGGCCGTAGTTGCTCGTCTGCTCGAGCACCACAGGCCATCCCGGATAGGGCTCATCGACACCCGGGTCGGCCCAGCGGGGCCAGTTCTCCAGGCTGATCGTGCGAATGTGACGATAGAAGCGCGCTATGCCGTACCCCGGCGCCCGATCGTGCAGGCGCGCCGGTTCCCTGCCCCAGGTATGCGGATTCGATACGGCGTAGACGGTGATCCGGTTGCCGAAGCCGTCCTCGAAGTCGCCGGTGTAGCGCGGCTTATCGGGATCGCGGTTCGCGCCGGGCTGCGGTGGAAACCAGCGGCGCGGCCAGAAGTTGGCGATGGAGGGCACGCACAAGGCGAACCCGGCGTCCCCCCAGTCATCGACTCCGTACTGCACCGTGCTGCCGAGATGCTGGTCGCCGGCGAGGTGGACGGCGAAGCCTTTGCGCATGGCGCGGAGCGCCGCGTCGCGGCCACTTTGCGGCCAGCCGTTCGAGTCCAGGTCGGCGACGAACTTCTCGCCTTCGGCATAGGCACCGGGCGGAAGAAGGGGCAGCCGCGGAATGACGGCGCCGCTCATCGCGGAGTCGGGCAAAGTCGCGACGTTGGCGAAGATCGTCTGGGAAAGGACGACCTTCATCCAGGTCCCATCGCTCCAGTCGTTTGCCCAGGCATCAAGAAACTCGAGCTGCCGTTCGCCCAGCAGCCTGGCACCGGGCGCATCGGCGCCCGTCTTCGCATCGAAACTTTGGTTCTGCGGCCAGCCGTTCCAGATCTCCGCCTCGGGGAGGAGCGCCTTCGGCGCCGACTTGAACTTGCGGTCCTCGATCACGGCGAAGCTGACGCCGCCATAGAGGATGTCGGTGTAATAGACGTCGATGTCCTGCTCGACCGGAGTCGCGTCGTAGGGGACGGGCAAGTGGGAAGTCTGGGTGCGCTGCACCATGTTGACGAACTCCGGCGACAACTTGTAGCCGCCGGCGTCCTGAGCCGCTGCGCCGGACAGACCGGGCGGCGTCGCCACGCCGCCGGCGCCCCAGACGTTGCCGTGGTAGACGTCGTGATCATCCGGGATGGTCACGCTGGGAATCCCCGCCGTGAGCTCGCCGAAGGCCCAGTACCAGAGGTACCACTTGTAGAGGTAATCGCGGAACGGGCTCTGGAAGTCGGCGCGGGTCGGGCTGGCGCCTTCGTAGATCTGATCGCCGCTGAAGAAGAGGAAGTCCGGGTCGTGCGCTTTGACGTGGTCTACGATGTCGGCATGCGGGAACCAGAGGCCCGAGCTCCAATCGAAGTATCCCCGATCGACGCTGGAAGCGACGTTGTGGTTGCCGGTGAAGGTGGCAACGACAACGTCGTCCTCGTCCACAGGGTCGCGTCGGATCACGCCATCCACCGCATACACCGTGGGATGCCAGATCCGACGTCCAAGGATGGTCTCGACGCGGAAGCGAACGTCCTCCGTCGGGTCCCAGTCGTCTATAGTGAACGTGGCGGTGTAACTCGGCGCCCGTACCGGCTCCAACGCGATCGGCGCCCACTCGCCATCGAGCTCGATGAGCAGCTCCACCTGGTGCGGGTCATCGGGCGAGACCGGCATGAGCTGAGCCGTGAGTCTGAGCGTGCCGCGGCTGAGGGTGTGCTGGGTGCCGACGATCGGACCGAGTTTGCGATCCGGGTACAGCTCGAGTTTGGCACCGGCGACCTGCCAGTCCCTGAACCAAGTAGCCTCACCGGACTCCGCCGGGTCGCAGACCAGAGCGACGCTGCCCTCGAGTTGATCATGGTCAAGATCGGGCAGCGGCAGCTCGACCTCCGTCCCATTCCCCGTCGCAGACAAAGTGAGCCCATAGCCTCCTTCAGCGGGTCGGCCCTCGATCCGGAGGACAACCGAGTCAGCTGGGCCCAACGCCGATTCGCTGAGTGCAATGAGTCCGTCCTCGACCGTGAAGTCCTCGAAGAAGAGGCGCCCTTCGGAATCGATCCCGGCGTAAAGACCGCCGAGCGGACCGTAGCTGTGATGGATGAGGGCGGCGGCGCGATAATCGAGGCCGCGCCCGGCGCCTACGAGAAAGCCGGCGCTCCCGAGAACGGAGTCCGTGTCCTCGCTCCCCGGTAGACCCACGACGACCGAGAGCATGAACCTGCCGTCGCCCCCACCGAGGCTACGAGTGAGCAGATGGAGCGTGCGCATCGGCAGATCGCCGACGCACTCGAGACGGTTGTCCTTCACCCGCCAATCCTGCAGCCGGTTGGCCCAGTAGTCGGGGCCTGCCCAGTCGCCGTCGGGCTGGTTCCACCAGTGGCTCGAGAACTCGGATGGAGCCGTCTGGTCTCCGCAGGATGCGAGGAGAATGACTAATGCCGCGGTGAGATAGCCTTTGCGCATGATAGCTCGCCGGTGCGGGTTTGGAGAGAGGCTAGCCACCGATGACGGGCTACACAAGGGAATGGGATTGGGAATCATCGAATTGGATTCGACAATTCCCACCAAAACCTCCCAACCCTAGAGCGAGTCCGCCTGTCCAATAATGCGTCGCGTCAATGGAGGGAGCTAAGACAATGAGCCCGTTGCTAAAGGATATTCACTACGCGGTTCGCCGCCTGCTGTCCACGCCACTGGTAACAGGGGCTGTGGTGCTCTCGCTGGCGCTAGCGATCGGTGCGAACTCGGCGATCTTTGGAGCGATAAACTCGCTGCTGCTGCGGCCGTTCCCATTCGAGTCGCCGGAGCGGCTAGTCCGGCTCTACGGGACGCATGCGGAGCGCGGGTGGCTGAACTTGTCACTCTCCTACCCGAACTTCATCGACTTTCGAGATCAGAGCCAGACGCTGGACGATGTCGCCGCGTATTACGTCCAGGGCCAAACGCTGACCGGAATCGATCGGCCGCAGCGGGTGGCCGTCGTAGAGGTGACGAGCAACCTGTTCGGCGTTCTGGGATTGCGACCGACGCTCGGCCGAGGCTTTGCCCCAGGCGAGGACGCGCCGGGCGCCAATGACCGCGTGGTCATTCTCACCTATCCCACGTGGCAGACCCGCTTCGGCGGCGATCCGGACATCTTGGGACGCACGCTACGCCTGAACGGAGTGGAGCATACGGTGATCGGTGTGTTGCCGCGGAGGGTAACGTTCCCCACCGATGAGATCGCGCTTTGGACCCCGCTCCGTCAGGACGCGACGACGTGGAGCCGGAACAGAGGCGGGCTCAGGGTGGTCGGCCGGTTGGCGGAGGGGGCTGGGCTGGGCGAAGCCTCCGCCGAGATCGACGCGATCGCCGCGCGCCTGGCCGAAGATTATCCGCGATCAAACGCCGACGTGGGCGCCCGACTGGTCTCACTGCCGGTGGATCGTTACGGTCCCGATCTGCGGTTGACCATGTACGCTCTGATGGGCGCCGTGGCGCTGATGCTCCTCATCGCCTGTATCAACGTGGCGAACCTGCTTCTGTCGCGTGCGGCGGCCCGACACCGTGAGATTGCCGTGCGCGCGGCGTTGGGCGCGGGTCGCGCTCGAGTCGCGCGCCTGCTTCTAAGCGAGAGCCTCATACTGGCACTGGCGGGTGGGGGCCTGGGCCTGATCGCGGCGGTGAGCGGAATGGCCCTGCTGCGCGGTGCGGCCCCGGCGGATGTACCGCGGATCGATCAGATCCAGCTCGACCCGATCGTGATGGCTTTCACGGGCCTGATCGCGGTACTGACAGGACTCCTATTCGGCCTCATGCCGGCGCTCCAGGCCGCCCGAGCCGACATCTCGACTTCGCTGCGCGAGGGTGGTCGTGGCGGGACCGCAGGCGCCAGCCGACAGCGGATCCAGCGGGCCCTGGTGGTCGCTCAGGTGGCGCTGGTGCTGGTGGTGTTGACGGGTACGGGACTGATGACCCGCAGTCTGGCCTCATTGCTTTCGGTGGATCCGGGGTTCTCGTCGGAAGGCCGCTTCGCGTTGACCGTCTCGCTGACACCCGAATACGACAGCTGGGAGAAAGTCGCGGCCTATCGCGAATCGGCTTTGGAGCGTCTAGAGGCGCTACCTGGCGTAACCTCCGTCGGCGCCGTCCTGGACCTACCGCTGAACAGCCGCAACAACCTCTGGGATTTCCTGATCGAAGGCCGGGCTGCGAACGAGAACGACCAGCGACTGATCACGGGCGCCAACATCGCTTCTCCCGGGTACTTCCAAACCATGGGCATTCCGCTGCTCCAGGGCCGAACGTTCGAGGCGAGCGACCGCGAAGACGCTACGCCCGTGGTGGTGGTGAGCGCCGCGATGGCGCGGCGATTCTGGCCGGGCGAGGACGTTCTGGGACGACGAATCGCGCTCCCCTGGTCGTCTCCGACTGCTCGCGCCTGGCGGACGATCGTCGGTGTGGTGGGCGACGTTCGGCACGCCGACCTGCGTGAGGAAGGGCGACCGGAGATGTATCTGCCGTTCGCTCAGGTGACATGGCCGCGGCAGATGACCTTCGTGGGCCGGGCCGACGGGGATCCGGGAGCGACGCTGCAGGCGGCGCGGAATGCTCTGTGGGGAGTGGATGACGACCAGGCAGTCTTCGAGGTGACGACAGTGGAGAATGTCGTGGTTGACGCGCTGGGTACGTCGCGCTCCGTCGCCTGGCTGCTCGGGATCTTCAGCGCTGTTGCGCTCCTGCTGGCATCGGTCGGGGTGTTCGGGCTGGTTGCGAACTCGGTCGCGCAGCGTCGGCAAGAGCTGGGAATCCGGGCGGCACTCGGCGCCGCCAACGATCGGCTCTTTGCAATGATGCTCGCGCAGGGGATGCGGCCGGTCGTGCTCGGGCTGGTCGCGGGTATCTCGGCGGCGCTCTATCTGTCACGGCTCGTAGCCGATCTCCTGTTCGAGATCGAACCGCTGGACCCGGTGACGTTCGTCCTGGCCCCGGCGGTGTTGGTGGCCGTGTCGCTTCTAGCCGTCTGGGTACCGGCCCGGCGTGCGGCGCGACTGGACCCCGTGGAAACACTACGGGCCGAATGACTGCTGGGAATTATCGAAGCGGATTCAACGATTCCCTCATTCGGGATTGAGGAAGCGGAAGGCCGGGCGGGTTCGGACCACTTCCGGTTCCGCGAATTCTCGAATCCGCAATCGTTGAATCGGCTTCGAGAATGCCCAACAAAAAAAGAGCCCGGACCGCTAAGCGGTCCGGGCATCCATCATACCCCCACGGGGAGTCGAACCCCGGTCTCCTGGCTGAGAACCAGGTATCCTAGGCCACTAGACGATGGGGGCGCTAACGGGCGAAGAATTAAATAGACACAAGAAATAACGTCAAGGGGCTCCAACTGGAGCCCCTTGATAGTTCGGCCGGAGCATCCCGACCGCGCGGCTGAAAGGATCCTACTATCTCGCTGTGAGGATTGGGGAAACTGCCGGGTAGGGCGTCCGTAGAAACGAAGCGGAAAGCCGCACGGTCGGGTGCTCCGAAGTCGAGATATATCTGAGAAGCAGATTCATAAGCTCGTACGTCAAATA
This sequence comes from Gemmatimonadota bacterium, assembly GCA_039586795.1. Lineage (GTDB taxonomy): Bacteria > Gemmatimonadota > Gemmatimonadetes > Palauibacterales > KS3-K002 > Kutchimonas. The sequence goes on from JBDHJS010000003.1 coordinate 12,621, forward strand.
CCTAACGTGTTCTGGCGGGGGGATCTACATCGCCCTGGGGGGATCGGGCGTCGGCCTTCGTGCAATACGCGGCATAGAAGAGGCACCAGACGTGCCACAAGGCACCCCGACTGAAAACAAATGTTTCAGATTTCCTAACTACTTATACAACAAGAGATTAGCGGCACGGACCCATCGGTGGTGGCCGAGGCGATTCGGTCAGGACCCCGCCAGAATTCGGGCAAAAAGCATTGGTGTCAGTCAAAATGCCTGAGTTGTAGCGCCGCCACAGGCGCGGTTCCGAGGGGCGTAAGTGGCCCTATCGCACAGGGTTGGGGGACAGACAAAACGGCCGCCCCCGCATGCGAAGGGCGGCCGTTAGGGCCGTTGTGAGAAATGCCAGCCCGAGACTAGTGCTCGCGCGCGCCGCCGTTCTGGCGGCCGCCCAGCTCCTTATCGAGCATGATGAGGCCAGGCGTGTGGTCGCCGATCCTCTTGAGTTTGGCGACGATAGCGGAGGCGGAAGCCTCTTCCTCGACCTGCTCGTCGACGAACCAGTTGAGCATGTTCTTGGTGGCGTAGTCATCCTCGGCGATCGCCTGGGCGACGAGCTTGTGAATCAGGCTGGTCACATGCTGTTCGTGCTTGTAGGCGTGCTCGAACACGGCGAGGGGCGAATCCCACTCGATCTGGGGCGCGTCGATAGCGGCGAGGGTGACCCGGCCGCCGCGCTCGACGATGTAGGTGTAAAGCTTCATGGCGTGGGCGACCTCTTCGTCGTTCTGAGATCTCATCCATGCGGCCATGCCGGGAAAGTCCTGGGCTTCGAAATAGGCTGACATCGACAGATAAATGTACGCCGAATAGAGTTCGGCGTTGATCTGGGCGTTGAGCGCCTCTTCCATTTTCTTGCTGAGCATGCTCTCCCTCGTCGGTTGGTGTCCGGGCAACGAATCTGATCTGGAATCACCGGAAAATTAACCGTTCCCCGGCTAATGCCAATACTGGGAACGGCGGCCTACTCCGAGTAGAGATCTTTGACGGACTGGAGAAAGCTATCCCAGGAGAGGTTCTGTTCGGCGAAGCTCACCGCCGCGCTCTGGAGTCTCTCGATTTCGCCAGGGTCGCCGAGCAAGTCGGCGAGCGCGTGCCCGAGCGCGTCGCTGCGGGGCTCGACCAGCCGGGCGGTCTGAGGGCCAAGAACGGCCAGATGGGCAGGTATTGAGGTGGCGACGATGGCGCGTCCGGCGCACAAATAGTCGAAGATCTTCAGCGGTATATTGTCGCCCCTCGATCGAGGCGAGACCGCGATATCGGCGATGCCAAGGTATTGGAGCGCCCTCTCGCGAGGTTGCCGGTCGAGCAGGCGGTAGGCGGTGGGCGGCGCAATCGAAGCGAGCTGCTTCTCGATGCCGTCTGCTTCATCGCCGTCGGCGCCGACGAAGACGAACACGGCTTTGGGCTCCCGGGCGAGCACGAATGGTACAGCATCGGTCAGGGTAGCGAGTCCCTGGTATTCCTCTGTATTGCCGGCGTAGAGAACCACCTTCTGGTCATCGCCGATCTCGAGGCTCCTTCGCAAATCCGCCCGATCGCCCGACTCAAGCCGCACCTGCCTCGGGAAACGCCACTCGTGTACCCTAGCCTCCGGCGCCAGGCGGCGAACATGGTCGGCGAGACCTGTGCTACAGGCGACGCGGTCGACACGACGGGTCACGCGGCCCTCGATCGTGCCCAGCAGGGAGCTCAACGGCCGTCTACCCAGAACCGCATGGTCCGCCAGCTGTTCGGGGATGCTCGAGTGCATGTCGTAGATGACCCGAACGCCACTCCGTCGCGCGATGTTTGCAGCCAGGTAGGCCGCTTCCTCCACGGCGTGCACGTAGTCGTATCGCCGCTTGCCGAGCTGGCGACGCAAGGCGATCGAGAGATGCGCATCAAGCCAGAGCTTCTTGACCGAGAATCCGATTGGGACCTTCCGGATACGCAGCGGATTGGCGATCCGCAGGTATCGCACGTTGGGTATGTCCGGCGAAGCACCGACGGGATAGGTGAGCACATCGACCTCGAAGTCCAGCTCGCTCAGCGCCGTCAGCAAGTGCTTAACCGCGATGGGGGTGCCGCGCTCTTCATAGAACGGTTGTGGCGCGACGACCAGAACGGTTTGGCGGGCCATCTCGATCAGTCGCTCGATGCCGCGATGACGTTACCCAACACGCTCGCCAGGCTGTCTGCGGTCGCCTCTCGCGAGTAGCTGCTCAGCGCGCGATCGTACACGCGTCGCCGGGACGTCGAGCCGGTCATGAGCTTCTCGATGAAGGTCGCGATGCGCTCGATGTCCTGATGTTCGATGACCTCTTCACCGCCCGTCTCGGCCATGAGTCGGTCGAGATGTGACGACTCAGCACCCAGGCCAAGAATCGGTGTTCCACTGCGAAGATACTCGTAGGTCTTGCCTGGGATGCCATCGTGGCCCGTCGGCAAGTAGAGAAGATCCGCGCCCAACATGTAGGCGATCGCCTGGCGGTGCAGGACATGCGGCATGCGCGTCACCTGAATGCGGGCCGCCGCCGTCTCCAGTTGCCGCGCGACGTGGTCGTCGACTTGTCCGATCTGCAGCAGATGGACGCGACGGCCGAGATCGGGACTGCGCTGACTCAGCGCGTCGATGGCCGACAGCAGCGGGGTCAGGTCTCTCTTCTTCCAGAGGACTCCGATGTGGGCGATCACGAAGTCGGCGTCGGGCGGTCGCAGGGGCGTTGTATCGATGTAGTCCTCTTCGTCGTACCCGTTGTGGATCACGGTGACCGGAGTATCGACTGACGGAAGATGCTCACGAACGCCGGGGACGATGACGGCGGCAGCCGCACGATTCAGCAGACGCCGCTCCCACGCGGACTCGATCCTCCTCAACCATCGGGCTCGAGCCGGCAAGTAGAAGCCGCCCGTCCACGGATCCCGATAGTCGATCACATGGGGCACGTCCCACGTCGTTGAAATCGCGGAGCCCAATATAGCTGCCGTTGGAGTCGGAAGCGTCGACACCACCACATCGCGACGCACATCGTCGTGGCTTAGTGCCCAGGCGATACCGAACGGGACCCAGGGGAGCTTGGCGTCGGGAACGATCCAGGCCGCCGGGTGCCACAGGGAGAGGGTATCTCCGTGCAAGCGGCCCGGGCGCCGCCCCCTGGCGGAGATCGGTGTTCGGAGTGCCGACAACGCACGGAAAGGGTCGAACGTCCAGGTGCGGTGGACCTGGACATCGTCGAGCTCACCCAGCAGCGACGGATCGCGGGGGGCCGAGCGGCCGTGGCGGGTCGTCAGGACAGACACCTCCCAGCCACGACGCGAGAGATACTTGGCAAACTTCACGACGCGCTGAACGCCTACGCCTCCGGCGGGTGGGAAATCGTAGGAGATGAAAAGGACGCTGTTCACATCAAGGGCGCTATTCCCAACGCGGCCTGGTGCCGGGCGCCGACGTGGCGCGGCGATCGAGCCAGTTCAGGCCACCGAACGCCATGCCGAACGCGTGGGCGAAACGTGCCACGATCACGGCAGGGAACATCAGCAGCGGCTCGAGAATGCCAGTACGCAACCAGCAGCCGATGATATAGGCGGCTTGAATGGGTGCAAGGGGCAGGCTCATGAAGATGAGGAGACGGGGGTGCCGATACAGCCAGGCGGCACGGGCGCTGCCGGTCTCCGCCTTGGCCTGAATGGCGCTGTAACCCCAGCGGTAGTTCCGTCTGAAGAGGTTTCCCCAGCCGGGTCGATTCCAGTGATCGACTTTCGCCGCCGGCTCGAAGTAGACGCGGCCACCGGCCGTCCGTATGTCGGTTTGCCAACCGAGCTCTTCATGAGCGTAGGCGAGGGGCTGTCTTTCATCGAAGCCACGGGTCTTCTCGAAGGCGGAACGGCGAACGCTCAGGTTGCAGGGTGGATGGCTCCAAACGGTTCCGGGGCGACGCCATGGGTGGACGTGATACCAGCCGCAGTAGTAGTCGCAGCGGGCAGAAGCGGAGAGGCCGCCAGGAAGGGCGAGTGAGCCGCCGACGCAGACTTCGCCATTCGAATGGGCGTCGATGATCGTCGTGAGCCAATCGGGATGCGGCGTGCAGTCCGCGTCGAGGAAGACGAGGAGCTCGCCGGTCGCGTGTTCGGCGCCCCGATTGCGCGCCGCCGCGGGATTGCCGCCATCCTTAGAGGGCTTCAGATCGACTACGGACGCGCCGGCGTTACGGGCCGCTGCAGCGGTGTCGTCGTCTGAGGCATCGTCGACGACGATGACCTCGAGCTCGACATCCGGTGGCCGCTGGTCGAGGACGGCTTCGACTATGCGGCGGATGAAGTCGGCGGCGTTGCGGGCCGGTATGATGACCGATACGCGATTGGGGCGGTCCATGAATCCTTTGTTGGCGCGGGAGAGACTACGGCGGGTCGCTATAAGTATACAGCGGTGAGGCTGATATTCGTAGGTTTTGGAAACGGGGTGTGGTCGGGCGCGATTGGGGTCCTCGCTTCATATCGCGCTGGACGGGCAACCATCTTTCACGGGCTGTGGCGCTCCAAAGTCCGCTCGTGACCCCAATCGCGCCCTCCCGAAACCCCAGCGTGTCCGACAGAGGACCCAATCGTGCCCTCCCCAAACGGGGTCTCGTACCGCCAGAGGGAACTATCTTGTTGCCAGGGTCCTCCTAGAGTCTGGACCCGGCCGCTGTTGTGACCCGCAACAGTTGAAGAACGTTAGGGTCGAGCGTGACGGGAACCCCAGAGCGGACTTTGGAGCGCCGCGGCCCGTCCGCGATGGATGCCCGGTGCCGCGCGATATGAAGCGCGGGGTTCCCGTCACGCTCGACCGCAGATGATCCAGCCAGACAACTCGCTCTATGACTCAAGCAGCGGCACGATCCGGAACTCGTTCACATCGACCAGACCGAGATCGGTGATCTTGAGCTGGGGGATCACGGCGAGAGCGAGGAACGACATGGTCATGAGCGGGTCGGGCAGCGTTCCGCCCAGCTGCTTCGACGCGGCGCCCATCGCTTCGACGCGATCGCGCACGTCTTCCAACGGCAGGTCGGACATCAGCCCGGCGATGGGGAGCGGGACCGAGGCGAGGACTGCGCCGTCGGCGACGACCGCCTGGCCGCCATCGGTTTCGGCAACGGCGCGGGCCGCGGCCAGCATATCATCATCGGTGGCGCCGACGACGACGATGTTGTGGTTGTCGTGCGCTACGGTGGAGGCGATGGCGCCGCGCTTCAGGCCGAAGCCGCGGACGAAGCCGACGCCGACGTTACCGGTTCCGCGGTGTCGTTCGATCACCGCGATCTTCAGAAGGTCGCGCTCGGGATCGGTGACCGCGTTTCCGCCTTCGATCGTGAGTTCTTCGACGCTCTGATCGGTCACGATCTGGCCGGGGATCGCGTGAATGATTCTTGCTCTCGAATCGCCGTCCGCGGCGACCGCAAGTTCTGTCTTCGCCCAGTCGACCTGGACGCCGCTACCGGGCGGGGATGGCGGCGTCGGGCGGGCGCCTTTGTACTCGCCGTCTTCGGCGACGAGGGCGCCCTCGCTGAAGACCATGCGGGCGCGGAAGTCATCGAAGCCATCGAACACGACGAGGTCGGCGCGGTAGCCAGGCGCCACGGCGCCCAGGCCGGGCAAACCGAAGTAGCGGGCGGTGTTGATCGTCGCCATCTGGATGGCGGTCATGGGGTCGAGGTCTCTGTCGCGGGCCATTCGGATCAGTGCGTCGATGTGGCCCTCGTCGAGGAGGTCCTCGGGATGGCGATCGTCGGTGCAGAACGAGCAGCTGGCCGCGTTCTCCGGGGTCACCAGAGGCAGCAACGCATCGAGATTACGCGCCGTCGTCCCTTCGCGAATGAAGAGGTGCATGCCACGGCGGAGCTTCTCCCGTGCTTCATCGATCCCGGTACACTCGTGGTCGGAGCCGATGCCGGCGGCGACGTACGCATTGAGCAGCGCGCCGGACAGGCCGGGGGAGTGGCCGTCAACTGGTCGATCGCCGGCGGCCTCGATCTTGGCGAGCACCTCGGGCACGCCGAGGAAGACGCCGGGGAAGTTCATGACCTCGGCCAGACCGATGACCCGGGGGTGCTCGAACAAGGGCTCGAGGTCCGATGCCGCTAGGCTGGCTCCGGAAGTTTCCATGTGAGTCGCCGGCACGCAGGACGAAGCCATGGCAAAGACACGGAGCGGCAGACCCTCGCTCGATTCGAGCATGTAGAGGATGCCGGGCACGCCGAGCACGTTGGCGATCTCGTGGGGATCGGTGACCACCGTGGTGGTGCCGCGGGGGATGATGGCGCGAGCGAACTCGGGCACGGTCACCATACTCGACTCGATGTGGACGTGGGCATCGATCAGCCCGGGACATACGTGGGCGCCGCCGAGATCGATGGTCTCCGTCGCCTCATACTTGCCAAACCCGGCCACGCGGCCGCCGAAGACGGCGATGTCGGCATCGTGCACTTCGCCGGAGAAGACGTTGACGAGTCGCGCGTTCTCGAGCAGCAGGTCGGCCGGCGCATCGCCGCGGGCGACCTCGATCAGCTTGCTTCTGGATTCGGAAGGGATCGATTCTCTCATCGCCGTGAAGATCTCGCGCTATGAAGTTTGTAGGTTCGACGTGACATCTCGATCTGCATAGAGATCCAACTCGGGCTCTTCCGTGATCAAGCGAAACGCGTCGCGTATCTGCTCGTGACCGGTCTGCAACAGAAACGCCGAGTTCCGACCGTAGCTCTTCATCCCGAGAATGAAGAAGCCGGGTTCGGGGTTGAGCAGCACCTCGGGCCCGAAGCCGCCGAGCTGCAAACAGTCGCCACCGGCATCGGCCGAGGCGGCGAGGATCGATGCGGAAAGCTTCATCGGTCCGCGGCTGGCGTAGCACTCGTGCACCTGCAACTCTTTGTACAGCGAGCTGTCCGGCTCGTAACCGACGTTGGCGATGACGCGGTCGAACTCGGATGATCGCCGACCGGACGGCGTCTCGAGGACGACTTCGAAGTGGTGCAGGTCAGCAAGCCAGCGGACCGAGTGAACGGCGGAGCCCGGCAGCCACTCGCAGCCCGATGTGGAGTCGGCAGCGATGTGGTTAGCCGCCTCCGTCAGTTGAACGCGTCGCGCCAGGGGGTCGTCGGCGAGCGGCGCGATAGGAGTCGCGTCGGCGTTCCGCGTAACCCAGACGATTTGAGTACCGGGATCCTCGGCGGCGAGGCGGGCGAGGGCCACCACGGTGGTGGCGGCGGACAAACCGTCACCGACGAGGAGCGTGCGTCGTCCAGCGTAGCTGTCGCGCCGGACGCCCGCCACATCGATGGGGTGGTATTCGATTGCGTCCCGGCTCTCTCGCTCGCCCAGCGCCGGCACACCGTCCACGCCCAGCCAGTTCGGATTCGCCCAGCTGCCCGAACAGTCGAGCATGACATCGGCTTCTTCGTAGCTTTCGTCGCCGTCGCGCTCGATGAGCAGTCTGAACGGTCGCCCAGCGCGAACGCCGTTGCCGATCGCCTCGCCTTTGAGCAGGCCGCTGCGGCCGATTGTGACGACGGATGCGCCAAGAACCAGGGCATCATCTGGAAGCGCGCGCTCGGCCAATGGCAACAGGTAAGTCTCTCGCCATTCGGCGCCGCTCTGAAACGCGTCGTCGCCGGGGAGCTCGTGGCCTGACTCCTCAAGCATCCGCCGACCCAGCGACGTGTGGTTCATTCCGAACGGGGTGAAGAGCTGGACGTGGCCCCACTCGCCGATGTGCCGGGCCACCGGGCCGCGCTCGTGGATGCGGACATCGGCGCCGAGCGCTGATGCATAGAGCGCGGCCTCGAGCCCGATGGGCCCAGCACCGACTATCGCGATGCGTTTGCCAGCCAGCTTTGGACTGCTCGTCATCCAGTAGTCACTTCCAAACGACTTCTCTACTGCAAGCGGATCAGATTTGCCGCCGCAACGTTCTCCAGGTACTGGAGCACCGCTTCAGCGGTCACCGTCCCGTAGTAATGGGCGCCCGCTTCGCGGGCTTCCGCCGCCACGTACCGATAGATATCGAGTCCGGTCCGCTCGCCGTTCACCGAGTTGAGGATCTCGAACGACATGAGCCCGTGCAATCCGCGCACGCCCCGGATGTTGCGTCGACCCTCCAGGAACTCTGCCGGCCCACCGGTGAGCACTGGCGTGTATCCACTCAAACGTCGTTCGGCTTCCGAGAGTTGCCGCTCCGGGAGGCTGCTGTTCCCGGTCGTGCGCTGGTAGGCGTTTTGCACGGCAGCCAACGAAAGCCGCTGCCACCGGACGAGCTCGCCGAGTAATGGGTCGACCAGTTCGTCACCGCTGTGATCGATCTCGGCCAGCGACATGATGGCCAGGCGCTCGCGGTTGGCCGCGAAGCGCACTTGATCCATCGCCATATGGAACGCCGCCGCCTTGTCGTCGGAGCCGGCAATCCAAGTCAGACCGAGCCGTAGATTGCGGCCGAGGCGCTCTTGCCCACGCCCGACGGTCTCGGCGGCGAGGACGTCGACCGAGCGGGCGTTGGCGCTGGCCATCGTGTAGGCCATGAGCGCGACGGAGGCCGCGTTACGACCCAGCTGGGTGCGGTCAATGTTCCAGAGCTGGTCATCGCTGGAGTGGATGTAGTTGTCGGGCCAGTTGGTGAACGTGCTGCCGGGCACACCGATCGGCGTCTCGTTGAACGTCATGTGGTCGGTGTTGTTGTGGAAGAAGATGGTCTTGGCGTTGTAGCGATGGCGCGTACCGAGGCGCGAAAGGTGCGGCTCGGGGTAGAACCCGGCGCCGGCCTGCAGCTGGGCAAGCTCTGAGCTGTTGCCCGCCACCATATACTCGATGACCGCTTCGACCACATCGTTGAAGAAATGGAAGCGAGCCGCCGGTAGCCGGGTGATGTTCTGCATGCGCATCACATCTTGCGCCTGGTTGGCGCCGACCATGTCCTGGTTGACGTTGACCCACATCACCTTGTGCGCTTCGGGGTTGTCCGCGAAGTACTGGCGCTGGCTGGAGATCTCGGTGACCCACCAGAAGCGGATGTTGCGCTGCGGCCTGGGCAAGCGTCCCTCTTCGATGAGCCGGTTGAGGGCCCGGGCGATTTCCAACACACTGGCGCAGCCGCTGGCATCGTCGTTGGCGGAGGTCGCTTCCTCCTGCATATGCCCGGTGAGCATGATGTCCTGCCCGCCGTTCGGGTCGGTGCCACGGATGTAGCCCTCCACCATCACCTGCCACGGCTCTTCACCCTGGACCGAGCTGAACTCGGACTCGACGACGGCGTGCACGACGATCGGCTCTTCGGACGCCGCGATCTGGTTGCTGAGCGCCAGGCCCTGCCGCAGGGTCAGGTTGAAGCCGAAGGTCGGCTCGTAATCGTTCGAGCTTGTGGGCACGCGAGCCCAGCGCAGCTGATCGGGAAAGGCGCTCTGGCCGCCGAACGGGCTGGGATACCAGATCACACCCAAGGCGCCGCCGTCGCCAACGGCGCGACGCATCACGCTGGAGAGTGAGCCGTAGGTCAGTACGACCTTGCCGCGGACGTCAACGTCGGCGAGGTCTTCCGCTGTCCCGGCACCCACATCGACCAACTCGCCCCTCACATCGGTGGGCCGACTGTAGTCCGCGAGGTGCAGCGGCGATTGGAGCGTGCTGGCCAGGCGCTCCGCCTCAGGCTCGACGATCCACAGATCGGCGAACGTGGCGTTCCATGGCGTTGTCGAGTAGTCCTGCTTAATCAGCTTCACGTCGACCAGACCGTACTCGCGCGCCTTGCTCTCGAAGTACTCGGCGACCTTCCAGAGCCCGTTGGCGCCACCGCGCGGTCGGTGGAAGTGGGTCTGGTAGCGGATGTGCTCGTACGCGGCATCGCCCGAGACTTCCTGAAGGATGAGTCGTGTGTAGTCCGGGTCGAGGACGGGCAGGTCCTGTGCAGCGGCCGGCTGCGGGGCCGTCAGCAGGACGAGCACGGCGATGGTCGCGAGCGCGAAGGCAAGTCGCCTGGCCATAATGCGGTCTCCCAGTTACGAAGTGGTCTTGGTCGGGGATGGGACGAAGATAGGCGTTGGAGAGTAATACTCAATATCTAACACCTAATCCCCAACTCTCAGGGTTGGCACAACCGAGCACACCTGAACGTTGAGGATTGAGGATTAGGTGTTGAGGATTATATGAGCAGCGTGAAACTACCGTGCCGTTGGCCGTGTAGTGTATTTCAGTAGTGACAATAAAGAGGGGACACCATGAGCGACGGGATTGAGCTCCGCCCACTGGCATCCGGCACGGGTCCAAGGAAATCGGCGGACGGTGACGCCACAATAGATGAGACGAAGATACTCGACGCTTACAGCCAGGCCGTCATCGATGTAGCCGAGCGGCTGCGCCCGGCGGTGGTGAACGTCTCGATCTGGGGTCTTCAGCGCAGTCCTTGGGAAGACCCGCCGAGCGGCAATGGGTCGGGGATCATCATGGCGCCGGACGGCCTGATCGCCACGAATCACCACGTGGTGGAGAGCTCGCGACGGGTCGAGATCACGTTGAGCAACGGCGAGGAGACCGAGGCGGAGGTGCTGGGCACGGACGCGGCCAGCGACCTGGCGGTTCTGCGAGCCAACACCGGCGGATTGACGGCCGCCGAGTTCGGCGACGCCTCGCAGCTGCGGGTCGGCCAACTGGTGCTAGCCATCGGCAGCCCGTACGGATACAACTCCACGGTCACGGCCGGCGTGGTCTCGGCATTGGGCCGGTCGATGCGCGCGGCGGCGGGCCGGCTGATCGATAACGTCATCCAGACCGACGCGGCCATCAATCCCGGGAACTCGGGCGGCCCGCTGGTCACCAGTCAGGGTCTGGTGGTAGGTATCAATACCGCGGCTATCGGCCGGGGCGCCGGCATCGGTTTTTCGATCCCGGTCAACGAGATGACGCGGCGCGTGCTGTCGGCGCTGATCACACACGGCATCTACAAGCGCGCCTATCTGGGCATCGCGGGTCGCGAGCGACCGCTCTACGCGCGGGAGGCGCGTCGCTTGAGCCGCGAACAGGAAATGGGTGTCGAGGTAGCGGAGGTCGAACCTGGCGGTCCCGCGGCGGTTGCCGGCCTGCGTCGCGGCGACGTGATCGTAGGTCTCGATGATCTCATCATCGCGGGTATGGCCGATCTACAGGAGTCGCTCGCGCCCGAGCGAATCGATAAGTTCGTATCGATCGAGCTGGTTCGAGGTGACCAGCGACAGGAGATGGCAATTCAGTTGGGAGAATGGCCCGCGCGTTGAGACCGCCCGCGACGCTGACAGCTTTGCTATTCATCGCCTTTCCCACCACCGCTACGCCGCAAAACGGAGGCAGCGGAGGTTCGTCCGTCTATACTTATCGGCCGGAGCCGATAAAGCTCGCCGAGATCGGCGTGCCCATCCATCCGGCAGTCGCGCCATCGCCGGACGGCCGCTTCTTCGCCGTACTACAGACTCGACCCAACCCGGTGCTGTGGATCGTCCCGGCCGACGGCGGCGCGCCGTTCGCCTACCGTGAGATGTGGGCGGCGTACAACCCGCGTTGGGCGCCATCGGGAAACCGCATCGGCTTTGTCGCGGGGATCGGACCGCCACGGGTCTGGACGATCGAGGTGGACCCCGAAAGCGGACGACCGGTCGACCCGCCCCGCTTACTATATAGAGCGGAAGTCAACGCCTACGCGTTCGCGCCGGATGGCGAGCGGGTGGCGTTCGTGCCGCGCAGGACGACGGCGGCGGGCGCGAGCGAGATCCATATCATCGAGTGGGAGAGTCGACGCGTCAGGTTTCTGCTTCGAGAAAGCGGACTCATCTATAGGCTCGACTGGTCGCCGGACGGCAAGTTTGTCTACTACGGACTAGCGGCCGACGATCCGGATGTCGCATCCCATAGCGTTGTGCGGGCCAGCGTGCGCGGCGCTTCGAAAAGGACCGTGGCGGAGACCGGAGAGTTTCTTGGGCTCTCGACGGACGGGCTGTGGCTGCTGAATCGGCCCCGGGACTTCGAGGCGATCCGTGCCAACGCGCTGCAGATCACGACGACGGGCGGCGCGCCGGTGCTCCGCGTTTCAGTGCCCCGGGGCTTGGCGCCGACCTGGGGGGCGACCTCCAACGCGCTGGTCCAGGTGCGCTCGAACACATCGGGCGACGAGATCATCGCGATCCCGTCGCCCGTTCGCTGGCCGATTGTTCGCTGGTAGCGGCTACTGGCGACTGCAATTCACGCCGCCGCGGCCGCGGCTTCGCCAAGCGCCCTGCAATCCGTCTTCGCCGATCTCAGTGAATCTCAGCTCCATCAGGTTGGCCCCGCCGTCCACAGTGACGAAGCGCGTCTGATCAGAGCTACTCGCGGCGTAGATCACGCGGTCGACGGTGTCGTTGTTCCAGAACAGGCGACCCCAGTAGTTCGTCGGTGAGCCGCGAAGACTGAGCGTCGCTCTTGCCACCTCTTCCATTCCTGCTACGGCGACGCACTCGTAGTCACCCGTGATGTCGGGGCCGGTGCCGGCCGAGGCCACAGCATCCGGGTTAAGGAACGCCTCGGTGATCAACGCCACGATGAGGCCGCCGGTGGGAGCCTGCGACATGTTGCCGACGATGGCGACAGCCGCTTGCTGTTGCGGTCGAGTTTGGAAGCCCGTGGTGCCGCCGACGGACCCGCCACCGTGACCGGCTTGAGTGACTACTCCGTCATCTACGGCCACCGCCCAACCGATCCCGTATCCGGTCGACTGTCCAGCGTTGGTCGACTGGGGCGTCCACATCTCCGCGATCGTCTCGGAAGCGAGTAGATCTTCGCCGAAATGAGCGAAGCCGAACCGAACCAGGTCGGACGGTGTCGAGATGAACCCGCCGCCCGCCCATTTGTAACTGTTGTCGACGTACGGTGCGTTGAGGACCATGCCGTCGTCGGCCCGTTCATAAAAACGCGTGCGGTGCGGGATGATGCTATCGGTATAGTCGGCCGCTGTCTGAGTCATCCCGATGGGGTCGAACACGTTCTTCTGCATGTAGGAAAGGAATTCCTCACCGGACGCGCCCTCGATCACGGCGCTGATCAGGTTCCAACCGTAGCTCGAGTAAGAGAAGCGTTCGCCGGGCTGGAACAACAAAGTGTCGTCCTCGAAGATCGTCAGACCCTCTAGCACGGTCTCGTACCGCTTGGCGCTCAGGAACTCGGCCGAGCCAGCGTAGTGTCGGATGCCGGCGAGGTGACCGGCCACCTGCCGCGTGGTGATGGGCCAGCGCTTCTCGGGAAACGAGGGCACGTAGGTCTGGATGGGCGCGTCGAGGTCGAGCTTGCCCTGCTCCACCAGCAATCCGACGGCGGCGGCGGTCAACGGCTTGGAGACGCTTCCGATGCGGAACTTCGTCTCCGCCCAGACCGGGACCTTGTTTTCCACGTCCGCCCAGCCGAAGCCTTCCGCCCAAACGATGCGACCGTCGATACCCACAGCGACGGACATGCCCGGGGTCCCACTCTCTTCCATGACCGCGTTCACCAGATCGCGGGCGAACTCGATCGCAGCGGCGTAGCGGGTCGATGTTTGTGCTCTGGCAAGGGTGCCCTGGGCGTAGAGAGAGATGGGGGATAGAACGATCAGGATCAGCGCGAAGGTCAGCGCGGACGCGCCTGATTTCTTCCGATTCACGATGAAAACCTCCGGTTCGCGTGTATTTATGAAGGAACCATGACAATTCTTTTGGCGTGCATGAGGTGGGGCCGAGGCTTTCTTGTCTTAGACGTTTGAGGACAAGTTAGGGTTTCAAGATACATCTGCCACATCGGTACTTTCGACCCGGCTACGCCGGCCCCATAATCAGGGCGACTCAACCAGACCGGGAGGCCCCGCATGGAAAACTGGCTAATCATCGCCATCGTCGTCGTCGTGTTGTTTGTCGGAATCATCCTTTACAACAAGCTGGCATCGCTCAGAGTCCGGGCGGACTCGGCCTGGGCCGATATCGATGCTCAACTGAAGCGACGCTACGACCTGATCCCCAACCTGGTGGAGACGGTCAAAGGCTACGCGAGCCACGAGAAAGAGACGTTCGAGCGTGTGACCGAGATGCGCGCCGCGGCGATCAACGCGCAGGGCGTGGCGGAGCAGGCGCAGGCGGAGAACATGCTGACACAAGCGTTGCGATCGGTGTTCGCCGTGGCGGAGAACTACCCGGAGCTGCGCGCTTCGGAGAACTTCAACCAACTGCAAGGCTCGCTGGTGGAGGTCGAGGACAAGATCCAGGCGGCGCGGCGCTACTACAACGCGGTCGTCCGCGACTATAACACCGCGGTCCATGTGGTCCCGTCCAGCCTGGTCGCGTTTCTGTTCAGCTTCAAGGATCGGGAGTATTTCGAGCTCGACTCGGAAGCCGAGCGTCAGGCGCCCAAAGTCGACTTCAGCAGCTGAGCGGCGACGATGTTAAAGCGCGCATTCGTATTCGCATTCAGCGCGGCCCTCTTCCTCGTACCGAAGACGGTCGCCACCGAGCCGGCGCTGCAATCACGGCAGCTCACGATCGAAATGTTCAACGCCACCTACACGATCGATCGTGACGGTGTCGTGTTCGTGGAAGAGCGACTTCGGTTTCGGTTCGATGGGTCGTGGAACGGAGTCTACCGGTGGATTCCGTTCAAGTACGAGATGACGGATGGCGGAAGGCACCAGATTTATCTCGACGTCGAGTCGGTCACCGATGCTGCCGGCAACGAGCTACGTCACGAGGTGAAGCGCGAAGGCGCGATCGTAAAGATCAAGACCTGGGTGCCTGGGGCGCAGAACGCCACACACACCGTGGTCTACCGCTACAAGGTGGAGAACGCGCTGCGCTTCTTCGATGATGATGATGGGATGGAGTGGGCCCACGACGAGTTCTATTGGAACGTAAACGGAACCGAGTCGGACCTCGACCACGTGCGGGTCCAGGCCACGGTTATCTTGCCAGAAGAGATCACGGGGCTGAAGGCCACGGCCTATACCGGTCGCCGTGGGGCACAGGGCAGCGACATCGCGCAGATCACGCGTGGCAATACGGTCAGCTTCGAAACGACTCGCCGCCTTGGCTATCGGGAAGGGCTGACGATCGTGGTCGGCTGGGACCCAGGCGTGGTGGCGCGACCGAGCACGGTGGCGCGAACTCGCTGGTTCATTCTGGACTACCTGCTCGTACCGCTTCCGCTGCTCGCCTTTTTCGGGATGTTCAGACTCTGGCGAAAGAAGGGTCGTGATCCTGAGCTGAACCGGTCCATCATGCCTGAGTACGAACCGCCGGAGGAGATGACGCCCGCCGAGATTGGCACGTTGATGGACTTCAGTCTCGATCCGCGCGATCTATCGGCGACGATCATCGACCTGGCGATACGTGGTTACCTGCGCATCGAGGAGATCCCGAACCGCCGGGGTACGCGCCCGAAGGATCATATCATCTATGTGCTGAAGGACCCGGACGCCGTTACCGACTTGAAGAGTTTCGAGTTGGAAACACTGAGAGCGCTCCACGATCTGGCGGAGGAAGAAGAGGACGGCACCTCGATCAAGGTCTCGGACCTGAAGCAACGCTTCTATACGTACGTGCCTAAGATCAAGCGGCGCGTGCTGGAGCTGTTGACCACGCCGCCGAAGTTGTTCACGGCGCGGCCCGAGCGCGTGGTGGGCGCCTGGGTGGGGATCGGCTTCCTGATTGGAATCCTCTGCGTGGGGCTCGGCATCCTGATGACAGCGATGGGAATCGGCAACCCGATCGCACGTTGGGTCTCGGTTGCGGCCGTGCCGGTGATCGTGATCGGGTTCGGTGTAGCGATGCCGGCGCGGACGTTGAAGGGGACGTTGCTGTTGAATCGCGTCCTGGGTCTTCGCGAGTACATCGACCGGGTAGATCGGGATCGCCTGAAATACGCTACGCTGGAACACTTCGAGAAGCTGCTTCCGTTCGCGGCGGCGATGGGCCTGGAGGAGAAGTGGACGAAGGCGTTCGAGACGATCATCATCGAGCCGCCGGGTTGGTACGTCAGCCATTATCCCGGCTTTCACGCCCACTACTTTTCGGACTCTTTGGGTCGAATGGCGAGCTCCACCGGGTCGGCGCTGGTGACGGCGCCACGCTCGTCGAGTAGCGGGTCTGGATTCAGCGGAGGGGGAGGATTCTCGGGCGGCGGCTTTGGCGGGGGAGGCAGCGGAGGCTTCTAGCCGTCTTTCTCTTCGCCCGGCTCAATTCCCAGCTCTTTCATCTTGTTGAAGAGCGTCTTGCGGCTGACACCGAGCAGTTCCGCCGCGCGGGTGCGGCTGCCCTCCGCCTCTCGGAGAGCGCCGACGATCATTCTCTCTTCCACGGCGGCACGAGCTCGATCAGCAGCCTCCGCCAGTGTCAGTCGGCCGTCAGCAGCGGCGTCCGTCGACTGAGTCTGAGAGGGGTCGGCGGAACGCAGGCGAGCGGGCAGGTCAGCGCCGGTGATGGCCGTGCCAGTAGCCAGGGTCAGGGCGCTTTGGACCGCGTTCTCCAGCTCACGGACGTTTCCCGGCCAGTGGTAGCCGACGAGGAGAGACAGGGCTGTCTGGGCGATCGGCCTGGCTTCGATTCCGAGCTTCTCAGCGTGCTTGGCGACGAAGTGATCGACCAGCGGCGGAATGTCCTCCGGGCGCTCGCGTAGCGCGGGCAGATGTATCGAGACGACGTTCAGGCGCCAGTAGAGATCCTCACGGAACCCCCCGCCATCGATCTCTTTCTGGAGATCGCGATTGGTGGCGGCGATGATGCGTACATTCACCTTTATCGTGCGTTCGCTGCCGACACGCCGGATCTCGCCCTCCTCTAGCGCGCGCAGGAGACCGGCCTGCGCTGCTTGAGACAGCTCTCCGATCTCGTCAAGAAATAGCGTTCCGCGATCCGCCTGTTCGAAGGCACCGCGCCGGCTCGTCTTCGCGTCGGTGAACGCGCCGCGCTCATGACCGAAGAAGCTCGACTCCATCAGCGTTTGCGGAACGGCGCCGCAATTGACGGCGATGAACGGCCCGTCCTTTCGATTCGAGTAGCGGTGTATGGCACGAGCGACCAACTCCTTGCCGGTGCCCGTTTCTCCGACAACCAGCACCGTGGTATCGACCGGCGCGACGCGATCGATCATGCGGAAGACCGCGTCCATGGAGCCCGACTGGCCCACCATGTTCTCGGGCCGGAAGCGATCGTCGAGCTGAGTTTCCAGCGCCTCGACCCGCTGCTCGAGGCGTCGCATCTGCACGGCGCGCTCCACGGTGAGCTTCAGCTCATCGTTGTCGAATGGTTTTGTGACGTAGTCGAGGGCCCCTTTGCGTATCGCATCGACGGCGGACTGGATAGTTCCGTGCGCGGTCATGATGATGAAGGCTGGCGCCGCCGCCCCAAGCTGGTCCTGCAGTCGAGTCATCGTTTCGACGCCATCGATACCAGCGAGTCGAAGGTCGAGGAGCGCCACGTCGGGCGCGAACTCTGAGGCCCGGCTTAGCGCATTCTCGCCGCTCTCGAGAGCGAGAATGTCGTAGCCGTCGTCCTCGAGAACGGTGGTCACTATGCCGCGCAGCGTGCGTTCATCATCGACGACAAGAACACGAGCCTTCATGAGCCGTGACCTTCGGGTAGCCTGATCATGACTACGGTACCGTGCCCCACATCGCTTTCGACCTCGATCTCGCCGCCGTGGCGCTGCACGATCCCGTAACAGACCGAAAGACCCAGTCCCGTACCCCCTTTCTTCGTGGTGAAGAAGGGATCGAAGAGTTTCTCCCTATCCTCCATCGCGATACCCGCCCCCGTATCGCTCACCCTGATCTCGACGGTGCGGCCAGTCGATATCGTGGCAATATCCAGCGCGCCGCCGTCCGGCATCGCCTGTAACGCATTCATCACGACATTGAGGAGTACCTGCGTGATGAGGTTGGGATCGGCCCGAACCACAATGTCAGGAACGTCGACGCTGGCTACAACGTTCTGCTCGCCCGCCTGGACTTCCACCAGTGTCACAACATGACGCGCCAATTCTGCCAGGTTCACTCTCCCGAATTGAGGCTCTGCCGGCCGCGCAAAGGAAAGCAATCCTTCGACTATGTCGTTGATCCGATCGACCTCGGCCAAGATATCGTCGACCAGGTCGGTCTGTTTGTCGCCTTCAGAGAAACTCCCGCGCAGATGTTGGATGGCCGACCGGATGGAGGCCAGCGGATTCCGAATCTCGTGCGCGGCGCCGGCCGCCAATTCGCCAGCGGTGGCCAGCCGTTCGGCTCTGTATAGCCGCTTGAGGCGAGCGCGTTGCTCTCTCAGCAGCGCCGCGTTTTCAAAAGCGAGAGCGGTCTGGCCGGCGAACACGGTAAGCAGTTCGCGCTGCTCGCCGCTCAAAGTGAACGCGTTCGAACCGGCCGTGGAACCGAGGGCAAGGAAGCCTTTGAGTTGATTCAAAGCGACGAGCGGAAAACACGCGTGGATATCGAGTCGCGCCAGAATCTCTCGCTCGGCATCACCGAGGAAGTCTACGACGCCTGGCTGGTCGCTAAGCACGAGCGGCTCCTCATTCACCTTCAGCCAGCGAGCCAACCGACCGTTCGGCAAGAACGCAAGGGACGAATCCAGTTCCTCGCCCAAGCCTCGCGCCGAGGACAACACGAAGGGACCACCGTCCGCCTCCCTAAGAAACACGGCGACGCGCTCCACGCCGAAGAACTCGCGCAGCTTTGCGGGAATGGTCTCGCGAAGCTGCTCTTCATCGACGATCAGCGTGAGAGAACGGCTGAACTCGTGAACCGCCTGACGGTATTCTGGGGACCGGCTGATCCGCTTTCCGGGAACCTTCATAGACAGGATGTATTCAGACGCGAGTCCCACGTCAAATCCGATTGCCGTCATGCTGCGACGGACTCGGTTTTGACGTGGGACGACGCTGAGTATGGCAGGATCACCTGCGTGACAACCGCAGACCGAAGATCACGATTCCGACGATCAAGCCGGCAAGCGCGACCAGCAGCGCTCCGGTCCCCAACCAGTTGGCCGATGCGGCGACGTGCACGCGGATAGTCTTGTCCTCTGTCTCTACGGCGCGCCCGGCGGCGGCGGATTCCGTTCTCAGACGCGCTTCATAGTCGCCCACCATGACATCTACCGGCGGTGTGAGAAGAAGCGAGACTCGTTGCTCGGCATCAACCGCCAGATAGGATATGAACTCGGGCTCGATGGTGGCGTCCCAACCCAGGGGAAGGTCGATCCGAAAGCGGAGATTATCGAGGGTCCGCGTGCCGCTGTTGCGGACCGTCACATCCATCTCGACCGCGCCGCCCGGCCGGATCTCGTGGTAGAGGTTCATGGCCCGGAGTTCAGCGCGCCCCACGCCGCGAGGAACGAGCTCCAGCCGCGATTTTCCGGTGGGGAGCGCCTCGATCGCCGCCGAATCCGCGCTCTCGATGACGTCGCGAGATTCGGCGAGCGCTTCATCGTCCAGCGCCAGCACCCAGAAGTTGATGGGCTCGTCGATATTGAACGAGTCCGCCGAACGCTGCGGTAGAAAAGCAGACAGCTGAAGGTCCTTCTGGCTTTCCCCCTCCGGAAAACGAATCTGCGTCAGCCGCGCGTTGGTCAGGGGATCCGTGAACTCATAGCGAATGTCACGTGGCAGACCGACAGCCAGCAGGCGAAAGGCATTGGCGTCGCCGGTGAAGCGCTCCAGCCGCAAGTCGTATACGGCCTGGCCACCCAGGTCAGCCTCCTGCGAGAACTGAACCGACTGCACCGAGACGATGTTGGCCGAAGCATCCTTCTCGAGGAAGATTTTTTTCTCCTCGATCTTGTCGGCGTAGTTGACCGAAACGACGACTTCCTCGACGTCCCGCAGCAACCGGAAGCTGACGACCGCCGGTTCGCCCACGCGCATGACCGGTATGTGGTGTTCGTAGGGTCTGGAGATGATAGCTCCGTCTATGCCGGGATCCGCCTTGAGACTGACATATACGTTGCTGATCTCGTCGGGCTTTAGGCTCTCGAGCAGCTCTTGCTCGATGAGCTCAGACAGCTGCGCCGATTCGACACCACCACCCGTAGTATTTCGAAGTGTGAGTCGTACGTAACTCTTACCATCCGCTGCGCGGCTCTTCACCGCCCGTTCGATCGTCACGTGTGGCGAAGCGAAGATCACAGCCAGCGATTGCTGCAGGTAGTTCACCCGCGCTCGTTCGAACGCCTGTCTCATCTCGGAGAGCTCTTGTTCCGAGATGAGACCGTTCTCGAACAACTGCACCGCACGGTCGTGATCCCCGGCGGCTCTCTCGTACTCCGCCTGAGCGCGAACCAGACCGAGAATGCGATACTGATCATCGCGGGGGTTATAGGCGCTCTGAATGACTTGAGCATCGAGCGCACGCGGCGCGGCCAATACCAGGCCCGCCAACAGTCCGATTAACAGCGGCAGCCTTTTCATCGCACATCGTACCTGTTAAAGCCGACAATACCAATTACCAGGAAGACGACCCCAAAGCCGAACAGCAGGCCGAGTCGCGGAAGGACGGCAACGACGCGTGGCCCCAATGGCTCCGGTTGGTAGACGAAATCCGGCGCACCGGAGAGATCCACGTGTGCGTTCGCCCAGTTCGCTGTTGGGTCAACGGTTCGAAGCGAATCGTACAACGCGTCGATCCATGGCCGGAGCACGTTCTGGCCGAACACTTCGCTCTGCTCTTCGAGCCGTTGGTCGGCACGCAAGCCGGTCTCGGTCAGCTGGAGAGCCGCATATACGAACGTGGGATACGGCGACACCGATGAGACGGTTTCGGTGGTTCGCCGTTGCGCGTCCTGTCTGACCTGGAAGTCTGCTTGAAGCGCCTCGATGGCTTCACGCTGAATCCGGTTCCCGTCCTCGATCGCCTGTCTGCTGAGCTGGCTCAGGGTATCCAGAACAGCGTTCAACCTGGCGTCCGCTTCTCGGGCTGCCTGCCGTTCCTCACTGCCCAGAGCGAAGTAGCCCTGCAGTTCCGGATGGCGAGCCCGGACCGGAGCCTGATACTCGTTGGCCAGCTGACTCACGAGTTGATCGCGTTCCGTGTCGCCCATCACCCGAACTCGTCTCTGTAGCTCGGTCACGCTGGGCGTCGGTCTAACGGTCGCCGCGACATACGGGCTCACGTTAGGGACGATCAGTATGAGGGCCGCCCAAGCGCCAAGCGACACGACCAGCGATGTCCGAGCGGTGCGGGTCAAAGTGGAAATCATCACGCCGAGGCAGACGAAGGCGAGCACATAGAGCGCCGCCGCTAGTCCGAGGATGAACGCGGCGCCCCACTCGACAGCCGACCAGCCGAGGTTGGGTGAAGCGGCGATCAGGACGGCGCCGGCAAGCAATCCAGCGACGAGGGGAACGATGAGCGCGACGAAGCGGCCTGCAACCTTGCCAAGGACCAGTCCGGCGCGTGGGAGGTCGTAGGCCATCAACAGTTTGAGCGTGCCGTCTTCTCTTTCCCCACTCAGCGCATCATGAGCGAACAGCAGGGCGAGCAAGCTGAAGAGCACACCCACTATGACGGTGAAGTCAGGTAACGGGTACGCCACCGCGAGGGGGTCGTTGTCGAACGATTCCAGATTCGCGTTCTGCTCCAGTCCCCTCACCACGGCCGTCATCGGGTTGGGGCGCTGTGGCAACGACCAGGCGCCGAAGCGATTCAGGTGCCCGTACTGTCTCAGCGACTGATCTCGCTCAGCAGTGGCTACGCCGTAGTCCTCGAGCTCTCGCGCGTAGCTACGAGCCAGGACACCAATCGTCGCGGAGACGAGCCCAAAAACGATGATGGCAGCGACCAGGAAGCGACCGGTTACGAACAGTTCGCGGCACTCCTTCACCGCCACCAATCTCCAGGAAAACGCGTTCTGATTTCTCATCGAATGTCATACCGGCTTATAGCCACAAAGAGGGTGGTAATCGCGATCGCGCCGGCGAGCACTATGGCTCCGATGTCGGCGCCGGCCGCCGCCAGAGTGTCGGCTAGGGACATGCGACGCGGGGTGAACGCCGGATACGTTGGCTCAATATCACGCATTCTATAGCTGAACAGATCGGGGAGAATCGCGTTCTTGTATCGCCGCACCTCTAGTTTCAGTTGCGCTTCGTGTGCGACGGAGGTGCCTAATACGCCAGTCGAAACGACGTCGAAGGCGCCGGCCGGGGACAGCCGCACGAGAGCGGCCGAGGTCCGCGCCAATGCGCCCAGCTCGCCCGCCACGCGCTCGCTCACCATGTCGCCCTGCCGGTGCATCTCGCCCCAAGCCGCTTCGAACGGCGAGCTGCTAGGGTCCGCGTTGCTCGCCTCGAAAGCCTTCATCATCTCGCTGCCGAAGATTCGCCAGCGCTCCGCCGATACCAGGCCGAGAGGTTGTACGTGCGCCAACTGTCGAGCGACGAGCACGCTCGAGCTTGGAATGACGAAAACGAGGAGCACCCAGGCGAAAAGCGTGGCGACCAGAGCCGTGGATGCGCGATGGAACAGAGCGGAAAGAGCAACGGCGATGGTGTAGCACACAGCGAGGTAGATGGAACCCAGCCCCAAGAAGACGGCCAGGCGAGCCCAGTCATCACCTGAGAGGGCAAGTCCGAACAATGGGCGCAACAGAATGAGCCATAGCGCGGCGGCGATCGCGACGGGGACGAAGAAGGCCAGCCAACCACCGAGCCACTTGCCGGCCGCGATTTCACCGCGTGATGCTCCGTTCGCGACCATCAACTTCAATGTACCGCGTTCTTTCTCCGAGCAGATGAGGTCGAACCCGAATAGGAAGGCGATTAGCGCGAACACTACGCGGAACAGATACAGCCAGTCGGGCGTCGGGAATAGCCCAAACAGTGGATTGGCGGAGGCCTGGCTGCCGCCGATTTCTACATTGATCACGCTGATCTCGAAGCTACGGCCCATGGCATCGTCCAGGCCGCGCGCGAAGACAGAGAGCGGGTTGGGCGGCGCCACGGCCACCGATTGGTCCTGACTTGGTCGTATCAAATCGTAGTTCTCGCGACGCGTGTCGTAGTCACGATCCATCACATAGAGACCGGTGCCCAGCAACAGAACGGCGATGACGAAGAGCAACGCCGACCGCCCGGTTGTGAGCGACTCGAGAACTTCGCGTCGCGCGATTGCCCAGATCATGCTACCGCCTCCACTTCCATGTAGTCGAGGTAGAGCCGCTCGAGATCCTCTTCGGCAAGCTCTTCCCGGGTGCGCAGCATGACCAACCGCCCCTCCTTCATGATGCCAACGCGATCTGCATGTTCTTTTGCGCGGAAGAGGTCATGCGTGCTCATGAAGATCGCCTTGCCGTCGTCCCTCAACTCACCCAGCAATGCCATGAGCTCTGCGGCGGCTTTGGGATCGAGTCCGGAAGTCGGCTCGTCCAGGAGCACAGCCGGCGAATCTTTCACGATCGCGATCGCTATCCCCAGTTTCTGCCGCATGCCTTTGGAGAACTGTTTGACGCGCTGTTCGAACGCCTTCTCCTGAAGCCCGACGCGCCGCAAGACCATGTAATAGTCATCGCGCGAAAGGTCTTGCCGGCCGCTCAAACGAGCGAAGAAGTCGAGGTTCTGCCTTGCGGTGAAATTGCCGTACAGCATGACGTTTTCCGACACGTAGGCGACGTGCTTCTTCGCAGCCAGCGGATCGCAGGCCACCTCGAAACCATTGATGTGCGCCGCTCCGTCGGTCGGGGGAATGAAGTCCAGGAACAGATTGATCGTCGTCGTCTTTCCAGCTCCGTTCGCGCCGAGCAAACAGAACGTCTCACCGGCCTCGACCTTAAGGTTCAGGTGATCGAGAGCGAGGAGGCCGTCCTCGTAGCGCTTGGTCAGATCGATCGCTTCTAGCATAGGGTCCCTCGGTTGCCGTCAGATTTGTCCGGGTTCAGCGTTCGTGCTGATTCAGTAAGCGAGGTGCGTGCCAAGATGGCGGCGGCCGGCCCTCGTCGTAATGCTTTATTGTATATAGACTTACGGTGACCACCCGCGGCGCCGACATCGGCAACTGGGTAACAGGTTACCCGTCAGGGCGCCGTCGACGGGTCATCCGATACTCAGAGGTCGGGGCGTAGTGAGCTCGACAGTTGGGTGGTAGGGGAGGGTTGAACAAACTAGATTCGGTGTGCCACTTCACTCGGAAGTAAGACGAACAGACCTGTCTCTAGTGAGAGAATGATGAAACTCAAGCCAGCCGTCGTGTTCTCTTTGCTGCTGTTTGCTGGGTACATCTTGTCCGGTTGCGACACCGACATGCAGCACGAGGTCGAGGATTACATCTCACGATACAACGAGCGGATGCAGGGTTTGTACTACGAGTCATCCAAGGCGGAGTGGGCATCGAACACTCATATCGTCGAGGGTGACACGACCAACGCCGCGCGAACGCGTGCCGCCAACGAAGCATTGGCAGAGTTCGTCGGCAGTCCAGAGAACATCGAACGCATCCGGCACTTCCTCGACAATCGGGACCGGCTGACCGAGCTCGAGGTACGCCAGCTCGAGGTAATGCTGTTTGCGGCGGCAAACCAACCGGGTACCGAGCCGGAGCTGGTCGCGAATCGTATCGCGGCGGAGACCAGACAAGTTGAGACGCTGTTCGGTTTCGATTTCAAGCTGGACGGTCGATCCATAACGCCAAACGAAATCGACGGGCTTCTGCGAAGTAGCGATGACCTGCGCGAGCGCCTGGCCGTTTGGGAGTCTTCGAAGGAGGTTGGCCCGGTACTCAAACCGGGGATCATCGAGCTTCAACGGTTGCGGAACGAGACGGTTCGAGCCCTGGGCTACTCCGATTTCTTCGCTTATCAGGTATCCGAATACGGAATGAGCAGCGAAGAGATGCTGGAGATGACGGGCACGCTGATAGAGCAGCTTCAGCCCTTATATCGAGAGTTGCACACCTGGGCGCGCTACGAGCTGGCGGAACGCTACGGCGAGCCGGTACCGGACATGATACCCGCCCATTGGCTGCCCAACCGGTGGGCTCAGGACTGGACGGCACTGGTGAGCGTGGAGGGCCTCGACCTGGACGCCTCGTTGAGTGAGAAGTCGCCCGAGTGGATCGTCGAGCAAGGCGAGCAATTCTATGTCAGCCTGGGCTTCGATGAGCTGCCGGGCAGTTTTTACGAGCTGTCATCTCTGTACCCGTTGGAACCGGGAGCTGACTATAAGAAGAACACCCACGCGTCGGCATGGCACATGGACCTAGACACCGACGTGCGCTCGCTGATGAGCGTGGAGACGAACTCGTACTGGTGGGAAACCGTCCTGCACGAGCTTGGACACGTCTACTACTTCATGAGCTACACGAATCCCGATGTGCCGCTGGTCCTACGCGAAGGCGCCAATCGCGCCTACCACGAAGGGATCGGCAGCCTCATCGGGCTCGCCTCGATGCAACGCAGCTTCCTGGTAAATCGTGGGCTTGTGGAGGCTGACGTGGAGGTCGATCAGGTCGCCCAACTGCTGCAGGAGGCACTCAACTACGTAGTGTTCATCCCGTTCTCCGCCGGCGTGATGACGCGGTTCGAGCACGCGCTGTACGCCGAGGAGCTACCCGCCGATCAACTCAACGCCCGGTGGTGGGACCTGGTGGCGGAGTATCAGGGCGTCGTGCCGCCCAATCCACGTGGCGAAGATCATGCAGACGGGCTAACGAAGACACATATCAATGACGATGCGGGTCAGTACTATGACTACGCATTGGCGAACGCGCTGCTGTTCCAATTGCACGATCACATCGCGAGGGAACTCCTCGAACAGGACCCTTACGACACGGACTATTGGGGCTCCAGAGAAGTCGGCGAGTTCCTCCACGAACTGATGGCGCCAGGCGCGAGCCGGCCATGGCGCGAGGTGCTACAGCAAACGACCGGTCGCGAACTCGATGCTCAGGCGATGGTGGAGTACTTCCAGCCGTTATACGAATGGCTGGTAGAACAGAATCGCGGGCGGCGGCACAGCATATAACTCTCTACATCAAACGATCGCGCAACGCCGCGCTTGCCAATCCTGCCGCCAGTCCTGACCTTAGTGTCAGTTCCCACCGGCAGGAGGTGGCACCATGTTCCCACAGCGGATCCCACGGGTTCTGGCATTATCAGGAATAGTTCTTCTCGCATCGCTCGCCTGCAACGGCGATGACGGTACCGGACCACCGACAGTCGTCACCGTCGATTTGAGGCCCGACTCCGCCCAGGTGCAAGCCGGAGCGACCTTCCAGTTCACGGCAACGGCGCTTAACAGCGTGGGCGACCCGATACAGGGCGTCACCTTCACCTGGACGACGGGAGACCCGAGCTTAGCCACCGTGGACGACAACGGACTCGCTACCGGCGTAGTCATGGGCGTAACCAGCGTGCGAGCAACGGCGAGCGGCGTGTTCGACGCGAGTGTGCTGTCGGTAGTTCCGAACGCGAACCGCGACCTTCCGGACGACAACTTCCTGGACAACAACGGAGACGGCATCGACGGCGAGATAGCCCGAGCGATCTTCGTCGCGCCAGCCGGATCGGACGCCAACCCGGGCACGATGGAACAGCCGAAGCGATCGATCACGAGCGCGATTGCCGCGGTTGTCGCGGACGGCACCAAGAGCGAGGTCTACGTTGCCGCGGGGACGTACAGCGAGACCATCGAACTGGTGGAAGGCGTGTCGATCTATGGCGGCTACAGCGCGACAAGTTGGAGCCGGTCATTCACCAACGTGGCGACGATAGAAGGCGATACGATCGCCATGTCCGGGACATCGATCACGCAGGCTATGGTCATCGACCTGTTGACCGTGGAGTCGGCAGACAACACTACAGGGGCCGGCAACTCGACGGGCATCTATCTGGCGGACTCGGAAGGAATATCGCTGCGCAACCTGACGATCGTGGCAGGGAATGGCGGCAACGGTTCGGCGGGAACGAACGGTTTGCAAGGCAGACTGGGGAATGACGGCGCACCTGGCGCGATAACCGCGGGAGGCGCCGGCGGCGACACCGTGATGGTCGGGGGGATCGCGAGCGGTAAGGGCGGCGACGGCGGGAACGGCGCGGCGACGATCACGCTGGCCGGAGGCAACGGCGGCGACGGGCTGCCACAGCCGGGCGGCGGCATGGGCGGCAACGGCGGACCGGTACCCGACCCCAACCCGGATAACTGCGGGATCGACGGTTTCGGCGGAGATCTCGGCACGGCGGGCGCGGGCGGATTGGACGGGTCGCCAGGCGCCGGCGGCGACGGTCAGGGCACCGTTCTGGGCGGCTACTGGCTGGGAAGCCGGGGCGACGATGGTACAGTGGGGACGCCGGGCTTCGGCGGCGGCGCCGGTGGCGGTGGTTCGGCGGGTCGCGAACCCACCTGCCAGGCCATCCCGGGCGGTGGTGGCGGCGGTGGCGGTAGCGGCGGCCAGGTCGGCGACGAGGGCGGCGGCGGTGGCGGCGGCGGCGGTTCGTTCGGCGTGTTCGCCTTCAACTCCAGCGTGACCATCGAGAACAGCACGATCACCGCAGGCGACGGCGGCACGGGTGGCGCCGGCGGCACCGGCGGCCCGGGCGGCCCAGGTGGAGCGGGCGGTATCGGTTCGAACGGCGACGTGGGTCAGGCCGGGATGGTCGGCGGGCGCGGCGGCGATGGCGGCGCGGGCGGAGCCGGAGGCGATGGTGGCGTAGGCGGTGGTGGCGGTGGCGGTATCTCTTACGCGGTGTATTCGACGGGCACGAGCGGCGTGACCCTCGATGCGCAGACGACGCTCACCGCCGGCACCGGCGGAGCAGGCGGAGCGGCGCCTGGCACGGGCAACGACGGAGCTCAGGGCGACAGCGGCGAGAAGAACTTCTAGATGAAAGCGAGCTCACGGTGAGCCGTAGGCGATCACACATCAGTGGTTGACCTGAGTCGTATCGCGCCGCTGTTGGAGGAGGCGATTGAGGAGATCGCCCCCCTGACCCTGGAGGAGTCGACCCACCTGAGCTTGAAGCGCCTGCTGATCGACGAGCAGCGCCGGACTGGACATGGTACCGCCGATGGCGACGCTGACATCCAGCGCCTCGTCCGTTCCGGCAAGCTGACCCAGGAGAGCGGCGAACGGGGTGCCCTGCCCGAGACCGGCCGCGTGCAATGTCGCGATCGGCACCTCGAGCTCGAGCGCTAAGTCGAGGGAGCCGCCCAGACCCGCCGCGCCGACGATGGTCCCGGTGTAGTCACCCGAGATGACCTCCCAGTCCTGCACCAGGAAGTTGCCGTCCCTGATCTCGAACCGGCCACCGAAGTCGCGGAAGTCGGCGAGCTGGCTGGTGTCGATCCTCAGCTGACGCGCCAGGGCGTCGGTGAGGGCGAACTGTTCGAATCGGCCCTGTCGAAACGCGATGTCGCCAACGGCGCGAACCCCATCGGGTGACGGAAGCATGGTGCCGTCGATGATCACGCGCCCGTTCATCTCGAGGTCGAGGCGTCCGCTGATCGGTGCGCCGAGCCGCGTCCACCTGCGGAGAACGCCCGCCGCGTTGGCGTCCTGGAGACCGAGGTCGTAGGTGAGGGGGAAAGGCGGAGCCCCGTCGCTGAAATCGAGACCCAGTCTACCGGAGAGCGTTCCGCCGTATGCTCGTCCCCGCAGGTCGGAAAGAGACAGCACGCCATTCTGGACTTGGAGCTGGAACGCCAGGTCGTTCACCCGGTTAGGTGGGTTGATGAACGCGGCGATGCGAACATCGCCCCGGGAGTTGATCGGCGGAATTGGCGGAAGCAGCATCGTCGTGCCCGCTACCTCTACCGGGTCGCGCCCATCGATCTGGCCGCCGGAGAGTCGCGCCGAGACCAGATCGCCGTAGCCGACGGCTTCGCTTTCGACCGACAGCTCGCTCATGTCCAGCTTGCTTGATGTCAGCGTGAACTCCACGGTGGGTAGCGAGCCGATTTCGCCGCCGCTGAGCAAGTAGGGCAACGATCCGGGCGCATCGAATGCGAGAGTGAGGTCGCTGGTTCCGAACTGGACAGGTACTGCCTCGGTAACGATGCCGTTTCCGGTCAGCTGGATCGTCGCTGAGCTCACGACCGCAGGTACGGCGAGGGATTCGCTTCGATAGACGACATCACGCAGCTCGATCGGTCCCGTGACTCGAACGGCGCCCAACTGCTTCGTTGGACCCTGGAATGTGAGATCGACGGCCGCCTCACCAACCAGAGGTACCTCGAACTCGAGGAGCGCGGCGAGCTGGGCCAGGTCGAGCACCCCCGTTACCTGACCTTCGGCCTGCACATCATCGAAATCACGGAGCGCCAACCGCAGGCGAAATGGGCGGCCCATGGACTGCCCTTCGAAGTCGGAAAGGGTAAGGGCACCCGGATCGAATGTCAGTTCGCCGGAGCCGCCGGTGACAACCTGGCCGTACTCACCATACGTCACATCGATCTCGCGCAGCGACATCATGCCGTTGACCTGAGCGCCCGCTGAAGCGGCTACGCTCGACAACGAGAGCGACAGCTGAGCGATTCCTGACGCATCGATGTCCCCGAGCCGCGCCCGAAGCGAATCAGGCAGACTGGAGATCAGATTTGCGACATCGACATCCTCGGCGAACAGGTCGAGCTCGAGTTCTCTCTCGTCGAATGGATGGTAGACCGCTCCCGCTCCTTTGAGCGGCAGATCGCCCACGGTCAGACGCAGATCGCGAACGGTCACGCTGTCGCCCGGCAGATCAGCGAACACCTCGTAATCGACCTTTGTGTCCGCCAGCCTGACGCTGTCCTGACCGAGCTCCGGTGAACGCAACGCGATCGAGCTGAGATCGATCGTGCCGCGGCTTTCCATCGTGTTGTCGCCGACCGTGGCACGGTCGATAGACGCGCGAGCCTGGAGAGCCATGCTCGCGCTTCGACCACTGCTATGATCGGAGTAGTGCAACGCCCCATCATCGATTCGCAGATCGGACACGAAGAACGCGGAAGTGAGCCCGGACTCCTGGAGAAGGAACAGGCCAGCCACGGCGAAGCTGGTCAGCGATGCGGGAATCGCCCTGGCTTCGAGCGGGTCCGCCGGTCCGAGCCCCTGGAAGTTGCTGCTGCCATCTTCGAGTACGACGTAGCGGATGATCGGCCGCACCATTCGAACCTGTCCGAACTCGAATTCCCTGCGGAGGAGTGGCCAGAAACGGAGGTCGAGCTCGAGCGCGTCGAGCTCTATCATCGGCTCACTCTCGAACCCGGGCGGGTTGGCGATGGACAGCTGGTCGAGGCGAACCGCGATCCGCGGTAAGATCTGCAGCCTGACGGAAGCCAGCTCAACGTCGCGCCCCACACGCCTCTCGATCTGCGGCACGACCAGCGCCCGCAGCTTCTCGGGCGGAAACGCGAGCTTGAGGAATACGGCGCCGCCAACGATCAGGATTACCAACGCGCCGGCGGAAACAAGCAGCCAGCGCGGGAGGGCAAACCCGCGCACTCCGTGGAACGATCTGTATTCGTCTGAGCTCATGGTCGTTACTTACCCGCGATTCGCTTCTTGGTTTCCGTAGCCCTCGGCGTCCAGCGCCCGTTTCTTGGCTTGCGCAAGAACGGCATCGAACATCGCAGGAGTCAACTTGCCGGTGAACGTGTTCTGTTGGCTGGGATGAAACGCCGCGATCAACCTCAAGCCGCTCTCCAGTTCGATATCAACGCCGTGGCCAAACTTCGGAGCGGGCGACGGCGTCGCTACACCTCGGCCACGCAACACACGCAGCACCTGATCAAACGCGTACTTGCCAAGAGCGAGCAAGACACGCGCTTGGGGCAACATGATATCGAACTCGTTCTCCAGATACTCACGGCAGTTGTCTCTCTCTTCTGTCGTCGGTTTGTTCGCCGGCGGTGCGCAGCGCACAGCCGCCGTGATGTAGGCGCCCTCGAGTATCAGGCCGTCGTCGCGGCTGGTCGATTCTGGTTGACTGGCTAGACCGGCTCTATGGAGTGCGGCGTAAAGGAAGTCGCCGGAACGGTCGCCGGTGAACATGCGACCGGTGCGGTTAGCGCCGTGAGCGGCAGGAGCGAGTCCTATAATAAAGAGCCATGCCTCCGGGTCCCCAAAGCCCGGCACTGGTTTGCCCCAGTACTCCCAGTCACGGAAGGCAGCTCGCTTCTCTATAGCGATCTGTTGGCGCCATTCGACGAGTCGGGGGCATCGCTTGCAGCGGGTGACTCGTCTCTGGAGTTTCTCGAGCTTGTCGTTTCGGGCCATGGACGCTTCGTGAGAGAGTTGTCGGATCATCGGTTCGCCTGGTACTGACGTACTGGCGGACGTTCTCCGTGTCAACGAGCCTTGCGCGATCGGCTCCATCGTGTGCTATTTCTGCGCCATGATGCTCCTATCAAAGCCGCTAAAGATATCGCTGACGATATCAGCCGCCATGCTGGCAGTAATCGTGATCGTCGACCTGATCACGCCGGTACCACCGCGCGAACGGCTCCGCGCGATGCGGAACGAACTGGTGGAGCTGAGGGCGTCGGCCGACTCCTGCCGTACGGCGCTGGACAGGGAGGAAACCCTCCTGCAGGCGAGCGACGCGCGGTTCGATTCGCTACGCAACCTCATAGCGCGTTACGAGGGGATCGACCCACGGGGCGTACCCGCCGACAGCTACGACCTCTATCTAGAGGCGTTCAACTCGTATAACGAAGGGATCCCGGCACGCGAGGCAGCGGGCGAGACGCTGCAAGCCCACTGGGCCAACTGCACGGTGATCATCGAGCAGCACAACCTGCTGGCCGACTCTGCCCGTCAGCTGGCCGAGGAGAGCGGCCTGGTTACCGACTCGACCCGCCGGGTACCGGTGCCCTGACCTCCGCCCACAACCCGGCGACCCTAGCCGGGTGGCGACTCACTCCGCAGATTGCAGTATGAGGCGCGTGCGTAGCGCCCTCACACATCAGCCGTAATCACCTAGCCTCAACCGGCCCAGCCCGCTCTGCAGTCGCTCGGCGGGCACGAAGTGCCTCTGACGAACACGAGTCAAGAAGACATGAGCGCGAAACTGTGGGATGTGATCATCGTTGGCGGCGGCCCAGCCGGAATCACCGCCGCGCTCAGGCTAGCCCGAGAGGACCTGGATATCCTGGTCGTCGAAGCCGCGGTCTACCCCGGAGCCGAGAACTGGTCTGGAGCGGTGTATTTCGCCGAAAACCTGGCCGACCCTAAGGTCCTCGGAGTGGATGGGCTGGAAGCGGCCCCGTACGAAGGGCGCGTGGTCAAGCGCGGGTTTTTCTCGTGCAACGGTCTGTCGATGGCCGGGCTGGAGTATGAAAACCCGGAGACATTCAAGCACTGCTATACCGTGCTGCGGCCGGTCTACGATCGCTACCTGGCCGAGGTGGCACGTCGGGAAGGCGTCACGTTTTTGACCGAGACGACCGTCGACGGCCTGATCCGACGGAACGACCGCGTTGTTGGCGTGCATACGGATCGCGGTCCGGTCTACGGCCAGATCGTCTTTTTGGCTGAGGGAGATGCGTCACACCTGGTGAGCAAGGAAGGCTTCGAGGGTGACGCGGTCCGCGCGAAGAAGAACGGCCAACCGGCGTTCTTGCAGGGTGTGAAGGAAGTCATCCAGCTAGAGCCGGAAGTCATCGAGGATCGGTTCGGAGTAGGGCCCGGCGAAGCGTGCTGCTACGAGATCTTGCTGAGGAACGGTGTCGTCGACGGAAAGCCAGTCCGCCTGAACATGGCGGGTCTCCTGTACACGAATCGAAACAGCGTGTCGATCGGGCTCGTGATGCCTCTGGACAACCTCGCCGAGTATCGCGGGGACTACAACGCATTGATGGAGTGGTATAAGAGCCTTCCACCGATCGCGCGCCTCATCGAAGGCGGCGAGGCCACCTCGTTCGGGGCGAAGATCATCCGCAGTGGCGGCCTGGCCGAGATGCCGCGGCTGGTCGCCGATGGCGTCGTGGTGGGCGGAGCGGCAACGGGGATCGGCGTTGACTTTCCGTATCCGAACTTCACGGGCCCGGCCACGGCGATGGGCCGGATCTTCGCCGATGCCGTATTGAAGCTCCAGTCAGAGGGTGCGGAGCCACGGAGCGGGCAGTTGGAAGAACTGTACGTCCAGCCCTTGAAGGAAACGAGCTACTACAAGGATGTCGACTACCTCCGCGATTGGCCCGGCTTCATCGAGCACACCGATGCGCTATTCAGCCGCCAGATCGACCTGCTGAACGGTTCGTCCTACGCAATGACTCGACCGACCCTCCGCTTTCCACACAGCTGGTGGGAGACGGTGCGGGTGGTGAGCGAGACGATGAAGGGCCGCTGGTCGAAGACACTGAAGGACCTTGCGGGTGGGTCGAAGGCGCTGCGCATGGGCCGATTGATCGCCAAGCACATGCCGGCGGCCCTGCTGCTGTCGGTCCCCAACACGCTCCTGGCGTTGATGCCGTTCGCTTATGGCAAGGGGCCAGGCAAGATCAGCCTGAGTTTCTGGGTGGACGGCGAGGAGTCGAGAACCCTCCCCTGGTACAAGCGCTGGTCGTACGCCCGGTATCGGTCGGCCCTGATGAAGGCAACAGCGATCGTCTACGCGAACGACGGTGTCCCGATCCGGACGAAGCTGGATCGCGCGATTGGCACTCTGCTGCGGCGCTTCTCGCTATGGGAAATCGTGCTCGGCGTACTCGGGGTCGCCGTATTCTGGCTAACGCGCGGCCTACAGAAGCTTAGCGACGCGATACGCTATTCCCGTAAGAAGCCGACGATCGAAGAACTCACGGCGACCTTCTACGGCAGCTGGCTGACGCGCTGGCGCGCGATGACCGACCTGGCGCGGGCGGCGTCGACGGGCCAGACGCATGAT
This sequence comes from Gemmatimonadota bacterium, assembly GCA_039586795.1. Taxonomy (GTDB): domain Bacteria; phylum Gemmatimonadota; class Gemmatimonadetes; order Palauibacterales; family KS3-K002; genus Kutchimonas. Next base: position 46,460 of record JBDHJS010000003.1, read on the forward strand.
GCGAAGCTCGGCGAGATCAGCTATGGCGGCGATGTGGGCTCGCACATCAAGGTGTTCTTCCCACCGGACAAGCCCGGTACGCTCGAAGATCCAAGCCGGTCGGCGCTCTGGAGCGTGTGCCCGGCGTCCGTCTACCAGATCAACGTCGATCGCACAATGCACGCGTCGGTTGCCGTGAACTTCGAGAACTGCGTGAAGTGCGAGACGTGCTGGCGAATCGAACCACAGCACGTGGACTGGTCACGGTTCGGAAAGCATCGTCTGACCTATGAAGTGTACACGGACGCCGACGCCTCGCTGCGGCAGCTTTTATCCGAACGTGAATTGCGTGACACGCCTGAGATAGAGCCGAGCTTTTGGAGCGCCACGCTCACGGAAGCGTGGCCCGTCGGTCACGTCGAGGCGTCCGACGCGCTACGGAGCGACATCACGAACGCGCGACGCGCCATCGACCGGGCTGCCGCGAAGTGCAGCGAACTGAGCGATAACATCTGGCTCGGCCCGAGGGTACTGGAGCCTGGCCAGGTCAGCTGGTACATCTCGGCTCTCGAGTACTTCGCGGTACTCGCCGATGAGGCTGCCAGCGTCGCCCTATCCGAACCGATCGAAGACTGGCTGATCGAGCACGAGTTGGCAGGCGCTCATCTGGAGCTTCTGCAAGCGAAGCGGGACCTGGATCTCGTCACGCGAGGGATCCGGGAGCATGCGGGCTCCCAGAAGTTCTTCGCCGGCGAGGCCGACGCACGACAGGCCGCCGGTCATCATCTAGCGGGCATGCGAGAGATCATCGATCGCATCGCGCTGGCCTGCCGCATCCCCGACGACTACGTCGATCCCGTGGCGGAGCTACGGAATCAGGAGCAGGAATCACCGGCGCGCGCCGCGGCCCGTGAGGAACTGCGGGAGCATCTCGCGGCCATCTTCGATCGCGGCGCGATCCGGCGGTTGGAAGATGGTGGGTCACCGGAAGGAGCAGAGATCGAGGCTCTGCGCGAGTCGACGCGGGCGGCTTTGGGGGATGAAACGCAGGGCGCATTCGACAGCTGGGCACCGCTCACGAGGAGCGACATCCTCGGCGAGCTATCCCGCATCGACCCATCGCTCGCCATCCTCGTGGCCGGTCACCTTGAGGGACTCGCGGCTCTCGAGGGTGCAGGAGCTACGGCGAAGGTTATCGGACCGCTCAAGAAGGTCGAGGTGTTCGTCACCCTGGCCACGGAAGTGGCCGGGCAACCCGGCGACGGCAAATGGAACGGAGCCTTGCCGTTCGCGCTGACGGCGTTGGCGGATCGGTTCGTTTCCCGAGGCGAAGGGCAGGTCGCCGTATTCGGGCTGAAAAGCAAAGGTGTAAAGGCCAGCATCACGCCGGCGATTGGGCTCACCGGCGCGGCGGCATCGGAGATCTTGCTCAAAGACGCCAAGCCGATGTGGTCGGGCGACTGGACGGAGGCTGACGAGACTGAACTGTTCGCAGCGCGCGTTCGCGATGCTGCGGCCATAGCTCTCGGCTCGGCGACGATACTCACCGAACGGGCAATCGATCACGCGCGCAGTCGCATTCAATTCCCGGACATGTTCCAGGATCTGGATGGCCGCGACGGCGTTGGCAAGTTCGGCGCCGTGCGTGCGCACCTGAGCCACATCGAGGCTTCACGGCTGGCCATCGAAACGATACTCAACGACTGCGATTGGACCGCGGACTCGGATCTCGAGGCGATGGTTGGAAAGGTCGCGGTCACGGATCTCTTCGGCCCCGACATGCCGAGCATCACCTATCGGGCGGGTCAGGTGATCGGCGGCTCCGCGTTCTCGGAGGAGGACATCTTCTCGAAGGCCTACCGCGACAGCTCGGTGTTCACTCACTACATCCGAGAGAACGCGGAGCTGAACGTGGAGATCGGTTCGAGGATATCCGCGGGCGACGGTTCGCTGCTGGCGACGATCGCGCCTGACCTATCGGCGGCGCTGGACGTCGTGGCACGACGACCGATCTTCGACTTCGAGGTGAATCGCCTACGCGAGGCGGAGATGCAGTTGGCGGAGAACATGCGCGGCGTGCTCTCTCAAGGACAGGAACCAGCCGTCGCCGAGGTCGTGCACGACATCGCCGGCGAGCTGGTGACGCGACTGTATGTGTGGGCGCGCCTCATGGTGCGGGCCTACCGACGCCTGGAGGGCGCGCTCCCCGCCCAGCGTTACCTAGAGGCCGTCCAGCTATGGGCGGACATCATAGAAGAGCGTCTGCTGGGCCTCGAGGATGAGCTCGCGCAATCCGCCGCTCGAATCGAACTGGGCACCGACGCGCTTCAGTTGGACGCCTACCCCGACGAGCCGATCGCGACCAGCGGACTCGACTTCGACCTGGACAAAGACGTCATCAAAGGTGAGGTGAACTACCGCTCCGGCGATTTCCTCTTGAAGCCGTTCCGCATCGATGAGACCCGATACACGCCCGAGCTACAGTGGGTAGACGATGTCACCAGAAACCACTACGACGAGTATCTGAAGGAGATCCGGGAGCGCTTCCAGACCGGCAGGTACAAGCCTTCCTTCGAACGGGAAACGGAGCGGCTTCACTGTATTCCTCGTGAGGATATCGACTGGACAGTGGACCGTGGCTACTTCCGCGTGGTGATCCCGGAGGAGTACGGCGGACAGGGTCGATCCAAAGCCGACTACTACAACCTGTGTCAGATCGCGAAGCGGCACGGCGACGTAAGTCTTACGCTCACAATCCAAGCCAACACTAGTATCGGGACCACACCAATGCTGCTGGGTCTGGATGAAGTGATAGCTGCCGAACGCGATCTCGCGGGCGCGGTCGCGAGGGCAGCCGATGTCGAGGCCGCGAAGTCAGAGATCGAAAAGCTGATCGAGATGATGTCGATGCCAGATGTCGATGCGCTGGCGAAGAAGTACATGGAGATTGACAAGAGCGTCCGCAGCTCGATCGGCAAGAGCAGGATTCTGAAAAAGGTGGTATTCGGAAAGTTCCAGTCGGCCTGGGGCAAAGCTGGGGCGGCCGGAATGAAGAAGGATCTTGTCGGTTTTCGGAAGGGCCTCGAGAAGGCGGTGGTCGCGCTGGGTGGTTGGCAGGAGCGAGTCGCAGCCGAACTCGATGAGATGCCGCGGCGTCGTATGGCCCACGAATTCTTCCTGCGGCTGATCTCGTCCCGGATCACGTCGGCCTTCTCCCTCACCGAGCCGAGCGCCGGATCAGATACGGCTCGGGTCCGTACGGAGGCGCGCCTCGACTCGCGGAGCGTGCTGACGGATGACGACGGCGTGAAACACTTCTATCTGGACGAGGATGATCCGGAAAGCCGTCGCAACCTGGCGGACATGCGACGATTCGAGTTTGACGGGCGCCGGATACTGTATCGGTACAGCGACGACGCCGATCCTGCTGAAGTCCACTCTCAGGAATACACGTACTCGGAGGACGAGGAGAAGTATCGCTACTTCATGATCGGCGACCGACGGGTCGACATCCACGACATGGCGATCGTGCGTGAGCGTGATGGTGAAGAGGTCTACGAGTTCTTCGTGCTGAACGGCGCCAAGATGTGGATCACCAACGGCCACATCGCCGGCGTCAACGCCATCTACGCCCGGACTCCAATGGGGCTCACCGGGTTCATGGTCGATGCGCTGACGGATGGGTTCCTAGTCGGCAAGGACGAGGAGAAGACGGGACAGCGTGGTTCACCGACGAACGAGATCGGACTCACCAACGTACGCATCCCGCGCGAGTGCATGATCGGCATCGAGGGCCGGGGTCAGGAAAACGCGCTGGAGACGCTCAACGTCGGTCGGACGGGGCTGTGTATCTCATCGACGGCCGGCATCGACCAGGCGATCGGCGACGCGACGGCCTACCTGGAAGAGACCGGGCGGAATTCGTCAGCCGGAGTGCGCTACCGGTTGGGTCTGACGATGGAGGAGATGTATGCCGTCGAATCGATCGCCTACAACCTGGTCGGGATCTACGACGACAAGACCAGCGACATGCCGCGCGTGGAGTCATCGATTGCCAAGCTCTTCGGGACGGAAGGACTCCACCGAATGCTCCACTTCCTGGAGCCGGTGTATGGCATCGATGGTCAGACACAGCGTTACCGCATCGAGAAGGACCGACGCGACGCTAGGGTGATGACGATCTACGAGGGCACGAACGAGATCCAACAGTTCCTGTTGCTGAAGGATGTGATCGACATGGTCGGGCCGAGGCTGGACAAACTCGAGGAACTGGACGTCTCGGCTGAAGACTCGGTGTTCAAAGCCGAGGTCGATGCCCTGCGCGAGATGCACGCTGCGGTCAGGGAACGGGTGAAAGAAACACGTGCGACCTATAAGAGCGCCGCCTGGCAGCGCGCGTTGCTGCAGCCTGTGTTCTTCCGTCTGGCGCGAATGGTCGCGCTGCTGAAGACAGTGGACAGCGTTCTGCACCGCGCCGACTGGGTGGCGCGCAACCTCACGGCGGACGCGGACGCGTTCCGTCGGAGTTGGAGCGACAAGGCAGCGCGCGGCTTTGTCGCGAGAGCGCGCCGCGAGTTCATGCGGTTGGCGACGGGCTTTGATCGCGATTTCGAGACCTTGAAGGCGGGCGGCCGCACCGCCGAGTTGAAGCTGGCGGAGACGCTACTCGACGAAACGGAGATCGCCGCCGCGCACGGAAAGGCGGGCACCGGCGGGATCGAGAGGTCGCCGATCGATCGAGGTTTGGAGATCGTTGTAGCGCTGGAACGAGCGCCGCATTTGGCGCCGCGACCGCGCGTCATTGACGGCGAGCTGGCCGAGCACGTGTACGGATTCACGGCGGGAGACCGTCGTGCTCTGTCGATGGCTCTGGCTTTGAAATCGGCGTCGCCGGAGCGGGTCCGTGTGACGCTAGTATGTGCCGCGCCCGTGGAAGTGGAGGACGCGCTGCGCGCCGGGCTGGCCGCAGGCGCGGACCGGGCAATTCTGATCGACACGCGCGGGGAGTTGTACGAGGAGCATTCGGTTGCCGACGCGATCACCGGTGTTCTGCGACAACGCAACATCGATCCCGACCTGCTTCTTTCTGGCGCGTCGGAGGACGGCCCCAGCGGGGGCCGGCTCGGCCTCAGACTCGCGAGCGAATTGGACATCGAATGGGCCCCGAACGTGACCGAGCTGTGGGTGGACGGGAGCACGGCGGTAGTGACCAGCGAACGGTTTCCCGACAGCCTCATAAAGGCGGACCTGCCTGTTGCCGCATCGGTCGCGGGATCGGAAGGCGAGCCCGCTCCGGAGTTCACGGCCGCCGGTTTTGCGGAGGCGCTACGCAAAGACGTGGATGCCGTCCCGTTCCCAGACGACGCGGAACGCGCCGACGAGGAGCTAGCAACGACATCAGCACAGGCGACAACTGAGTCGCATGACGATGCCGGTCGCATCGATCCAGAGCGCGCCGCCGAGCTACTGGTTGAAGTCGGCGACCTGGGAGACGGCTCCGCCGTGCCGACGGGCGAACCACATGCGGGAGCCATCGAGTCGGTCAGCGTCGACTCGTTGGATTGGCGCGGGGTGGTCTTCATCGCCGAGATCGAAGACGACAACCTGGTTAGAGACGCCAGAGCGCCGCTCGAGGCAGCGAGCGGCCTGGCAGAACGATCCTCTCTTCCACTATCGGGTTTGGTATTGAGCGAGCGTCTGTCCGATGACCGCCGTCGAGCGATCGCCGGACGCCTCGCCGCGCACGCGCCGTTCGGGCAGATCGTTTTCGCAGAGCACGATGCTCTGGGCGACGGCGCCTACCGCGCCTACGTCGAAGCATTGGAGAAGCTGGTGGGGCCGGAATCCAGAACGCGCCCGACCTATCTAGTATCATCGCCGTGGCTGGCCGACGCGATGCCACCGCTGGCGGAGGTGCTTCGTCGATCCGACGTCGACGCGGACGAACTGGCCGGTGTTTCGCGGGTGGAGTTCCGCGACGGCGATGGTGTCGCGTTCGTCCAACCCGCGTACGAGCGTAAGTTGAGAGCACGACGTCACCTTCCTTACGCCGCTGACGCGATGCGGATCCTATGGTTCGAACCCGAAGTTACGTCGGAGCCAGGGGAAGCGACCTCATCGGATCCGACGGTAGTAGTGGTCGGCCTCGATCTGGACTACGATCCGCAAACAGATGCCCTGACCGAAGCGCTGCTCGAGGCAAAGAAGGCCCTTGGTGTGGTGACGTTGGAGAACGCCGAGTTCGTCATCGACGTGGGTGCCGGCCTGGGCTCCGTCGACAATCTGGACACGGTTGTGGAGCCATTGCGCCAAGCGCTGCTCGAGCTCGGGGCGCCGCACGTACTCATCGGCGCAACCCGCAAGGTGACGATAGATATGAGCTGGCTGCCGGAAGAGCTTCAGGTCGGGCAGACCGGCGTTCGAGTGAATCCGCGTATCATGATCGCGCTGGGCGTTTCAGGCGCGCCTCAGCACATCGACTGGGTGGGCGATCGCGCGGTGATCTTCGCGTTCAACATGGATGCGCAGGCGCCGCTGATGACGCTCAACCAGAGACGTGAACAGCCGAAGGTCTACCCGATCGTCGGCAACCTGCTCGAGACCGTCCCCCGCTTCATCAAGGCTCTGAAGCACGGACGCGATTGAGCGGGAGGACGCCAAAGCGCCGGGCGAGAAGCCAGAGCAGCGATCCAGCTCCGATGACGACGAACAGGCAACGGAGCATCGTCCACGTTATGTCCGCACCCAGCCCAACCTCCGACTCCGGAACGAACCGCAGAACAAGGGCGACGGCGAGGAACACGATTGCGTAGGGCGCTAGGATAGATGCGATGAACGAGGCCGCCCTCACACCCGGCATCTCCAGTGCCCTGATCGCGGCGACCATGGTCAACGCGGAGTACGCCAGATAACCTGCTGCGGCGCCCCACGCTACACCGACGAGCCCGTACCCACCGAGAATCATGCCGGTCACGGCTCCGCCGGCTATTACGATCGCCGCGACCGTGAGGGCGACCAACTGTTTCTGCCTGTTGAGCGATACGAGAACAACTTGCGGCATGCGCGTCAGCACCATGAAGAAGATCGCCGCAATGAGGACCTTCCCGGGAGTAATCGTCGGCGTGTACCTGGGCAGCAGCCAAACGATCGGCAGGTGAAAGGACAGGAAGAGGAGACCCAGCACCGGGCTGGCGAAATAGCTGAGAACCAGGCTGGGTCTCGTCAGGAAATCTTGAAGCTCACCGACCTCTTTCACTCTGGCGCTCTTCTCCATGAGGCGAGGATACAGCACGACCGAAACTGCCTCGGGCACCAGCATAACGGAAACGACGAGATACGAACCCAGAGCATAGATTCCCATGCTCTCACGTGACATGAATATCCAGACGGCGATCTTGTCTACGTTCCATAATGTGATCAGCAGAGCGCCTGCAATCATGATCGGGAAGCCGATTCGCAGCAGTTCCCTCAGGGCGTCAAGATTCCACCGTGGACGAACGAACGGCGTGCTTCCTCCGCCCGCCCATAACAAAGCAGCGGCATATGAAAAGATCACGGCGACCAGAAAACCAGGCAGTCCGTAGCGCAGCGCTGCGAGTACCCCACCGACGCTAGACAGAAGCGCGAAGCCGACCATGATTCGCCCAGCCTGACCGAACCGCTTCCTGGCTCGCAACTTGACGTGCGCGAACCAATACAGTTGAGCCAGCGCGTGTAAAACGGCGAGCATCAGCCATGCAACGCGCAACTCCGTCGACCAACCCCGCAAGAAGGTTAGCACGAATGCGGCGATCACAATCGCAAAGACCGCCGCACTGAGCATCGAGAACCCGAACACCGTGCTCTCGATCCCGCTCGCCCGCTCCTCGTTTCCAGCGCCCGCCGCATGAGCCACTTCACGAAGCAGCGCTTCGTTAACGCCTAGTTGTCCGTATTGGAGGAACTGGAGCGCGATCTTTATCTGTGACCAGACACCGAACAGCGCCGGCCCCAGGACCCGCGCGAGCAGCAACCCGCGCAGCAGGAAGAGGAACTCAGAGAGGTAACGCGCGATGGAATAGTCCGAGAAGTGCGCCCAGACAGACCGTTCGCTATCCGCGAGGTCCAATACCGCGGGCGCGGTGCGGCCGCCCGTTTCATCGTTAGCAGCAGGGGGCAATTCGGACATCGCATGGTTTGTTGGTGACCGAAGCGCTCGCTCACTGTTAGGGTCAACGGTACACTGGCCGACAGGCGTCGGGATGGCAAGCGCGAGGCCAGCGACAGCTCAGTGTCGCTGGCGCAGTCCCTGGTCTCAGGAGGGATCGTGAATGACGCCGATGAAGAGGATGGTGCCGGAGAAGCGTTCACGGATCGCGAAGAGAAACGGCCTATCGACACGCACAGCCATCGGCGCGCTGGTAACACCCACCTCGACAGAGGTGACAGCGGCCGCCTCGGTGCCCTCTTCGTTGACATCGACAAAGGTCTTGTGTTTGACTTTGCTGATGAAGAGCTGAGCCTGGTCGTTGATCCTGGAGAAATCGGCGTTCAGTTCGTCGAAGGCGATCTCCATGCCGAGGGCCTTCAGCGCTTCGTTCAACTCGATCTCGTACTCGAGGGTGAACTTGGGGAGGTACACCTCCATTTCAGCGGCCAGCAGCCCGTCGATCCAACCCTGCCATGTGGCCGCGTCAATCGAAGCGACCAGCGAATCGATGTCACGACCACGGTCCGGCAGAACGATCGTCATGCTATACGCCTTACCGCCATACGGAAGGTCGGCTACAAGAACGCCTTCATCGTAGTAGGATCGCAATTCCGCTTCGCCGCCGTGGGTCATCATCGGCACCTGGACCGTACCGCCGTCGGCCAGGGTGAAGACGCCAGGCGCGGTCCGATCCGGATCGAATTGGGTGGTCCAGTTCCCCTTGAAGTAGATGGCATTGATGAGGAACATGATGATCTCGGGCGCGATCGCATCGACAATCTCACTGATCCGACCGTTGGTTTTATCGTCTACCCAGCTGTTGATGATCCCCGGTGCGCCAGGGTCGTCGAAGTCGAGCGTCGCCACCTCGGCGTCGAAGTGCTCGATGTTTACATCGATGAAATCCTGTTCGACGGGAAAGTTCTCACGAATCCAGATCGAGTTGGCCAGAGTGAACTGCACGGAAGAGTCGAGGTTAGCAAGAAGATCGATCAGGCTGCGATAGGAGTCGTTTACGTCATCGATCGATAGCCCCTGTAGCTCGAGCGTCTCTTGCATAGCCTCGAGCGTTGTGCCATCGGCGCCGTTGTATACCATGCCGAGCGCCATGGCGACGCTGAGCGGTGATAGAAAGATGTTGGCACCAACTTCCTCGCCCTGATGAACTTCGCGGAAGAGCTTGAGGCCGAAGCTGTTGTCCGACTCGATGAGCTGCTCTTCACCCGCTTCGAGGTCGCGAGGAAGCCCTTCGATCTGCGGATTCTGGATATCTTCGTCGCATCCCAGCGCGACCAGCACCCAAAGACCCGCTACGATAGCTGTGAGTCGTCTCATCGCTCAGCTCCCAACTTGACTGGCTCTCTAACCGGCAAACGGCACACGGCAGCCGGTACGACGTCTAACCCCATTTAGAACGTCAACCGTATGCCGCATACCGCTTACCGAAATATTCCACCTGCCTCGTTTCCTCTGTCCGGGCCTAATTTAGATGTCGCCAACCCGCCGAAAGTTAAATGGGCCGCCGTGGCGGAACCCTGGAAGGCCGCCAGCGGTTCTAGCCAGCGAGGAGGCCGTAAATGCAGCGAAAGACCACAAGGATCCTGATCATCGCGGCGCTGGTCATGCTGGCCGCCTGGCGGCTACCACGCAGCCCCGAGCCGCCGCCGGCACCGGAGACCCGCCCGGAGTTCCCGAGCTTCAGTCTCGAGACGTTCGACGGCGCGCTGGTGACACAGGAGGAGCTGGCGGGCAAGGTTACGCTCGTGACGTTCTGGGCGAGCTGGTGCCCCGCCTGCCGGGCCGAACTGCCGCTGCTCGACAGCCTGAACAACGCCGTCGACCATCCGGACTTTGTGGTTATCGGTATCAACGAGGATCGGCATGAAGCCCCGGCACGCTTCCTTGCGGAGCAGTTAGGGCTGGAGATGAAGCAGCTACTTGGCCGCGGATACCAACAGGCGCGCTACGGCTACTGGGGACTGCCGTATACGGTTCTGCTGGATCGTGAGCGTCGGATTGTGGGCACCTGGTACGGTTACCCGGGACGGCGCGGCTTTGACGAGAAGATCGCCGGTCTGGTCCAAACAGTATTGGATGAAGAAGGTTAGGCGTTGACTTCGCCGTCCGGCGCACCCAGGCTCTTGTCTCCCAAGCGGGGACGCAGAGCCGGGTAGCCCTTCCCACCGCAGTGTACGCACGCTTCCACCAAGGACCAAAGCAGACCGTCACAAAGAGCGCACTGCGACTTTTCCCCTGCATCGGCGCGGTCATCGGTAGGCGCTCCACAGGCCTTGCAGGATGCAGCCTCAGCGCCCAGCGGCGCGCCGCAGATCGAGCAATCCATCGTGAATCTCCTGTTCCCGCAATTACTTACGGACACTGAGGTGTCCAAACAACGCGACAATCGCCCTTGCCCCGCCACCTGAGTCTCGTTTACCTTCCGGCCTCAATAATCCTCGGAGTGGAGGGTCCCAAGCGACCCAGCGACAATATAACGACTGCTCCGGGCTTCGCTCGTAGGGGATAAGTGAACGATTCAGCCACCGTGGCCGCAAAGCCGTTCCCGGAGAAGGAGTACGACCGGCTACCCTGGCACGTGTACGTGTTGGGCGGCGTGATCATCCTGATCGGGATCGCGACGTTCATACTCATGTCGATAGAGGGCGAACGGAAGGACGGATATCTCTACCTGTTCTTCTACTCCATCCCGGCAAACACGGCGATCTCTGTATTCCCTCACGAACCGATTCTGATCTACTACGGCAAGTTCGCCAACTTGTGGATCACTTCGCTAGCCGCAACAGGAGGCACGATCGTAGCCGGCTGGCTCGACCACCGGGTATTCGTACCGGTCCTCAACTACAGCAAGATCACGGGATACAAGCAGAGCAGGTTCTACAAGAAGATGACGGACATGTTCATGAAGTATCCCTTCGCGACGCTTCTAGTGACCGGGGCTACGCCAATACCTTTCTGGCCCTTCAAGCTGTTGGTGTTCTCTATACACTACCCGTTGTGGAAGTACCTGACGGCGCTGGTCATAGCACGATTCCCAAGGTACCTGTTCCTCGCGTGGGCCGGCTCGATCTTCAATATTCCCAACTGGGTGTTGATCGGGATCGTCATACTTATCTTCTCGACCTACGCTGTGCGGGGCATCCCTGAGTTGTGGCGCCGAATCAAGGAGTCGCGGCGACGCAAAGAGGAAGGCGCTGAGAACACGTATCGAGTCTAGAGGTTGGATGACGCGATTTCAAAGTCGCGGCGTACGTAACAATGGGGACTGAAAGGTTACTACTGGATGAACGTATCCGGGAAGATGGCTCTGAAGATGCTCGCCCGGGGCATCCGGAACAAATACGCCCAGAAACCGATCTCGATATCGTTCGAGATCACCCATTACTGCACGGCCAACTGCTGGCACTGCAATTGGGGAGGGCCGGTAAAGGACGAGAATCGCCTCCAGGCAGAGGATTACGCCGCGATCTGCCGCGAATTGAATCCTGTGGTCTCACACATCTCGGGCGGCGAGCCGCTGGCTCGAAGCGACGTGGTCGAGATCACGCGAGCGATGGCCAATCCCGGCGACCTGCCCTTCATGGTTTTGGTTTCCAATGCCGCGGCCCTCACCGTCGATAAGTACCACAAGCTGCGGGACGCGGGTATCCACCAGTTCTCTATCTCCCTCGACTTCCCGGATGAGCGGCACAGCGACTTCCGCCGCATCCCCGGTCTGTTCGAAAAAATGAACGAGCGGATTCCGGAGATCACGGCGCTGGGAAACAACGACCTGTCGCTCAACGTCTGTATCACGGCGTGGAACTACAAAGACCTGGCCGACATGGTGAAGCTGGCCAGGAAGTGGAACACCAAGATCAACTTCTCGGTCTACACCCCGTTGCGCATTAATGACGAGCAGGGATTACCGGCTGAGGAGAAGCTGCATGAAGTACGGCAGTCGTTCCAAACGCTAATCGATATGAAGAAGGCCGGTTGGCCGGTCTATTCGTCGGAACGGGTGTTGTGGAAGTACTTCCAGTTCTTTACTGACCGGGGGATACCCGGATGCCAGGCGGGTCGCCGCTTCCTAGTCATCAATCCTGACGGGATGCTCACTCCATGCGCGATGGTCTGGGCGAAGTACAAGACACAACGCGAGATGTTGGGAAACTTCACGTCCATCAACACGTGCCAGGAATGCTATATCTCGACCCGCGCCAACACGGAGAAGAAGCTGAGTGACTTCATCTCCGACAACTGGGGCATGATGATGAAGCAGCTCTTCTCCCGTAAGCCGGCTCTTCCTTCCCCAGGCGACGACGCGGTGGAATTGCCCTCCCCGGAGGACGCTGAAGCCAGGCCCGAGCGTCACCGGGCAGCCGCACAGTAGACCATAGGCCGGCGGAACCCGGCCAGCCGACGAATCGGCTCAATTTGGCCGCGCCTCGAGGCACAGAAACCGCGGCCAGATCCATTTCGGCGCCCCACACTGGCCGCGGCCGCTCGTTGCGCCGGCGCGACAGGGCCGCGACACCGCACGCTACTCCCACCCCGACTGTAGCCAATATCCCGCAAGAACAGGGCACCGCAGCCGGGATTGCGCATGAATTAGGGGTTTTTGGGGCCCCGTGTTGTGCACGCCTCTTGCTACCACCCGTAGAAGTGAAGCCCGCAAAAGACTGACGCTGTAAGGCAGAAGCCAAAACAGGACGTGGATATGGTGGGATTAGAGCCGAATCGTCCGCCACTGGTGCTGGTAGCGAATGATGAGGAATGGTGGGCCCGATCGCTGGAGAGCCTGCTGTCGCCTGGAGGATATGCCATCCTCCGCGCCTATACGGGCAGACAGACTCTGGAGCGGGCACACGAGGTGGGGCCCGACCTGATTATCCTTGACGCGAGCCTACCCGACATACCCGGCATCGAGCTGTGCCGACGGCTGCGCAGCGACCGTCGAGTCAGTAGCGCGACGCCGATCCTGATCACGACAGCCGGCCGCTGCACCAGGGAAGAGCGACTGGAGGCGCTGAGCGCGGGCGCATGGGACTTCATCGGTCTGCCGTTGGACGCCGATGACCTGATCTTGAGGCTCAACGCTTACATGCGGGCCAAGCTGGAAGCCGAGCGTACGAAAGAGGAAGGTCTCATCGACCCCCTCACCGGCCTGTACAACCTACAGGGCCTGAGGCGTCGAGCCCGCGAACTGGGCACAGATGCTTATCGGCACGGCCGGGCGTTGGCCTGCGTTGCCCTGGCCTTGAGGATAGAAGATCCCTCCAACTCTGACAGCTCCGATGTCTTCTGGGACGCGATAGACAGGGCTGGCACCGTGCTACGCGACTCGGGTCGCATCTCCGACGCCATAGGTCGGATCCGTGATGGCGAGTTCGTGATCATCGCACCGGAGACGGACGACACCGGCGCGCACCAGCTGGCGCAGCGGTTGTCGACCGAGGTCGAAGAGATCATGGCCGTCGGTGAGAGTATGCCTCCCGTTCAGGTGCTCGCGGGATACAGTGCCGTACCCAACCTTCAATCCGCCGGCGTTCGGCCGAGCGCCATATTGGCAAACGCGAAGATGGCGCTGAGCCGCTTGCAGGCACAGCCCGGCGGATCGGGAGTCCTCCGGTACGAAGGAGACTACGACGACAGTGATCTGGATGATGGCGGAGATCTGGGGCAGAGCCTGGCTGACATAACTGTGGAGCCACAGCGTCACGCTACGCACTGACAGAAGGCTGGACTTGCTGTTAGGGAATCACTTCCAGAGACGGACGTGATTTCTACGCTGGTGCTCGCGGAAGGATTCGATGCGAGCGTCGACTCCCGCGAGATCTTCGTCAATCGCCCTTCCTAAGCGGCCTTCGCCGTTGCCGTTGCCATTCCCACTCCCGTTCCCGTTCCCGTGGCTGTTCCCCTCTTCGTTGCTATCAACCTGCCAATCGAGGATTTCGAAGTCGGTGATTTCGAGATCGGCAACTTCCACAGGTTCCACTTCCTGGATGACCGACTCGATTTCCAGATCCAGTAGTTCATCGAGCCGCGAATACCGAGACGCATTGAAGTCGACCTGAATCTCCGCAGCGATCGGCAACTCACTTCCGTTTCCGTTCCGCTTTCTGTTGCCGCTGTGAGTGCCGTTACCGTTGTTCCTTCCGTTTCCGTTGCCATCGGGGAGCGTGACCCGTTCCACGCGGTCGACCTCGGTCCGCGGATCGACCTTCGGGGGTTCAGTCTGCGAGTCGTCGACGGACGCGCCTTCACGGAGGTCGATGCTCCGCTGTATCCGTTTTCCGGGCAGCGCGCGCTTGGCCTCGTCAGGCAGATACAAGCTAGCGTAAGCCTTACGATGGTAACGATAGACGCCAACGTGTGGAACGTCGTTGAGGATCGCGCCGAGTAGCCGGACCGGCAATCGAGCCAGCGAATCGAGCCGCCATTCCGTCGCGGACCGATTGGTCGTACCCGTTCGGACGACCAACACCATGTTGCGGGTGAGCGTGCCGAGAGCCAGCGGGTCGGCACAAGCTGCGAGGGGCGGCGTGTCCACCAGGATCACGTCGTACTCCTTACGCATCTGAGCCAAGAGATAAGTCATGGCCCGAGATTGCAGCAATTCGGGCCCATCCTGACGGCGGGTCCCGCTGGCTATTCGAGAGAGTGCCCTGTGACTGGTCGAACGCACGACCTTCTCTAGCGGCGCGTTGCCGGCGAGATAGTCGGTAAGTCCTGGCTTGCGGCCGCCGCCCAACAGGCGATGCTGGGAACCGCGTCGAACATCGGCGTCGATGATCAGCGTGCGGTACCCCATGCCGGAAAACGCCATTCCCAAGTTGGCCAGCACGAACGACTTACCATCCTCGGGCTCGGGGCTGGTTACCGACAGGACCACGGGCCCAGCCGTCCCGTGGGCGTGAGCGACGTTGAGGCGAATGACCCTGAAGGCCTCGACGACCTGTGCTGCCTTGAGGGCGCTCAGCCCGCGGGAGCCGTTGTTCACGTGTGGCACGGAGCCGATGACCGGCACGCCAAGACCGTCGCTAACTTGCTGAGGGTAACTCAGTCGCGTGTCCAAGAAGTCCAGAAGAATGCCGACGCCCACCGCGATACACAGGCTGGCCATGAGAGCCATGAGGATGAACTGCTCTTCCTGGCTCTCATTGATCGGCTGCTGCGGCGGGAAGGCGGCGTCCATGACGCGGACATCTGGAATACTGCTCTCCGCGGCGAGGTGTGCTTCATCGCGGCGCGCCTGGAGCGTATTGAAGAGATTGGCGGCGATCGCTACCCTGCGCTCCAGCCGCGCCTCACCGATTGCCCGCATCGGAGTCCTGCGCAACTCATCGGCCGCGGCCACGATCATGCTCTCGAGAATCACTTCCCGATCGGCGAGCGTCCGAGAAAGATCGGCGGCCAGGCGGGGCACCGTCGATGTCTCGAGTGATTGGATCTCGCTTCTAAGGTCCCGGACGGCCTGGTGCTCTTCCGTGTAGCGATTGAGCTGCGAGCGCAACTCGGATCGCTTTGACGTGAGCTCGCCCATCGCCAGAACCAGATCAGAGGATGCTCTCACAGACGGGATGATCTCGAGCCCCTCGATCGAGGGTCCAGATTCCGACGCGTTCCTCAGCACACGATCGATTGACCAACGATCGCGTCTCAGCTGTTCACGCTCGATCAGCAAGCTCGAGTAGTTCGAGAAGGCGGACTCGCGTGTCGACTCGACTCCAGGCGCGACCGGCGTGGCGCGCTGCGCCGGGAGTGTGATGGTCCTGACCCGAAACGACTCGAGCTCACCCTCAGCCTCAAGCAGTTGCTGATGGGCCTGCGACAGTTGCTCGTTCAGAATGCGGGTGGATTCGAGGAGCCTTTCACGCTTGAGGTCATGCACGACCTGCACGTAGCGCTGGCTCACCGCGTTGAGCACTTCCGAGATCTGAACCGGATCCTCGCCCGTCAGGCTGAGGTTGAGGAATGTATGCTCTGAATCGATTTCGGTATTGATGCGCTCGCCGAGACTCCTGGCGACGTCTCGCAAGCTCTCGACACTGAACTCTATGTCGCCCCCGAGGGCCGACACACGCTCCAGAGTTTCCTGGCCTGTTAGCGGACCGCTCAAGTCGTCGATCGCGCCCTCATGCACCAGCTTGTCGCCAGCGGCAATCAGCTGGAAACGGCGGCCGTCAGGATCGACGGCGAGTCGGTAATGGCCGGCCGCCAGACCATCATCCAGCTGGAACTGGGCGAGCAGGTTAGCTTCCTGCGGCGAAGCGGCTCTGAGATACAGGCGCAGGTCGCCGACGACTTCGTCGAGCACCCGGTACGATCGGAGGAGCTCTACCCATGCGGCACCGGCCTGAAGCAGCTGGCCCGTCTGCACAGGTGCCTGCTCGTTGGCGCGGCTATCGCTAGGCTCGATCCAGATGGTCGTTTGCGCTTTGTACTGGGGCTTTATCTGGTGAGCCAATGCGAATCCGCTCGCCGAACCCAACACGGCAACCAGCAAGACAACCCAGCGGTAGCGCCACACCGCGACTATGAATCGACGCCAGTCCAGCGAAGAAGCGAGCGGGAGCTCGTGTGCGGCGCTGCCGTTTGACGGGCGTGCACCATTACCACGACCTGCACCGTTCCCCTGCGGGGTCGTGTGATGCGGCAGTTTCCTGCCGTTATGGCTGGTGAACGCGCTGGGCATCGTTTCGGTGCCGGATGCCTGGCTGAGGGTTCTGGCGGGTAACCATTCCATCCAGCAACAGGGATGCCGCTGGGCCGAGTTTTCCACAAAACGCTGAAAGGCGTTGGAAGATAAGGTGTTTGCGGCACTGGCAGGGGTCGGTGCTGGAAGTGGGAATGTGGTGTGTAGACGCAGCGCTACAGATCGGCCCCGTAGGCGGGATAGGGTGTGGCTTTGGTCCGACCCTCTAGGGAGGACCGCGGTCACGTCGGCTTTACTATTGACATTTCTCTCTTTCATCCGTACTGTTGCATTCCCGCTGCTTCTGCGACGTCGGCTCCACAGTTCGCGTCGCTCCACGTCGGCCCCATCGCCGCAGCAGGTAAGCGGGCCTACGTAGACTTTGGGCCGCCGGTCCCGCCACGGCTGAAGTTCTCAACGGATCTCACAGGACGTTCTATCGCCACTTCGCGGTGCGCGATCCTGAAACGTGGGAGGCTCCCGATGCCCCGTGCCCTGTCCGGCATACGCTCCGACAGCGTAAGCCCCTTTGTGCCCGCCGACACCGAGTTTGAAGAGAGAGCAGATTTCGCTGACGCCCCGAGAACGTCGCTGCGTCTCGTCGTGATCGACGATGAACGGACGTTGAGGGAGAGTTGCGCCAGCATACTGGAAATCGATGGCCACGACGTCACCAAGGTGAGTCGAGGCGACCAGGCCCTGGACCTTCTGCGTCGCCGCAGGTTCGACGTGGCCCTGATCGATCTCAACATGTCAGAGACCCACGGTCTCGATCTGTTGCGGGCCGGCCTGAAAGCGAACCCTGACATGATCCCGATCATGATCACGGGTAGGCCAAGCGTGGACTCGAACCTCGAGGCGCTGCAAGCGGGCGCGTGGGATTACCTTCCCAAGCCATTCTCAGCCAGCCAGTTGCAGCTTTTGATCGGGCGCGCCGCTCACGCGGTGGTATCGTCACGAGAGATCGGCGAGAAGCAGAAACAGCTGGAAGGCGCGCACGACCATGGCGAGCAGGTAACGTTGCTGGGCGTGTCGTCGGCGTTTACTCGCGTGATAGAAACTGCCCGACAAGTGGCCCGCACCGACGCCTCGGTGTTCATCACGGGTGAGAGTGGAACGGGCAAAGAGCTGATCGCCCAATTCATCCACCACCACAGTCGGCGCAGCCGGCGAATGCTCGTTCCCCTGAACTGCGCGGCGCTGCCGGAGACGCTTCTGGAGTCGGAGATGTTCGGGCATTGCAGAGGCTCGTTCACGGGAGCGGACCGCGACAAGCCGGGGTTGTTGGAAGTCGCGGACGGCGGAACGATGTTCTTGGACGAAGTGACGGAGATGTCGCACGCGACCCAAGCCAAGTTACTTCGTGTTCTTCAGGACGGCGTGCTGCGGCGAGTTGGAAGTACCAAGACCGACGCGGTAGTGAACGTACGGTTCATCGCTGCCACGAATCGCGAGCCGGCGCAGGCGGTGGAGGATGGAGATATGCGACAGGATCTCTTCTTCCGCCTCAAGGTCGTACCGATCAGGATACCGCCACTCCGTGAGCGGCCGGACGACATACCGGTTCTGGCGAACCACTTCTTGATGCATTACTGGAAAAGGCATCGCGACGTAGGCGCGGAGTTGCCCCGTTTCTCAACCGGCGCGATGTTGGCCCTGCAGACTCGTGCCTGGCCGGGCAACGTGCGGGAGCTACAGAACGCGATCGAGCACGCAGTCGTGTTCCTCGAGCCCGGGATGGAGATTACGGCGGCTGACATCCCGTCGATCCAAGGCGCTGAGGAAGCGATGGTTTCTGCCCCGATGGGGTTCCGCGGATTCGACGAGCCTTACCACGCCGCGCGCGAACGGCTGACGGCTGAATTCGAGAAACGCTATTTGACCGCAATGGTAAACCGTGCTGGCGGCAATATGTCCGAGGCTGCTCGACTCGCCGGCATCGACCGTACGACGATCTATCGTTTGATGGAAAAGCACGGACTGGATCGCGAAGAGATCGTTCTGGACTCCGGAATGTAAGCGGAAGATCTGATGGAAGTCGTTCACCCGCCACGGCCAACCGAACACGACGCCGGCCTGGACGTCCAGCCGCGGAATCTGTCTGCGGCTGCGCTCCAGTTCGCCAAAGTGCCGAACCGTGCTCTGCTCGCGGCGGCCCAGGGCGTGATGACCCGTTGGCAGGACGCCCTCGGCACGGTGACGCCGTGGCCAGCGGCGGCGGACGAACTCGCCCGGCTTACGATAGCGGTGCACGAAATCGCGTCCAGCGGTGAAGCGGCGCTAGAGCTACCGATCGGTACTCCGTTGCGGCGGCAGTTGCTGGCGCTGCTGGAGACCGAGGTCGAAGAGTGCCGCGGCAGGATTTGCTCCGACGCCGAGGTAGACGAGCTCAAGGACGCTTTCACCGTCGTGCATGGCGCGTTGGAATGCGAGGACATGCAGGAGGTGGAGGCTCGGCTGGCCAGCCCGGACGGGCCCGAGCTGCTCGCTGAGGTCGCCCACGATCTGCGCTCCCCGCTGACATCCATTCTGACACTCGCCGATGCGCTCCGTAGCGGCCGTAGCGGCGACGTGAACGGAGTTCAGCAGCGTCAACTCGGACTGATTTACAGCGCGGCGCTGGCGTTGAGTTCGACGGCGAGCAACCTGATAGAGCTGGCCCATGGAGGCGATCGCCTTGCGCAAAAGGAGCCTTCGCCGTTCTCGATCCTCGAGATCATGGAGTCGGTTCGCGACGTGCTGCTGCCGATGGCCGAAGAGAAAGAGATCGAGCTACGCTTCGCGCCTGGCGACAATCAGCGTCGGCTTGGCTATCCGCTGGCGCTTTCCCGCGTTCTGCTGAACCTGGCGACGAACTCTCTGAAGTTCACCGAAGAAGGGTACGTGGAAGTCACGGCGCGCCCGCTCGACCCGACGCACGTGGAATTCGCAGTGCGCGACACCGGCAAGGGGATCAGCGCTACCGCCGTGGACACGCTTTACCAACCGTTCCGGCGCTCGCCCGCCAGAGACGGCTACTTCTTCTCGGGGACCGGACTGGGACTCATGATCTGCCGCAGGCTGGTGGAGGCGATGGGTTCGAGGTTGGAGTTCGAGACGCGACCGGATTGGGGCACCCGATTCTACTTCGAGCTCGAGCTGCGGCAGGTAGACGAATTCGTCTGAAGCAGAGGGCTCTCCCGCTCGCTAACTTCGCGAGACAATCCCCCTTACGATCACATCGGCGATCCGCTCCGCAGCTTTCCCATCCCAGAGTTCCGGCGCCTTCTTCAAAGGCCGGCTACCGTTCCTCTTTTCGGTGGCCTGCAGGGCAGCTCCGACAATCGCATCCGCCTCGAGGCTGACCAAACGATTGGTGCCCTGCTCCACCGTAACCGGACGCTCGGTGTTGAGACGAAGCGTGACACACGGGACTCCGAGGACGGTGGTCTCCTCCTGGATACCCCCCGAATCGGTGAGCATGACCGCCGCCTCCGACATAAGAGCCAGAAACTCCTGATATCCGAGCGGATCGATCAAGCGCACGCGCCCCAGCTTTGAGCGCAGCCCGAACGAATCGAGTTTGCTCTGCGTTCTCGGGTGCACGGGAAAGACCACGGGCAGTGTCTCCGCGACATCCGCCAGGGCGTTGACTATCGGTTCGAGCGATTCGGGGCTGTCCACATTGGACGGCCGGTGTAACGTGACCAGCGCGTAGCTTCGCTCCGACAGGTCGTAGCTGGCCAGCGTCTTCAGCGTCGGAACGTGCTCGAGCTGTTTCAGCAGCGTGTCGATCATCACGTTTCCGACAAAGTGAATCCGGTCTTCGGACACGCCCTCTTTCTTCAGGTTCTCGTTGGCAGCACGCTCAGTCGTGAAAAGGAAATCGGACAGACGATCGGTGACCACGCGATTAATCTCTTCCGGCATGCCCCAGTCGAACGAGCGGAGTCCGGCTTCGACGTGCGCCACCGAGATTCCCAGCTTGGCTGCGACCAGCGAGCATGCGACTGTCGAGTTCACATCGCCCACAACGACCACGAGGTCAGGCTGGCGCTCCAGGCAGATGGGCTCGAACGCCTGCATGACGCGAGCCGTCTGTTCCGCATGAGTGCCCGATCCGACACCGAGATCCACATCCGGTCGTTGAATTCCGAGCTGGTCGAAGAAGATCTTTGAAAGGGCCTCGTCGTAGTGCTGGCCGGTATGAACGAGTATCTGCTCGACCTCGGGATAGGCGCGAAGCGCCTCCATAACGGGCGCTATCTTCATGAAGTTGGGCCGCGCGCCCGCTACGTGTAGAACTCGCCGACTCGTCATAGTTGTGCGATTACGCGATTAGCGACGGAGAACCCGGTCGACCAGAATGATGATGCTGGTAACCGCGGCTGTGTAACTTATGATTTGGCCGAACGTGAAGACCGGCCGCCTGGGGACTTCGATCGAATCGCCCTCGCGCAACTGAAGCGCATCGAGCGTTTCCCCAAGGGCGAGGGCGAGCTCGAGCTCCTTCCCCTCCAGCACCGTGCCGTCCGCACGCCTGACCTTCAGCTTGTGGAGGTTGGCCGCCGTCGTCGGCCCACCCACTGACATGATCGCGTCCGGCAGCGGAGTCTCGATAGGTAACATGTGGTAACCCGGCTGCAGAATCTCTCCGGCGAACGTAAGCCGCACGTAGGTCCGGGCTCTCACGTCGGGCTGAGCGACGAATCGACTCAGCTGCTGTGTGAGATACGGCTGAAGCTCCGTCCGTAGAACGCCCCTGAGGGAAATCGCCCCCACCACGGGCAACTCGATGGCCGGACCTGCCGTGACGACGAAGGTATCGGTGAGCTGCAGCTCACCCTCCACCACCATCACCACTCGATCGCCTACGCGGAAATCCCCCTGCTGCAAACGCCGGCGGACGATCGCCGCCTCGCCCCTCGCTTTCTCGCGCAGCACCGGGCTATAAGCCTGCGACCGGGCTCCGTTCTCGAAAAACGTTGCCAGCTGCTCCAGCGTGTCGCGCGTCGCGCCGACGCCGGGAATCTGCCACGGATCCTGCTGGGCACTGAGTTCAGCCGGGTGAACCGCACCAGCGATGAGTACAGCTGTAAGAGCTACGATCGACAGTCGAGACACGGTACCTCCAAGAGTCGAATTCCCTTGCACAGCCACACGCCCGCACGGATTCAAGATTGAGGCCGAACGTGGCGACACACCGGTTCTGGTCGTAAACCGCTGAACGATAGAGGATTACGCTGCCAGAAGCCACACCGCTGTTTCGGCTCTACAACGCCGATTTGGTGCACCCGTGCCACGCGAGGCTTGCGCAAGTCGGCTGCAAAGGCCACAATACGACCGCTGAAACGGATGATTCCCTCCGGCAACCGCATTCCCCCGAACGCCCAAGCACGGGACTTTCCGCTTGGCGATGCACCAGTTCTGTAGGATCGCTGACAGCGACCGTTCCCGTGGTAAAGGCAGGGAAGGAAATGGCTGATCAGGCTCCGGTCCGCCCGACGTTGGCTCTGATCGCGAATGATCAGGAGTGGTCAAGCCGATCGCTCGAGAGCACGCTGGCCCCGTTGGGGTACGCCTTCATACGAGCATACAACGGCCAACAGGCGATCGAGCTTGCGGGTGACAGCTCGCCTGATGTGATCATCATCGATGCCACGCTGCCGGACATGCCTGGGATCGAGGCCTGTCGTCGAATCCGCAGGGATCCACGCGTTACCATCGTCACACCCATCATCGTCACGACCGCGGGCCGTCTGACGCGGCACGATCGTTTGGAGGCCCTGAAAGCTGGGGCGTGGGATTTCTGCGGCTGGCCGATAGACGTGGAAGAGTTCACGCTGAGGCTGGGGTTGTATCTGAAAGCGAAGTTGGAGGCTGACCAGACCCGAGAAGACAGTCTGATCGACCATGACACGGGTTTGTACAATCTGCGAGGACTGATGCGCCGCGCCCGGGAGTTGGGGTCCGACGCGTACCGCCACTCGCGGGCGCTGGCCTGCGTAGCCCTGGCACTGCAGCCTCCCAACGGGATGATGATCGGCAACGGGGATGACTCCGAGTTATGGGAGATTCTGGAGATTCTCGGCGACGCGCTCAAGACGAACGCGCGCATCTCGGACGCAGTGGGACGCGTACGGCTGGGAGAGTTCCTGGTCGTCGCCCCGGCTACCGACGATGTGGGAGCGTTGACTTTGGCGGAGCGACTTACGACCGCCATCCAAGGTGTCGTTGAAGAAAGCGAAAAAGCGCCGCTGACGGTCCTTGCTGGCTACCACGCGGTGGATGACCTGCGCGAATCGGGCGTACAGCCGTCGGAGCTCATGGCAGGAGCGACGACGGCTCTTCGTCGTTTGCAGATCGATCCAGGAGAAGCGAGGATCAGCCGCCACGTTGGGTGACTGATCCTCGAGATGTTAAGCCTGCCTTCAGTCTACTTGCATCACCGCCGGGCACTCTTACGATGCTTGCGCCTACGTTGGGCGCCGGGCTTGTGAGTCTTCTCGGCATTCTCGTCCCGGCCATCACCGCCGTCCGCTGAGAGATCCTCGGGTTGGTCTCCGTCGGAGCCGTTGACCTGAACTTCTGGCACATCCAACCCTTCTTCAGACGAGACGTCTTCGGTCTGGGCACCGAATTCGAACTCAGGCTCGACGACCGAGATCTCTTCTATTTCGGGACTCTCATCGGCTGATGTGTCAGCGGTCGTGAAGCTAATCTCCCCGACGGCGTCTTCCTCGGTAACCGCCTCTCCGCCCGGCGTCCAGACCTGCACGCGCTCTTCTGATTCCTCCTCATCCCACGCTTCGTAGCCGGGTGAGTAGTAACTGTAGTACTGGCGGTAGAGTCCGCCCGGCGGAACATCATTCAAGACGGCGCCGAGCAGGCGAATGGGTAACCGCTCCAGGACATCGAGCTTCGCTTCGGTCGTCTCGCGGTCCGTAGCACCGGTTCGCACGACGAGCAGCATGCTGCCTGTGAGCGTTCCCATGGCCAGTGGATCGACTCCGGCCGTGAGCGGCGGTGTGTCGAGAAGCACGACGTCGTAGCTACTTCTGAGCTGCAAGAGGAGCGTCGACATCTCCTGTGACTGAATCAACTCCGGGCCGTCTTGCCGACGCGTACCGCAGCCGATTCGATCGACCATCTCGTACATCGTGGACTGAATGATCTGTTCGCGTGAAGCCTGGCCGGCCAGGTAGTCAGTGAGTCCCGGCTTTCTTGCCCCGCCGAACAAGCGGTGCAGCACGCCTCTGCGAACATCACCGTCGATAACCAACGTCCTTCGGCCGAGGTCCGCGAACGCCAACGCGAGGTTGGACGTCACGAACGACTTCCCGTCCTCAGGCGACGTGCTGCTTATCGTCACCACGACAGGGCCGGCGGAGCCGTAAGCGTGCAGCAGGTTGAGGCGAATGACCCTGAACGCCTCGACGAGCTGTTCGGTGGCTTTGATGGCCTGACCGCGGCGGCCGGCGACGTGGGGGATCGTCCCGATGATGGGGAGGCCGAGCTCCTCGCTGAGCTGTTCGGGGTACTTGAAGCGAGGGTCGATGCGATCGAGAACCAACGCTGCGCCCACGGCGCCCATGAAGCTGACCATGAACGCCAGAATGAACAGTCGCGGCTTCTGGCTCTCGTTGATCGGTCGCTGGGGCGCCACAGCGGCATCGAGGATTCTCACGTCCGGAATACTGCTCACGGCGGCGAGTCGCGCTTCTTCGTATCGCGCCTGCAGCATGGTGAACAGGTTGGCGGCTATTGCCACTCGTCGCTCGAGTCGCGCCTCGTCGATCAACCGGGGCGGAATCTCGCTCAACTCATCTGAAGCGGATGCGATGAGATCGTCCAGTTCACGCTCGCGCTCGACGACCTCCGCGACCAACGAACGCACCAAAGTAGGTATGGTCCTCCGCTCCAGCGACTCAAGCTCGTCCTTGAGCTGCTGGATGGGTGGGTATTCGTCGGTGTAGCGGTAGTACAGAGTCCGCAGCTCAGCTCGTTTCACCGTGAGCTCATCGAGCACGCCCAGAAGTTCCGAAGCCTCGCGCACGGCCGGTATGACCTCAAGGGCCGCTACCGAGAACTCGACGGTGGGATCTCTGGCCAGCACTTCTTCGAGCGCCTCTCTATCACGTCGCAGCTGCTCGGACTGAACCTTCAGGTCGAAGTAGCCGCCGAAAGCAGGCGCCGTCGTCTGCTGCAGACCCGGGGTCACCGGAGTAGCGGGACTCGAAGGCAGAGTGATGGTCTCGACACGGAAGTTCTCCAGCGCCGCTTCCGCCTCGGCCAGCTGCTGCGCCGCGAGATCCAGCTGCTCGTCGAGGATCTCGGTGACCTCCTCAAGCTTGTCGCTCTTGAGATCCGCGGCGACCTCTACGTAGCGCTCACCGATCGCGTTCAGCGTTCTGGCGATGCGGCCCGGGCTCGACCCCCGGAGCGATAGCCGGAGGAAGCTGCCGTTGCCGTCCAGGTCGATACCCAGGGTCCTGCCGAGCCGGGTCGCTCTGTCGCGGGGATTCCCAACGCCGAACTCGATGACGCGCCCGGCCGTCAGCTCCTCGGCCGGCGGGATCCACACGAAGCCGAACTGCTGGCCCACGGAGTCGCCAACCGCACCCCGCTGGACGACCAATTCGTCCGCCGTCCGCAACTCGAACCCTTCACCGTCTGGCGTCACGGTGAGCTTATAGTCGCCGTAGGCCGCTCGCTCGTAACTGTCGGCGAGCCTGAAATCCTCAAACACTGAGGCATTTGCCGGGTCTCCCCGACTCAGGTAGAGCCGCATGTCGAGAACAGCGTGCTCGAGGACCATGTAGGACGTGAGGAGATTCACCCAGGCGGCGGACTCGAGGAGCTCGGTCTGGCGAATCGGGCCCTGGGCGGCCTCGCCGCGGTTGGTCCTCTCGATCCAGAGCGTCGCCTGAGCCTCGTACTGCGGCGTCACGAACCTGCCTGCCGCCACACCCGCGGCACTGCCGAGAATGGTCACCAGGATGATCAGCCACTTGTAGCGCCACAGAGCTACGGCGTAGCGGCGCCAGTCGAAACCAGGCTGCGCGAACGTCGGGGTAACCGGCACGCCCTCCCATCCGGTATCGACAGCGCCGGCCGGCTGGATCTCTCCAGCGCCGGTCACATCCTCGGGCTTGGCGGGCAGATTGTCCGACATACACAGACTCACGGCAAAGGTGGTATTCACTCGCGGACTCCAGGCGCCCGCGACGCTCAAGATAACCCTAACAATCCGGGATGCAGCAAGCCCGATACTCCGTAGCAAGCACGATGCCGGGCGCGCGGCGAAGCGAGAGATCTCTTTCCAACAACAAGGTTCTACCGGCAGCCGACGCGGTGGGCCGGGCAGCGTTGTATATTTCGCAGACCTGCTATGTAGCGAGGCTGCTACAGCACTTCAGGCGACTTGAAGGCGATTGTGGTATTGGGCCAACAGGGCTGGGCCAGGTGGTCCGCCTCGCTGGCCCGTCAGAAGGCCGGAACGCAAGTGATGGGTTGAGAACCCCAAGCCTTCCGGCCCCTAACCGCCCGGGCGGTGGGGTTCAAATGTTCCGGCCTGATCCCTGCAAGATCCAATTGAGTCACGATAATACCCGCCGCGGCCACTGCCTCCGGAGACGAGGCAGCCAGTGGAAAACACCGTGGAGGCTTGTTGATGTCCAGTTCCCTGTCCGGCACAAACAGCGGCGATGGAGACGTGCTAACGCCAGCCCCCGCTGGCCTTTCATCTGAGGAAGGTACGCGCGGTACCGAATCGGTGATCCCGCTGAGGATCCTGATTGCGGATGACGACCGTACGTTGCTCGAGAGCTGCGCGAGTATCTTGGAAATTCAGGGTCACGAGGTGACCTTGTCGGCGCGAGGCCAGGAAGCGCTGGATATTCTGCGACGTCGCCGTTTCGACCTGGCGCTGATCGATCTGTACATGCTGGACGTGTCGGGGATGGAGCTATTGCGGGCCAGCCTCAAAGCGAACCCCGACCTGATTCCGATCATCATCACGGGCAAGCCAAGCGTGGATTCGAACATGGAGGCGATCCGCGCCGGCGCCTGGGACTATCTTCCGAAGCCATTCTCCGCGACACAATTGCAGGTGATGATCGGCCGGGCGGCGCACGCCGTGCTGGGAGCGCGCAAGACGCAGGCTCTCCAGCAGGATATCGAGACGCAGCACGGCCACAGCGAAAAGGTGAAGGTGCTGGGGATCTCACCCGCGTTCCAGCGGATCGTCGAGGTCTGCCGCCGGGTGGCGCCCACCGATGCCTCAGCTTTTGTCACCGGAGAAAGCGGGACGGGCAAGGAACTGATCGCCCAGTTCATTCATCACCACAGTCGACGGGCGCGGAAGCCGCTCGTCCCGATCAATTGCGCCGCCTTGCCGGAGACGCTTCTGGAATCCGAGATGTTCGGACATTGCAAAGGCTCGTTCACGGGTGCGGTGCGGGACAAGCCTGGCCTCCTGGAGATCGCCGACGGCGGCACGATGTTCCTGGATGAGATCACCGAGATGTCACAGGCCATTCAGGCGAAGTTGCTGCGGGTAATCCAGGACGGCGTGGTTCGACGAGTCGGCAGCACGAAGACGGACGCCGTGGTCAACGTCCGCTTCATCGCCGCGACGAACCGCGACCCGGAGGAAGCCGTCGAATCCGGCACACTCCGCCAGGACCTGTACTTCCGGCTACGTGTGGTGCCGATACGCGTACCACCGCTGCGGGAGCGGCCCGAGGACGTCCCGATTCTGGCCGAGCACTTCCTGCTGACCTACTGGAAGCGGCACCGTGAGCGGGGCGCCGAGCCGCCGAAGTTCACCGCCGCCGCCACGCGAGCGCTGCAGGACCGGCAGTGGCCAGGCAACGTCCGCGAGCTGCAGAACGCTATCGAGCACGCGGTCGTGTTCCTCGAGCCGGGAGCCGATATCAAGGCCGAGGACGTCCCATCCGTTCAGGACAAGGTGCCTGCTCAGGAGGGCTCCCTATTCGAACTCAATTGGCTCGACGAGCCCTATCACATCGCCCGCGATCGGATGACCGCGGAGTTCGAGCGGCGTTACCTGGTTTGGGTCGTGAACCGAGCGGCCGGCAACATGTCCAAGGCCGCCCGCATAGCGGGAATCGACAGGACGACGATCTATCGGCTGATGGAGAAGCACGGCCTGCGGCGTGATGCCATGGTCGCGCAGAACTCTCAAGACACTCCGTGACGCCGACAGGATCGGTTTGATCGTAGCACCACGTTTCTTTTTCGTTGGTGCTGTCGAGTTTTCTTCTTCTTCAAGCAAGCGCTTTCCTGTAGCACCGTCTCCACAACTAGCAGATGCATTGCTACGTAGCGTGAGTACATCAGTTTCCGGACGGCCCACCTAAGTACTTGTAAATAAACAACTTGGATATTGGCACGGAACGGCCCAAACGCGCACAGCCGTTGCACCTGCATGTGAGCGCTTAACCGAAGTACGCCTTGGCTTGCCAACCCGCCGGCGAGTCAGACCTGAATCACCACACAACGCGGAGTTGGGATGGAGGCATCGACAGTACCCACGCGAGAGCACTATCGCGCTCAGACTAAGCCACTTGCGCTGGAGAACGGCAACGGATCCGCGGGCGGGTTGAGTGAAGGGTCCACTGCTTCGCATGAGTTGGCTAGCGAGCGTGCTCGACGCATTCTGAATTTGGCGGCCGCATTTGTGTTGCTTGTTCTCAGCACTCCGGTCATGATCGTCATCGCGCTGGCGATCAGGCTGACCTCTTCCGGTCCGATCTTCTTCGTTCAGCAGCGCGTTGGCATCGACCGCCGCAACGGTGGACGGCCAACCGGCAACTGTCGGCGGCAGACGGATGCGGGTGGGCGGCCCTTCAAGATCTACAAGTTTCGCACGATGCATTGGAACGGCGGCAACGGTGATCGTCAGGTGTGGGCAAGTCCTGAAGACCCACGCGTCACTCGGTTGGGCCGCGTTCTGCGCACGTACAGGCTGGACGAGCTACCTCAGCTCATCAACATCCTGCGCGGAGACATGAACCTGGTCGGGCCACGGCCAGAACAGCCCAAGATATTTGACGATCTGCGTTCCAAAGTGACCGGCTACGAACGGCGCCAAGCTGTGCGACCGGGGATCACGGGGTGGGCGCAGGTCAATCAGCATTACGACCGGTCGGTCGAGGATGTGAAGAAGAAGCTGGCGCTGGACCTCGAGTACATCGGCAAGCAGTCGGTACGAGAGGACTTGAAGATCATGCTCCGTACGGTGCCGGTAATCCTGTTCAAGGAAGGCGCCTGGTAAGCGGAGACCCGCCAGGTAGCGAACGCCGGTCCCCTCTCACTGCAGAGGGACCGGCGTTCTTCTTTAGGTAGCTGCTAGACTGGGCAACCGTTAGGTACACCCCAACAATCTCGGGTTCCGCTAAGGCAACAACGAGGGAAGTTGCCCTGCAGGCGCCACGATGACCGTATACATGCTCACCGGCGGTCCCATATCCTGTGCAACGTTGCTTCCCAGGGTAACACGCCCTGCTGGGAAGATCGCCAGCAGCACGCTGAAGCCGCCCGTGTCGTCCTTCTCGTTGTAGATGTCCAGTCCGGTATCCACGAAGCCATCCAGCCAGTCGGGCCGTGGGCTGACGCGGTCGTCATGGGCGACGAAGACCGCGACCTCCTCACCGACGTCGAACGACAGGAAGTTGCTGGCAGATGGGCTCATATTCTTGTCATCGTTCGCCGTGCGGATATAGGTCACGCCAACGAAACTGGGCGGAATCGTCCGGAATTCACGATTCCGATCGGTATACTGGTGGACGTTGGACTGTTGCGGGAACAGATCGGTGGCCGCGAGTCCGCCCTGGTCGGCCTGGTAGGATCGGCCGCTCGATGCCGACACGCTCGACACCTGGGCCGGGCTGGCCGGCGCCGGCGTCGACAGCCCCACGGAGAAGGCGACGGTATAGTCGCTGTTATTGGTGGTGCCGCCCGAATCGGCACACCGCACATAGAGCTGATAGGACTGCCCAGTCTGTAGACCGACGATGGGCGTAGCATGTCCCGTCGTGTTGGTCTGCTCGAAGGGGGTCATCTGGCCATAGGAGGTACCGCTCTGATTGCTCCAGGCGCAGACGGCATTCTCGTCGGTGGCCACGTGGAGCACCGTCTCACTCGTGCCGCTAGCGAGGTCTCCCCGTGGCTGAGAGTGCACGATGCGTGGTGAGCCCGCCGGGCTCGCCGATGGCAGGAATCCGACCGTGAAACCGACCTCGTAGTCGGTGTCGTTCACGTTTCCGGCGCCATCGTCACACCTGACATACGCCGAGTAGGCGCCGCCATCTTGAAGTCCACCGTACCGCGCGACGTGTTCCCGGCCTCCGGTACTGGAGAACGGAGTCATCGACCCGAAAGCGGTCCCCGCGACATCACTCCAGCCGCACGTCGCGGCCCTGTCAGTCGCAACCGCGATGATAGCCGAGCTAACACCACCAGCCAGCTCCCCGCTGGGGTAGCCGGCCGATATGACCGGCGCCACGCCCGGGTTGGGTGGCGGCGGTGGCGGCGGTGGTGGTGGAGGCGGCGGCTCGTTCTCACCCTCGTTCTCCGTAGGGTCTTCCTCGGGCGGATCGTTCCCATCGTCTGGGGGAGCCACTAGATCACCACAGGAGGCGAGGACAAGGGCCATGCTGAAGAGAATACTCCAGCGAGCCAGTCCTCTGGACTGCTTTCGAGACATCCTACTTCACCTCTTCGGGGACTCACGACATGTGGGGTCCGCCGCGCTTGCAGCTTAGACTAACAAAGCGCGCTACTAGCCGGCGGGTACGCGCCTTGGTCTAAGATGCGTCAAAGCTGCCTTCTTCTCAACCCCGCCGCCTTAGTGGACTCCATCGAGACGTGCAAGCGAGGTGCCGCCGCCGCCGAGGGAGGGCCCTGCCAGCTAAATCATTCTAGAACAACAGCTTACGGTCTCCGTGATACGCCGATTGCCCGGTTTTGGCCAGCGATATGCGGTAGTTCCTGCAGATCCTAGGCAGACTCTGCACACCGGTACGGGACGTGCGACCGAGACATCGTCATGCTGTTCACCGAACCAGTCGTTATCTTGGGGCTGGCCACGCCGAGCAGCGGAGGACAGCGAGGCGGGTAACACCGGCGGAGAATTGAACATCTATTTGCGACTCTTGATGGCTCGGCTTTCCCGCGGCGTTGTGACCCTGGAGCAACGTGGTCGGAAACGTCTGCTACTGGGATCGTCCCTCGTGATCGCCATCGCGGGGCTCGCGTTCTCCTGGTATCCGCTGCTCGCCGCAGGACTGTTGGTGGCGGCGCCGCTATCGATCAGCTACGCCAGGGACCGCGCATTCAGAACGGTGCGCCTACGAGCGGCGATTCGTCGACACCGCGATCTCTCCAATCTCGAGCCGGCGAGCCAGGTCCTTTCGAAGATGGGGATAGACGAGCAGCGGATCGACGATCTGCTTCGCCGAGCGAAACTCGAGACCGAACTTCCAATCGCCGAGCTGGATCAGAACAATCGTGTAGTGAGCGACGTCGGGCCGATCCCGCTGTTCGAGAATGCGCTGATAGAACGGGACGCGTTTCAGAAACGGTCGAGGAACAAGGTAGAGATCGTCATCATTTCGAACGTGGTGGCGCTGAAGAAGAGCTATCGGGATTTCACCTCTTTCCGTAATGAGGTGATCGCGCTCGATGCACTCAAGCGTCTCGAGCGAGTGCCAAAGATCGTCGCGCTCGATGAACAGCGTCAGTCGTTGTGTCAGAGCTTCGTTCCGGGACCCAACCTCGGTACGCTGATGGTGACAAAGGGGGCCAGCGTCAGCAACCAGTATCAGGCGGGGAGGAAGTACCCTGGCATCGACGGCTGGTCGAGGACGCCGCCTACCGAAAGCGAGCGTTCATCGGTGCTGCGAGCACAGAGCGAGGTTGTCGACGAAGCCTTCATCGCCGCTCTCCAAAAGTTGTTCGTCGCGGTCCATGCCGAAGGAGTCGGGATGACCGACGTCAAACACGGCAACGTCATCAGCTACGGTGGACAGCCCTACTTCTGCGATTTCGACTTCGCGCGCGTTCAGCGTAGCAATGACATTTCGTTCCTGCTGACGCGGAACAGGGAGCGGGACAAGTTCAATTACCTGTTCAACGGCGACCTGCCCACGAGCTCATCCCTGCAAGCCGCGCTTGCGCACCTGACAACCCGTAGCACAGGAAGCGAGCTTCCATCCGTCTATTTCGGAGGAGGATACAGTTTCGGCGACCTCGGCGGCGCCAACGATGCGACGGCGTTGTGGCTGAAGCTCCGGACGGCGTTACTGGGCTCGGTAGGCGCCACCGTCATCGACTTCGGGAGTAGGGGAGGAGTGATCGCCCTTGAACTGCTGCGCTCCGGCGTAGAGCGTGTCTGCGCGTATGAACCCGATCCTCAACTTCTGACTTTTGCCCGCCTGACTCATCAGTTCTTCGAGTTAGTGGACAATCGCGCCTACGACTTTCGGTGCGAACCGTTCGACCGCTCCCAGGCACTCGCGCGCGATGCAGGCGGCTACGACACGGCGCTGGCCCTCGACGGACTGAGCGGTAAGCGTGAGGAGCTCGAGCAGTTGATCGCCTGGCTGAACGAGAACGTGCAGTCGCTGATCATTGGCTGCCCCAATCGAGTCTCGTCGGGCGCCGAGGTGCTGGCGACTGCTACAGCGGAAGAAGTGCGCGAGCTGCTCGTGGGCTCCAAGTTTTTGCGATCAAAGCAGTTAGCGGTGCCGCGCGGCTCTCTGATCGCGGCTGCCACAACCAAATTCAATACCTGATCCAAGCGATCGGAGACGGCCCAGCACCCCTATTCGGTGCCCCCGGGCGGTACGTCCTTGAGGAAGGTCTTCCGCAATTCTTGGCGTTTCGGTTTCCCTGAGGCGGTGCGCGGGATCTCTTCGACTTCGGCTATCTGTCGCGGCCATTTGTAGTCGGGCAGGACATCGCGCAGATGTCTTCGTACGTCCGCGATTAGTGGAGAGGAGCCCTGACGGAAGCAAGCGATTATCGTTTCGCCCCAGATCTCGTCCGGCACTCCGATGACCACACATTCGTGGACCCCGTCCATCGAGATGATGGCTTCCTCGATCTCTTTAGGGTGAACGCGGTAGGCTCCCGTCTTTATCAGGTCGCTTCGCCGACCCGTGATGAAGATGAATCCTTCGTCATCGACAGTAGCCAGGTCACCCGTCCACAAGCCTCCATCCCTCAACACCTGCCGACTAGTCTCAGCATCGTCCCAGTAGCCCGACATCAGGTTCTCGCCGCTGGCGACGATCTCTCCTTCCTGTCCCGGCGTGACCGGCTCTCCACGCTCATCCAGGACCTGAAGCGCTACACCCGGCATGCCTTTGCCAATACTGTTGGGTCGGCTCGGGAGCTCGGATGTCGGCAGATAGCTCAATCGAGCCGATGCCTCCGTC
Source organism: Gemmatimonadota bacterium (assembly GCA_039586795.1). Classification (GTDB taxonomy): domain Bacteria; phylum Gemmatimonadota; class Gemmatimonadetes; order Palauibacterales; family KS3-K002; genus Kutchimonas. The sequence goes on from JBDHJS010000003.1 coordinate 79,767, forward strand.
TGGCCGTACATCAAAAACACCTCGACGTCAGGCAGGGCTCGCTGCAAGCGACGCAGATTGGCGGCGGGAAGGGCACCGCCCGCACAGGTGAGATAGCGGAGCGACGGTGCTGGATGCTCATCGAGCTTCCCACGCTGAAGCAGCATGGCAAAAGTAGACGGAACGCCACTCAACCCCGTACACTCGCGATCGCGCAGTAGCTTAACGACCCGGGCCGGAAACGCCATCGCACCCAGCAGCGCCATACTACCGCCCACGCGACAGTGCGTTTGCAGAAGCGAGTTGCCGTAGCTGTAGACAAAGTCGAGGACGACGCCCACTCGATCCTCGGACGTCAAGCTGAGATACTCAACGATCCCGGTGGTGTTCGAACGTAACGCCCGATGGCTGAGCATTACGCCCTTCGGTGTACCTGTAGTTCCGCTCGTGTAGATGATCTGGGCGAGCTCCGTCCCACCACCCAGGGGTAGCTCATCGAACGGCGGTTCATTTTCCAGCTCTTCAACGGTCCATGTATGCTCGACACCGATCTCGGCAAGCGCGGGATAGTCACGCGCTGGATCGGTGATACAGATATTCGGCTGACAATTCTCAACGACGTGAGCCAGAGCGCGCGGCGCAGTGGCCATCGCCAATCCAACCGCGGTGCCACCAACCAGCAAGGTGCCGTAGTAGGCGCTGAGGTAGTCGATACCGTTGGGGAGGAGAAAGAGCACGCGATCGGCTGGCTGCACACCCTGTCGCCGAAGTCCGGCGGCAAGGCGCTGCGCTCGCCCCAATACTTCCTGGTAGGTGAAGACCGTCCCTGATTCGTCGATCAAGAAAGGTGCGTCAGGCGTCCGCTCGGCCCATCCCTTGAGGTCGTCCGCGATGTGCATCACGAGTCTTCCGGTGGCCCGAGTTGGCAGGAGGCTGCCGGGAATACGCCTGCCCTCACATCGACGCCGAACCGCTCCAGAAGTGTACTGACCAGTTCATCCCATCTGCTGAAGTGGGGGTATCCCTCCCAGTGCGTCACCTGGCAATCCGACTCACTGATGCCGGGGGCATAGACGTAGAGCGGCGTTTCTCCGAGAAAGGGCTTTGGCGCATTCGCTTCCCGGTGCAACGGCATCCCCCGATCGAACAGACCGTGATGGCCTCTCCCTCTGTGGCAAGCCGCCATGAGGATTACGGCACCACCCTCGGCCAGGTGCTTCAGACCACCCGTTCGAAGCGGACTGTAAGCGTTCTCGACCTGGAGGAACTCGCCGTCTTTGGGATAGGCGTTGCAGAACAGGACATCGAAGGTTCCCGTCATCGGAGTGGCGTACGCCTGCCGGGCGCTATCGCAGGCCAGGCGATGGGCTTCGGTGGGCTCTCCGAAATGGACTTCTCTGATGTACCGCGTCGAATCCACAAGACAAGACACGCCGAAGTGAAGCGGAAGCTCTTCGGCCACTCTTTCCATCTCGCGCCGAATGCGGTTCCCCTCGGTGGCCCCGATCCCTCCCGCGAACCCCATCATGGCTAGCTTGTGCAGCCACACCAGAGTGTCGAGCGAAGCGAGGCCGGGGACGACGATCTTGCCGCCGCCCGAGAATCCGGCGAACGGATTCGGAATCACACTGCCAACACCGATCCGAAAGTCGGCTTCCAGAAATGGGCCGTCGATTCGCAACGGAATCTTGCCGATGCGGATCCCACTGTCTGACAACTCGCCTGCCGCATCGTGAAAACGCACTTCAAATCGCTCGGCGATCCAATCGCCTATCTTCGCGCGAACCTCATCGGCCCCCGGCCGGCGATGCGCACCCGTGGCCATCACGAGATCGATTTGGGACTTCGGCACACCCGCGTCGAGTAACCCGGTTACGATGGCCTGCAGCGCCAACCCGAGTGGTGACGGCCGCGTGAGATCGTCGATCGCGATCGAAACTCGCGCTCTCGCGCTCACCTGTTCCTGCACCGCCGCTATCAGCTTGGAGTAGTCAGGCGATGACGGCTGCTCCCAGCCGGCCATCTCCAATCGCTCGACTTCCCATTCGGACGGAAATGGAAATTCCCGCTGTTCGGGATCTTCGCTCCAGGCGCGCCAGGGCAACGTGAGCGTCTTCGTCACGTCAGCTGCTTTCTCCGCCCAACTTGCTCTCGACGAGTGCGGTGATCGCTACCACCGTCTCGAAGTTGTCAGGCATCATGTCATCGATGGCCACTTCGATTCCGAAGGTAGCCTCCAAAAAGCTGATCAGTTCCTCCATCCCGAGGCTATCCACGATCCCGCTTTGCAGGAGCATGGTGTCGGGCTGAATGCTCGACTGATCGGGTAAGCCCTTCAACTCAACCAGGTAGGCTATGACTTTTTCAGCGATCACCTTTGTTCTCCACGGCTTTCCTGTTGTCGGTGCACGAATACGCGGGCGGGCTTAGACGTCTCGGTCCCCCAACGTCATGTACCAGTTCTCCGCGTTCTCTACGGCTGCCTTGCCCCAGAAACCGGCGCCCGCATGGCAGACCGTTGGATGATTTTCGACTCGCTCCCAGAACCCCAGTCGCCTGAGATCTTCGCTTCGCGGGAAGTGGTTCTGCACCATAACGTCAAGCGCCTGAGATCCAAACTTGTCCGCGAGACGGGCCGCCGCGAGTAACAGCTCCGGCCCCGCGTTCTCTTCGGGTAAATACGCGAGGTCATGGACTTTCGTTGCCGGGTTCATCAGCCTGAGTACCAGGTAGCCCAACAGAGTCCCGGACGTGTTACGCGCTTCGAGGATCTTCGCGTTGAAGTCGGGCCGCTCGAAGCATCTCCAGTTCAGATACGCTTCCGTCCTACGGACGATCACCCGATAGCTCTGACCCAATCTGCGGTCAAGCTCGTCATACTCCGACCCGATGCTATCGACCTCGGCCACTTCTACTCGCCTGCTTCTCACCTGCCGCGCGATGTGACGCGCCCGGAGCGCGAGATTCGCGACAGGACCGACGACCCGGGCCGCCGCCTTTCCGAACTTTCGCGCTAACAGACCTTGGGCACGCAGTGGGTAGACCCAACGCCTTATATCCGACAGCTGCCGGTGGCCCGTCCGCTTGTGAACCGCCAGCATCGCCGGCACCGGATGCGCGTACAGAAACGCATACTCGCCGGCATCCACCGCCTCCTTCGCCGGCAGCCGCAGCTTCACGGCCGGTCCCAGGGTTCGATGGCCGACTTCGACGCTGAAGTCGCCGCAGTTCAGAGCGCGGCATTCCTTGCCGTCCACCCACACTTCGCGCGGATAGCCCGAGGTGAAGCCGACAGAGTCTCCGGACGGCGCCGTCAGAATCCATATCCGGGCCGCGCCTGCCGGGTTCTTGGCATACAGCCACTCGAATCTCTCGCGCTCCGTATCGCCACCGCGAATTCTGCGGTAGAGCTGCATCGCGAGATCGAGGTCCCGGGTTTCCGTCACTTCGTAGGTCGACGCTTTCATCTGCAAGCGGCCTGCTATTGCAAGAGCCAGGCTCGGGTCGTGGCGTTTCAGTCTGGTCGGACACACCCTGTTGCGGCGCGGGATTCACCAGCTAGCCCGGGCCTACCCAGCCTCGGAACCGGCCAGATCAACGGAAAGTGGGCCGAACTGTTGCGTCTCTGCAACGGTCATGACAAGCTGACGCTCGGTCTGATCCGCATTCCACCCTGAGAACGGCTAGAAAAGAGGCTGCCGGGCCGAGGCGGGGCGACGGCTTCACGTACAAACTTTGCAGATCGGATACCCGCGTACGGAACCGTGGGGTGCCGGACGGACCACGCGTCCGGTGGCAGAGATCGAGAGAAGGTGACCAAGGTGGAAGCCAATACGGCTGATAGACCGGGCGGCGACCTGCCCGAGCTGCTTAGAGAGGCGCTGAACGGGAGCGCTGAGACCGCGGATATAGTGGCGGCGCTGACCGTGCTGGCCCCGTCGTCCGCGGCTGCGTGGCTGACAGAGAATGAAGAGCACGTACGATCCCAATGGGCGGAGGAGGATCTGAAGCGCGTCATCACCCGGGTGGTGACCGAGTGCACGGAGCGGGGCGGGAACGCGGAGGCCACTTGCGCCGTCGAGTTGGTCGAGCGCTACGGTGACACAATAGACCCGGATACTGCAGCGGCCGTCGTCTCCACGTTGGATACCGAGGAGCAAGCCGGAGTCGTTTCGAAGATGACCACGGATGCTCTCAATCGCTGGCCGACTCATCAGGGGCTGCTGCGCCTTGCCGTAGATCAAGCCGTGGAGGCGAATGATGCGGAGCATGCACACGGCTTGCTGACGCGACTCGCCCACGTGGATGACGGCCAAGCCAACCTGAGCTACGTGTGGCGAAAGCGGAAGGTTTTGCCGAAGGAAGGATCGCCACCGATCCGAATCGCGCTTCTCAGCTCATTCACGATCGATCCCCTGGCGCACTACCTGGACGCTGAGTGCCGGGCGCTCGGTCTCGAGCCAGAAGTATACGTCGGTCCGTTCAACTCCTGGACACAAGAAGTCCTGAATCCCGAATCCGGGTTGCGCCGCTTCGAGGCGGAGATCGTTTTTCTATCCGTCTCGATCGACGACCTGATCCCCGAGCTTGCGGGCTCGCCGTCGATCGAGCAGCTGGACGAACTGGGACGGACGGCAGTGGAACGCGTGATCTCTGTATCGCGGCAGTTCACCGCCTGGTCGGATGCGATGCTGGTCGTGCATAGCTTCCATTCCGTCTACGCCGATCCCTACGGTATCGCGAAGGGTCGGAGGGGGCGCGCGGCGTGGTTGGCGGAGCTCAATGCAGCGATGGCCGAAGAGCTGGCTGGACTCCCGCGCGCGTACATGCTCGACGAAGGTGAGCTGCTACTTCGACGAACCGACGGCCCGGCTGACAATCCCAAGATGCGGCACATAGCGGCCCTGCGCTTAACCGGCCCCCTGCTCCGGCAGACCGCCCACGCGTACGCTCATTACATCGCTCCGTTCAAGGGACTTTCCCGCAAGTGTGTCGTCCTGGACCTGGACAACACGCTCTGGGGCGGGATAATCGGTGAAGACGGTCTGCACGGCATCAAGCTAGGCAACACGGCGCCCGGCTCAGAGTATCAGGAGTTTCAGCGTTATCTTCTCTCGTTGACAGAGCGAGGCTTCCTGCTGGCGGTCAACTCGAAGAACAACCTTGATGACGCGATAGAGGTATTTCGGTCCCACGAGGGTATGGTATTGCGGGAAGATTCGTTCAGCGCGATGCGCATCAACTGGCGGCCAAAACCCGAGAACATCCTGGCGATCGCCGAGGAGCTCAACATAGGGGTCGATTCCCTACTCTTCGTCGACGACAACCCGAACGAACGCGAGCTGATGCGGCAGATGGCGCCGGACGTCCTGACTGTTGACCTCCCGGACGATCCATCGCTCTACCGATCGACGTTGGAGGCACTACCTCAGCTTCAGAAGCTGGTCGTCACCGATGAAGACAAGACGCGCACAGAGCTATACCAGGCGCGGCGCAAACGCGAAGAGGCGAAAGTCGATGCCGGCTCGCTGGAGGATTATCTGAGATCACTCGACATCGTCGTCGAAATCGGACAGGCGAACGAGTCAACGCTGCCGCGCGTGCATCAGATCTTTGAACGGACGAATCAGTTCAACCTAACGACGCGTCGCTACCAGGCCGGCGAATTGGCGGCATTTGCATCCGACGCGGTTCACCGATTGTACACGCTTCGAGCGAAGGACCGTTTTGGTGATCACGGGATCGTTGCCACGGCGTTGGTACGTGCGGACGGGGGTTGCTGGGTGATCGACAGCTTCTTGATGAGCTGTCGCGTGATCGGCTACGGTGTGGAGACGGCCCTCCTGTCCAAGGTGAGCGAAGACGCGGTGGCTTGCGGCGCGCAGGAGCTGGTCGGCGAGTACATCGAGACGGCGAAGAATGCGCCGGCGCGTGACTTCTACGCGAGACATGAGTTTAGCGAGCTAGGCACGAAAGACGACGTGCAAAGTTGGAAGGCTACACTAGCAGACAAAGCGATGCCGTGCCCGGACTGGGTGCAGGTGGAGGTTGCAGATGACGCCTGAGGATGTGGTGAGCCGGGTATTCGGTGTATCCCGCAACAAGGTAGACGACGACACTTCCAACACCACGTTGCCCGAGTGGGATTCGATGGGCCACGTGAACCTCATCATCGAGCTCGAGTCCTCATACGGAGTGTCCTTTTCGCCGGACGATGCCCTGCAGATGACCGACGTGGCAGCCATCAAGCGTGCGCTGCAAAGCCGAGGAGTGTCTTGGTAGCCAACGACACGCGAGCGGCCGATCAGGCGAATAGCGGCGCGTCGACTCAAGTCGTAAAGGTCCAGGATGAACACATCGACGTCCTGACCGGGTTTATACGAGAGATTTGGGATTCGAACGCGGACGCTGAGGCCGTACGCAGAGCGCGCAAGGCTGCGGCGGCGCAGAACCCGGCGGCGGCCGGAGAGCCTCCGCCGACTTTCTTGCTGATATCGTCCGATCGGGCGATCGGACATGTCAGCACCATACCGATCAGGATTTGGGACGGAGAAGCGCAGCGACCCATTCACTGGGTGAAGGGTCTCATGGTCACTCCGGACCACCGGAACGGACCGGTCGGGTTTCTCCTTCTCAAGGAGGCGGTGCGCGAACTCGGCGACGGCATGGCCATGGTCGTCGAGCCACCGGCGCGTCGGTTGTTCGAAGCGCTTGGGTATCAGGACGCCGGTGTCTTACCGAATCACATGCGAGTGCTGAAGCCTGGGCGGTTCCTGAGCCGCATCGATGTTGAAGCGATCGGGCTCGCCGGGCTGCCGTCGTGGACGAACGGCGCCGTTCGTCTTGCGCAGCGATCCGGACTCGCACGGTTGCTCGGTATGGCGATCAGTGGAGCCACCGGCGCCTGGACGGCGGTCGCTGGACGGCGGAGCAGCGGACTCCAAAACAAGCCGGTTCGGCGGATCTCTGAAATCGATTCGTCGGCGATCGATGATCTCTGGGCTCGAGTTCGAAGCCAGCTGCGTGCCGCGGCGGTGCGCGACAGCGCCTACCTCAACTGGAGATACGACGACAACGCATACCGCCCGGTAGCCGTGTACGCGGAATCCGAGCTGGCCGGGGTCGGGATAGTACGGGCACCGAGTGATGACGGCGATCCAAGACTGCGGGGAGTACGCGTGGCCGTGCTGTCCGATCTGCTCTATCCGCCCGACCGACCCGACATTGGGCTCGCCCTGCTGGCCGCCGCGGAGAACGCGGGTCGCGAACTGGGGGCCGACGCCTTGCTGATCAGCGTTAGCCATCCGGGCACCCAGAGACTCTTCAAGCGACGTGCATTCCTAAGGATCCCGGGCAACGTCCACTTCCTCTTCAAAGGCACCCCCGACACTCCGAGCCTGCCTTCGGGCATCGATGAATGGTGGTTGAGTAGGGGGGACAGCAGCGCCGACGAAGTGTTCTAGCGAGATTCGCTACCAAGCTAACCCGCATCCTATCGGCGCGTCGGCTCCCAGACAGCCTGCCCTTTACCGGTCACGAGCCGGCTCCAGGCGTGCAGCACCGCGAAGTTCCCACCTGCGAGATAAGCGGGAAGCGCGAACAACAGGGGGACCGACCTGTCCTTCGGCCACGCCATTCCGAGGACCGCAAGCACGGCACCAACCACGGCTGCCGTGGCTGCGGCCACCGCCCACCAGTAGCTCATCCCGAGCACGACGAGCGCCGAGAGCCCAATGAGAAGCGCCCAAGGCACGAGCCAACGGCAGAGCTTGTGCGTGAACAGCATCCAGGCGAACCGCCCGTAACGGAATGGGTTGAGCAGACGCCGCTTGAAGAACAGCGTTCGGAGTCCGCGAGTGATCGTACGAACCTTACGCGAGTATTCGTGGCGTAGCGATAGCGCCCGCGGCACCAAGCACACCGCATCGGTCACCGACACGGAACGGTAGTCGTGCTCCCGAGCCCTGAGAGCGGCGGTGAAGTCGCGACTGATGCCGCGGGGCAGCTCGTGTCGGTGCAGGTCGGCACGAATCGCGTAGAAGCACCCGGACGCGCCAACGATCCCGTACACATCGGTCTCGAGATCACGCAACCACATCTCGAACCCAACGTATCCCGATTCGCCCACGTTGGTGGCGCCGTCGACGCGAGCGACACTCACATCGCGGCCCGAGGCGACACCGATCGTAGGATCGGCAAACGTCGCGATCAGTTTCTTCAGAGCATCGGGCTGGATGCGAATGGTCGCATCCGTGTTCACGATGATGTCACCCGTCAGGTGCTCGAGCGCAGCCGTCTCAGCGGCGTCTTTCCCACCGCGCTCTTCCATACGCAGGAGCTCGACACCGCGATCGGCGTACTCCTTCACGATCTCGTCGGTCCCATCGGACGATGCGTCCGAGATAACGAGGATTTGACGAAGTTCGGCCGGGTAGTCCAGCGCCAGCAGACTATCGAGGGTAGCGCGTATCCTGTCAGCTTCGTTGTAGGCCGCCAGCGTGATGCTGATCGATGGCCACTCGCTCGGGGCATCCGCTTCCGATCGCGCGCTTCGAAAGCTCGCGAATAGCTTTAACAGAAGCGGGTAGCCGATGTAGGTGTAGGTGACGAAGAGAAACGCCACAGCCAGCGTGACCAAGGCGACCTCGCTCATCCCTCAGCACCCCGCCTGGATACCTGTCCGATCCGCAAATAGAGCTCCTCATGTTTCGCGAGCCATGGCTCGACCGCGAACTCCGCCTCTAGACGCGCCCGCGCGGCAGAGCACCTCCGCTTCGCCTCCTCCGGTTGATCGTGCACCGCGCGGATCGCTTCAGCAAGCGCGTTTGGATCCTCCGGAGGCACCAGGAGCGCCTCGCTCACCGACACGACATCCGGAACGCCGCCCACGCTCGTGGCGACGATCGGTGCACCGGCAGCCATCGCTTCAAAGACGACCATGGGAGTGCCTTCAGTGCGCGAGCTGTTGACGAAGCAGTCGAAGCTAGTGAAGAACCGCGACGCCTCGGGCACGGCTCCATGCCAACGAACAGAACCGTCCAGGTTATTCTTGCTCGAATACTCCCGCAAACGGTCTCGCTCCCGGCCATCACCGACCACCGAAAGCAACGGATTGAGATCCGCTATCCGCGTCAGCGCGTCCAGCATGACGTCCAGACCTTTTTCCCTCTCCAATCGTCCTACCCAACCCAAGTGAAACATGCCTTCCGGCACATCGAGAAGTCGTCGCGACTCCTGGCGGTCCAGACCCGCCTCGGCGCCGGTCCATGCGTTGCGGACCACGTGGATGCGGTCACGGCTGACACGTGACCGTACGAGCCCTTCCACCTGAGTTGTCGCTACCGCGACCACGGCATCAAACTGGCGAAAGGCTCTTCGCTGCAGCCATTCATAGAAGTGATTCTTCAAGCCGCCGCCCGTGAAACCATGCACGGTAGTAACGGTGGGTATGCCCAAAGCGCGGGCGGCGCCGGAACTCACAACGTCACAACGGTATCCGTGGGTGTGAACGATATCCGGCTCAATCTGGCGCAACACTCGCGCGACCTCGGAGCGCTCTTGCAGATAGCGTCGCGACGGCACGATGACGGAATGAACTTCCACGTCCAAATCGCGCAGTGGAGTCAGAAACGGATGGTCCGGTCGCTCCTCATCCATCACCGCCACCACCGCCACCCGATGGCCCTGTTCCCGGTGCCCACCGGCCAGCGTCTGGACGACCCGCTCCGCACCCCCGACATCTCCGGGAGCGATAATGTGAAGAATCACCATAATTCTTATTGCCCCTGGCCTTCCACCTCGAACCGCCGGTAAGCGTAACAATATACATGCCGGGACTGTCGCGACTTTGGGCTCGATTCTCGACCGGCTCGCCCCAAATTCGAGGGACTCCTCGTGCTAGCGTGTTGCATATTCGCAACGACCGATCTACCCTCCGCCTGTCTTAAGAGCGACGCCTACGAGCTAGCGATGGGGCAGCGCTGTGGGAGCCGCGGATCGAGCGTAGCCATTTGTGGAAGGGACCGCGACGGTCCCGGTCTTGCACCCCCGCGTAGCCGTTGGACAGGCGCATGCTATTGCCGAAGGGCATTGCCGCCAGAGCTGACCCACGGCCAACCTGATAAAGCTCGGTGCAACGAAAGAAGCAGCTCGACAGGCCCATCATCATCATCGGGTGCAATCGCTCCGGAACGACGCTGATGTTTCGGAACCTGGCCGAGCATCCAGTAACCTGGAGTCTCTACGAAGAGAGCCAGGAAATTTTCTATCGGCACTACCCGATCGACCCTGAGGTGGGAGACCGCATCGTAGAAGACCCGACGCCGGAGGTTGCGGCGCAGGTGATCGAGGATTTCTACCGCCAGGCACACAACAAGGAAGCGTTCACCGAGCATCCGTTGCTGCGGCTGGTGCCACGCAAGGCTTTGCAACGGCCGATGAACGTGCTGTACAAGCGGCCGCCATTGAGGCTGGTCGAGAAGACGCCAGCTAACAGTCTTCGTATCCCGTTTCTGGCGCGTTTGTTTCCAGACGCTCGCTTCATATTCCTGTTGCGCAGAGCAGAGGACGTCATCAGCTCACTGATGCAGGGGTGGAAACGCTGGTCTCATACGGGTGCGGGCGAGTGGACTTACAATGGCTGGCATTACATCGTGCCGCCCGGCTGGCGGGATTGGCGGGACCGATCGCTTCAGGAGATTTGCGCTTTTCAATGGATGGAGTCGATTCGGATCGCGTGGGACGATCTAAACGAGCATTGTCAGGACAGGTTCCTGCTGGCCCGTCACGAAGAAGCGATATTGGACCCGATCGATACCTACAACAGAATCCTCGAATTCTGCGAGCTGCCGCCATCTTCCCACTTTGACGCACAACTCGTGAAGGCGGACAAGCGTGTCTTCACTCACGGCGGGACAAAGCCACGCCACGATAAATGGCGAGATCTCCACGAACGCGAAGTCGAGTCGGTGAGACATCTCTTCCAGCCCCTCATGGATGAGTTCTACCCTCGCGAAGAAACCGAGCGGGACGCGTGATGGCCGAGCTACACAAGGTCGATCCGTCGATGTTCGATGCGATCTATCGAGAGTTGTTGTGTGGCCTCGACCCGGCGCGACCCGAGGCGGAGTGGCGTCGCATAGTCGCCTACGAATGGGATTGCCCCGAGGACTACAGGGGCTTTGTTCTCCTCGACGATGGGCGGCCGGTCGGCTTTCTAGGCCTCATCTTCAGCACGATACCCGTGGGGGAAAGCCAGGAACGATTCTGTAACGTCACCAGCTGGATCGTCCAGGACTCTCATCGCGGGGAAGCGGCACTCCTCGCCTTCGCGCTCAGAGGTCTGAAGGAGTATACGATAACGAACCTGAGTCCAAATGAGGCCGCCCACAAAGTATTCTCTTCCCTGAGATTCAAAGTACTCGAGACCCATACGCGCATTTTGCTCCCGCTGCACGTGTTCTCCCGAAGGAGTTGGCGTCCGCGTTGTGCCATTACTGATGACACCGACTCGATAGCTGCGATGCTTGATGACCCGGAGAAGCGCCTTCTCGAGGACCATTTGCCGTACGCCCGACATCTCGCGGTTTCTGACGATTCCGGATACTGCTACGTCATCTACACACTTAGGCCGAGACGTGGGATGCCGTCCGCCCGGTTCCATTTCATGAGCGACCCGGACCTCCTATTCGCGAATCTTTCCAGCGTACAGGCTTTCTTGATGAAGCGAGATCGATCGATGTTCGTCGAGATGGATGAGCGTTTTCTCGAAGGGCGAGATGTTCGGGGAGGGTACAAACGGAAGCTCATCTTCCCACGCCTCTTCCGTTCGCCCCGGCTGGACGGCAGCCAGGTGACGGATCTCTACTCGGAGCGGATCTTACTCAATCTCGGCTAGCGTCGACGATCAAAGGTATTCAGACGCCAGATCGACGAAGGCGATCCCATCCCGCTCGTCTTCCATCCGGTAAGCCATACAGACGATGCGTTCGCCATCCGGCGACCACTTCCCGTGCACGGCGCGAAATCCGAAGGGCGTTATCGCCACAGCCGGCGGTGAAGGGCTGGTCGTTGAACCGAGCTTCCGAACGAAAACCGCAGGGCTTCGCACCCGTAGCTGTCTTGGGTGGAGCGTGTGGGAGGGAGCGGGCCGGTCACGTACAGATACGAAGGCGATCCGCTTTCCGTCCGGCGACCAGGACGGGTTACGTCCCTGAACCTGGTCCAGCTCGTAAGGGCTCTGTCCCGGGAATTTGACCCAGATCCTGTTCTGTCCCGAGTCATATCTTTCACCCGGCCGCTGACCCGCGAACGCGATCGGGTTACCCGCATCCGTGTCGGGCGAAACGCTGCACATCCCGACCCATATTTCATCCGGATCGGTGAGGGGCTCGACTTCCCGGCTCTCGAGATAGAATCGAAGCGCGCGCCGCGTCGCGTAGTCGGTGACCGCGATCGACCGTCCGTCCGGGTACCACGACGGATAGTAGACCTCCCTCAACGGAGGATCGCCGACCGGGATGTGCGTCAGTTCGCTTCCGTCTTCGTTCACCAGCCACAGCCCCGCTTCTTCGCCTCGAATTCCCGTGAAGGCGATGCGACCGCTGGCCCGAGACCAGTCTGGCCGTGTGGTGCGGAGGTCCGGCTGCTCTAAGAGCAGCTTTGGCGCGCCACCGCTGACCGGCATAGTCCACAGGCTCCAACTGCGCAGGTTGGAACTGGGACTCGCCGAGCCACCTCCGACCGGCGCCACCATGAAGAGCACTCTGTCGCCGGACGGAGAAAAGCACGGTCGTGAATACGAAAAACCCTGATCGGCGGCGATAAACCGGAAAGCGGCGGGTGTGTGTCGCTCCGCCGCGCGAAGCAAGCCGGGCACCAGAGGGACAGACGCCGCTGCCCCAAGCCCCTTCGCGGCGGTGATTAGAAAGCCGCGACGATCGAGCTTGCGAGATTCACCAAAGCTGTGTCGTGTGTCTGGCATCCGATCACCAAGCGAAACGACGAACGCGCAGCGAGATAGACTTGCGAGGACCGCATAACGGCTGCCTTATATAGCGTCACAAAAGAGATTCGCGCAAACGAGTAAGGAGCTATCAGCTCCGCATAGAACATGACCATAACTGTTGCCTTCGTCGCGCTCTCGGCGCTCGTCACCCTGGGGTGGGTCTGGGACATCTCGTGGCAGACGACCATCGGCCAGACCGGTTTCTGGACTCCACCGCATATCACCGTGCTGCTGGCGGGTGTCGGTTTCGGTGTGCTGTGCGTTCGAGCCGTGAAGAGTTGGAGCGACCGACAACCCGGCGCTCGGCTGTCCCCGGCTTTCGTCGGATCGATTCTGGGAATCTGCGGTGTTCTGGTGATGCTTGGCGCCGCATTCTACGACTACTGGTGGCACGCCACACAGCTGCCTCAAACCATGGTGCTGATACCGCCGCACAAGATCGGCGCCGGTGCGATCGTCGCCATCCAGACGAGCGCTGTCCTGATTACCCTCGCTAACCTGAGCGAGGTTCCGGGTCAACAGTCACGATGGGCCACGATCGTCTACGTGGTGTCCGCCGGGTTGCTGCTGTTTCTGATCGCAACGCTGGCAACGGAGTACGTGGGAAGACCAAATCTCTGGCAAAGCTCCGGGTTCTACAAAGCAAGCGGGTTGGTTTTTCCCGTGCTTCTGGTTGCTCTCGGGTTGTCACCGCGACTCAAGTGGGGAGCAACGGCTGTTGCCGGGATCTACATGGCGGTCGCGCTACTGATGATCTGGGTACTGCAACTCATTCCAGCGCAACCGCGTCTCACGCCGGTTCACAACCCGGTGACGCACATGGTGCCGCCACCGTTTCCGTTGCTTCTTCTGCTCCCAGCTGTCGCCATCGATCTCCTGAAGCAGATCGCTCTGCGATCCCGCTTCCACATCAGCGATTGGGTGCTCGCGGGACTGATCGGCGTGACGTTCGTTGGGATCATGTGGGTGGCCCACTGGTACTTCGCTGACCTGCTGCTCTCTTCGCTCGGACGCACCTACTTTTTCGCAGCCGACCAGTGGCCCTTCTACACCCGCCTCGGACCCTGGCGTTATCAGCAGTGGGTTCTCGACTCAGGTGCCTCCACCTTACTGAAGCGGATCGCCCTCGCCGTGCTGTTTGCCGCCGCATCGGCCCGGGTCGGCCTCTGGGTCCGGCGGGCAGCGCTGGCCGCGACCGCCGCCCGGGAAAGCGGCGTCGTCTCAGAGTCGCCCACTGCTGTGTCATAGATGCAACAGTATAGACCTACATCCAAGCGCTGGCGCCACTTTCAGGCTGGCCCGGCGGCCCAGGAAACGCCCACAGCTGGTCCCGTTATTGCACAATTCGTTGATGGCTAAGGCGTCGTAGGCACGCCTGGCTGGGGGGCGCGATCAGCGCGCCCCCCAAGGGAAACCGTGATGTTATCTACATTTCCGAGAAGCCCGCACGCACCATACGCGCATTGCGAGGGAGCCTAGTGAGCACTGATATCCTGCAGATCATCGTGAGCTGCACGCGCGAGGTTGGCGAAGAGCAAGAGATCAACCTACCCGGCGATCTTGGAAGCGAGACACGTCTCTTCGGCCGCGAGGGGCTGTTCGATTCCGTCGGCCTGGTCAGTTTGGTAGTAGCGGTGGAGGAAGCGATCGAGGACCAGTTCGGTCAGGCCGTCAGTCTGGCGGATGAGCGAGCGATGTCTCAGTCGAAGAGTCCTTTTCGCTCCATCGGCACACTTGCAGAGTATGCCAACGTTCTGATCGCGGAGAGCCAGTGAGCGAAGATCAAGATTCGCGAGTGACGATCGTCACCGGTACGAGCCGTGGGATCGGCGAGTACCTGGCCAAGCACTATCTCGAGCTTGGCCATAACGTCGTGGGTTGCAGCCGCAAGCCGGCGGAGTGGAGACACGAACGCTACACGCATTTCGAAGCGGACGTCGCGGACGAATCGCAGGTCAAACGTTTGTTCAGCGAGACGCGGAAGCGTTTCGGCCGGGTGGATCACCTGATCAACAACGCCGGCGTCGCGTCGATGAACCATGCCATGATCACTCCTCTGGCAACGGTCCAGGGGATCTTCAACACGAATCTGGTGGGCGCTTTTCTCTTCTCGCGGGAAGCCGCGAAGCAGATGAAGAAGGGTTCGTTCGGACGGATAGTGAACTTCACCACGGTCGCCGTGCCGTTGAAGCTCGCTGGGGAGGCCGCGTATGCGGCGTCTAAAGCGGCGGTAGAGACGCTCACGCAAGTACTGGCCAAGGAGTTTGCCGAGTTTGGAATCACGGTCAACGCCGTCGGGCCTACGCCGGTCGAGACGGACTTGATTCGCGCGGTGCCCAAAGAGAAGATCGACCACCTGGTATCGCTACAGGCGATTCAGCGACTGGGCACATTCGAGGATGTGGCCAACGTCGTCGACTTCTTTCTCAAGCCCGAGAGTGGAATGATCACCGGTCAGACGGTCTATCTCGGTGGTGTGTGATGCATATCGATTTCTTGCTGGATGTCTTCAACGAGAACCGCGACAACGACGCCATCATCTGGCGTGATGAGACTTACACCTACGGCCAGCTAGTGGAAGCGATCGCCGACTGGGTTGATCGTCTGAAGAAAGAAGGAGTTGAGCCTGGCACCACGGTGAGCCTGGAGGCGGATTTCTCTCCCAACGCCGTTGCGCTCCTGCTGGCGCTGATCGAGCGGTCGTGTGTCGTGGTTCCGCTCACTTCCTCGGTTGAGGCAAAGAAGCCCGAGTTTCGATCAATCGCCGAAATCGAGACGATCATCGACGTCGATGCCAACGACAACGCAACGTTCTCGCAGACCGGCGTCGAAGCCACGCATGAGTATCTGGTCGCCCTGAAGGACAGCTCACGGCCGGGTCTGATCCTCTTCTCGTCCGGCTCGACCGGGGCGTCAAAGGCATCTGTCCACGACTTCGTTCCGCTGCTGGAGAAGTTCAAGACGAGGCGCCACTCGAAGCGTTCGATCACGTTCTTGCTGTTCGATCACATCGGTGGAGTCAACACGCTGCTCTACAATCTGTCGAACGCGGGCTGCGTGATTGCTCTTCAGGACCGCGCCCCCGATGCGGTCTTAGCAGCGATCGAGAGACATCGCGGGCAACTGCTCCCGACTTCGCCGACCTTCATCAACCTCGTGCTACTCAGCGAGGCCTACAAACGGCACAACATATCGAGCTTGGAGCTGGTGACCTACGGTACGGAGGTCATGCCGGAGAGCACGCTGCAGCGGTTCCACCAGTTATTCCCTGAGATTCGACTGCTGCAGACGTACGGGCTGTCGGAGGTCGGAATCCTCCGGTCCAAGTCGAAGTCCTCGGATTCGCTCTGGGTGAAGATAGGCGGCGAAGGATTCGAGACGCGCGTCGTCGATGGCATGCTGGAGATCAAGGCGCAGTCGGCGATGCTGGGCTACCTGAACGCTGAAGACCCGTTCACAGAGGACGGCTGGTTCAAGACAGGTGACGCCGTTGAGGTGGACGGCGAGTATTTCAAGATCCTCGGGCGAAAGTCGGAGATCATCAACGTGGGCGGTGAGAAGGTCTATCCGGCGGAGGTCGAGAGCGTCCTCCAACTGATGGAGGGGGTAGAGGACATTGCCGTTACCGGTGCGCCGAATCCGATCACCGGTCAGATGGTCACGGCCAGGGTGAAGCTCAGCACGGACGAGTCTCTAGGCGACTTCCGCAAGCGGATGCGCGAGTTCTGTCGCGGCCAACTCGATCGCTACAAGATACCGCAGAAGATCACGCTCGTTGACGAGACGATGTACGGCGAGCGGTACAAGAAGATGCGGTGATCGATTCCACATCGACTAGCTACATAGCCAGACAGAAAGCACTCGAAATGGTGGACACTCGGTCAGCTCGCAACGTCGTATTCTTGATGAGCGACTTGGGAGGTGGCACGGGCGACCACCTGCTCTCGATGTTCAATCGTTGGCGGGATCAGGGATGGGCGGCGCGTATCATCAGCGAGCGCCCGCTCACGTCGCGTTTGACGCCGGAAGTTCCGGTCGACGTCCTGGAACGCACCGATTGGTTCGACCGCTACCCGATCACCCAACTGCGACGTGTGCGGCGAATTGGACGACTTCTGGATCAGCACGGCCACGATGTCGTCCACTCCTACTTCTACTGGTCGATCATCTACGGCAGAGTCCTCAAGAAGCTCGGAAAGGTCAAATACCTGATCGAGAATCGTGAAGATCAGGGCTACTCATGGAACCGGCGCGACTATGCAATCCTGCGCGCGGGACGCGCGATACCGGATCGAGTGATTTGCGTGTCGGAGGCGGTGAGGCAGGTCGTCCTCGAGCGCGAGCGAATCGACCCCGATCGAGTCGTCGTCGTCCACAACGGTATCGAGCCGTTGTCAGATGATGATGTGGGCGACCGCCAGGTCGTGCGAAACGAACTCGGCTTGAGCGACAGCGATCTTGTGGTTGGGATGGTGGCCAACCTCAACCGCAAGGTGAAAGGTGTACCCTACTTCATCGACGCGCTGCCGCTCATCCTCGATGCGGTGCCCACAGCCCGATTCGTGATATTTGGAAAAGGCAAAGAGGAAGCCGCCTTGAAGGAGAAGGCTAGATCTATCGGCGTCGATTCCTCACTTCTCTTCGCCGGGTTCAAGTCGGACATCGAGCGGTACTACGCAGCCATGGATGTCTCTGTTCTTACGTCACTTACGGAAGGCCTTTCCATCTCGCTCCTGCAATCGATGCAGCACGGACTGCCGGTGGTCGTGACCCACGTCGGCGGCAATCCGGAGGTCGTTGTCGATGGTGAGACCGGCTTCCTCGTTCCCGCTCGGGATCCGACCGAGTTTGCAGAGAAGGTGATCGCGTTGCTGCGCGACGGCGACCTCAGGCACCGGATGGGAGAATCGGGAAGAAGGCGTGTATCAGAGGCCTTCCAGGTGGAGCGGGCGGCCGATCGTTATCTGGAGATCTACGGAGAAGTGCTGGCGTCTAGTGGCTGATCGCCTGGACTTCAAGCGAGCGTATAATCCTCTTCCACCGTCGTGAGACTGCCGTCGGATACTCGCTCGTGTCTGAGAAGCGCGTCCGCAAAGAACTTCGTCGCCCAATTCAGAATCTGATAGCTTCCGTAGTCTCCGCTGACCGGAGCGGAGCCCTTGATTCCCCCTCTCGTTCCCGGGCTACTACCCACGGTGTCCTGCGTAGACTTCAGGAAGCGGAGCACCCGGGGCACGGGCTCCAGCCAGGACCGTTCGCCGGTTATCAAGTAGAGGCGGATCCAAATATTCACGCTCTGCGCTTCACCCGTCAGACAGCTCCAGCTCGCCGCGGGCGACCAATTGGCATCGAACCGCCCAGGCATCCATCCATCCTGTCGCACGGCATCGGCGAGCCGTTCGGCGCCGAGACGCGCCGCCGCGATCAGACGATCGTCCTCTAACACGCGCCCACCCTCGAGCAGGCCGCGGAGTGCATAGGCCAGAGTATGCAGTAGGGGACGCTCGGGGTCGCTCAGGCAACAATCAGGAATCCAGCCATTGGGTCGCTGCTTTTCGACGACGGTGAGCAGGGCTCGGGCGGCAGCATCGGAGAGCTCGGTTTCTCCGGCGCTCACCCCGCACTCAGCAAGACCCCAGGCCGTCCTGGCGTTGTACAGCGTGGTATCACCCCGCGCGAACTGTGATGTGCCGCGCCTCCAGTAACCGTCTTCGTCCAGTCGAGAGGCGAGGTAGCGTCCGGCGCGCAAAGCGGCATCGGCGAATGCTGAGTCGCCCGTCTCCTGATGGGCAGCGAGCCAGCCGAAGAGAACCTGCCCGGTGTTGAACACCGCAGGTGACACCGCCTGCCCGATCACACCACCCCGCACGGCGCCACTCTCGAGTTGTACGTCTATTTCCCAGCGCGCGGCTCGCTCCGCGCGTTCTTTCAGCGCGGGTCGGGACAGGTGCCGACCGACCGCGTAGAAGGTCGGAATGATGTAGCCCGTTGTCTCTGGATAGGATGGTTGCCAACCGCTGCGCTTGAACCGCTTGTGCCATTTGAGGGTGTAGCCGCGCGCGAACCCGCCATCCGGATTCGCGTCCTGCGCACGCTCCAGCCAGCCCAGCGCCTCTTCGAGGTGAGGTCTGTGATCTTCGTGTACCGTGTAACCGCCCAACCGATCGCGCCAAGCCGCAGCCATCGCCTCTCGACTCAGCAACGGCGATGATCGAAGAGCGTGGAGTTTACCTATCACCTTTCTCTGGATCTCCCAATGGCCGCCACGACAGCGCACGCGAGACTAAGTTCGTGCGAGCGGCTTAGGCGGTAAGAGACGCCGCGTGGTAACCATCCGGCTCCAACGCCGTCACATGCCCGCCCTCGACGCGATACACGACATCGGCGACTTCGATCATGGCGGGCTGGTGGGATATGGCCAGTATTGTCGCTATACCGCGCAGGTTAGCCAGCGTCTTGCTGATCGCTGACTCTGTTTTCGGGTCCAACGCCGTAGTCACTTCGTCCAGTACGAGAAGCGCCGGCTTTCTGACCAGCGCTCGAGCAATGGCGACACGCTGACGCTGCCCACCAGAGAGCTTCGAACCGGCCTCGCCGATGGGTGTGTCCATACCGTCCGTGAGCTGGGAGACGAAATCCCACGCGCCCGCGGCTTTCAACGCCGACTCGACCTGCTCGCGGGTGATCTCCTTGTCGCCGACCGTGACGTTTTCGAATACACTATCATGAAACAGGAACATCTCCTGCGGCACATACCCGATCATGTGGCGCCACTTCACCATATCGATATCGCTTAGCGACACCGAGTCGATGAGGACCGAGCCGTTGTCCGGACGCTGAAGCCCGACGATTAGATCTGCGATCGTCGTCTTGCCTGCTCCCGAAGGCCCAACCAGAGTGACGAACTGACCTGACTGAATCTCGAGCGATACTTTGTTTAGGACTTCTTTTTCACCGTACGCGAAGTCCACGGAATCCAGACGCACTGCATCGACGACCGGCGTCGGCTCCCGCGTGCCCAGATTCCTTTCTCGCTCGGCCACTGCCGTGTCGGTCATTCCCTTGAGCGCGTAGAAGGCGCTTTCACCCACCGCCATCGTCTGGTATTGGGCCTGGCTCTTGTTCACACGGCCAATGAGTCGGTAGAAGAGGAAGGCCAACACCAGAAGGGATGAGAAGTTCACGCTGAAGGCTTTGATGGCCAGATACAGCCCTCCCGCGAGCATGACAGCGACGATCGGCTCCTGCATCGCGATGAGGGACTGTGTGGCAAACACATGTCGGACATGCGCGTCCCTGATGCCCTGCGTCTCCCTTTCCAGCAACGGGCTGACGTGCTTCTCCTGGGCCATCGCCTTGATCGGCTTTATGCCGTGGAGAGCATCGGTCATCGTGCCGACCAGCGACCTCATCAAAAAAGTCGTGTGCCGCCCGGCCGCGCGACTGATGTCGACGAATCGACCCAGCAGCAAAGCGATGGCAGCACCCGCGATAACCGCCAGTACGGCAATCTTCCAGGATACCAGGAAGACGATCCCAACGTAGACGGCGACCTGTATCAAGCCCGCCATCAGGCTGCACGCTTGCCGGTAGGCCGTCGACGCCCTTCGGGCCTCGATGGACGTCGCCGTCGCGAAGTGCCCAGCCGGTTCACTCGTGAAATACGACCAACGAGCGCTAAGAAGGGCGTCGATCAAGCGAAGCCGCAGGTCCTTGGCAACGTGGGCCTCGGTATAGCCCGCCTGCATCATGCCCGCCCACAGGAAGATGCTCTTCAGACTGATGCCGAGGATAACGACAATCATGAGGACCGCGAGGGTCGGCTCGATGCCGAAGAAGCCGAGTACGCCTCCGACCGCCTGAGCTGGGCCCGACTGGGGGCCCGTCGCGCCCGCATCCGTTGCCAGCTCGAGTATCGGGAAGAGCGTGACCAGGCTGAACCCCTCCGCCAGCCCGGCAAAGATGAGCAACGGCACCATGATGGCCGTGCGTACGGGATACGCACGTGCAAAGTGGATTATGAAGCGGACGCTATCTTTGTTTAGCATGTCCTCGCGATCGAAGAAGTCAGGGCAGTTGGGGCACCAGATGGGATACCGGCAGCAGCCCGAAAGTCACGACAGAAACTACGCGCGCAACCCTATCTGCAAGAGCCAGGCCCCCGTTGGTACCGTATTCTCGTCTCCTTCCAGCCCCAGAGGCACCTGAGGACGCTGTTGTGACACGGCTTCGGCCCCGAGTGCTGCATTGACGCAACACTTCGGGCGATGCGCGGAGGCTCAAGCCAGGCACACTTCTTCCGGAACGTCAACAATTTCAATAAGTTACGCGCCGAGTTCGTCGGCGCTCCCCACGCCCGCAAGGATCTGGCGTTCTCGTTGATGCGCAGGGCTTTCAGGGCGGCATCCAAGCCCGCGCGAACGCCTTTGATGGCGAAGGCCACAGCTGAAGGAGCAACTCAGACTTGCAGGCAGAACCAGGCGACACGGCGCACGCACCCGTTTTTATCGTGGGCTGTCCACGATCGGGAACGACGTTGCTTTACCACATCCTCCTTTCGACGGGAGACTTCGCGTACTACCGAGCGGAGTCTCACGTATTCGACATCATCGTACCGCGATTCGGCAGCCTGAGAACGACGGCGGCGAAGCGGAAGATGCTGGACACGTGGTTGAGCAGTCGGTTGTTCGAGGTTTCGGGGCTCGAAGCGCGTGGCATCAGCGACAGGGTCCTATCGGAGTGCCACAGCGGCGGGGATTTCCTTCGCGCGCTGATGGAGAGCATCGCAGACGATCAGGGTGTCAGTCGCTGGGCAGATTGCACTCCGGCGCATCTGTTGTTCATGCGGCAGATCAAGCGGCAGATACCGAGTGCCAGATTCATTCACATCGTTCGTGATGGGCGCGATGTCGCCCTATCGTTGGACAAGCTTGGCTGGGTCCCGGCGTTACCCTGGGACCGACGCCCGACGCTGCTGATCGCCGGTCTGCGATGGGAGTGGGTGGTTCAGAGAGGACGCAAAGAAGGTAGCAAGCTCGGCAACGATTACCTGGAAGTGGCCTTCGAGAAAGTCGCGGACTGGGATACCGAGACCATGGCTCGGATCGCCGAGTTCATCGACCACGAACTGAACTACGAAGAGATACAGGCGTCCGCGGTAGGGTCGGTTGGCGCGCCCAATACCGCGTTCGAATCCGGCGGCAGCGGTGCGGCGTTCAAACCAGTCGGGCGCTGGAAGTCGAAGTTTCCCAAGGAACAGCTGGAAGCGCTGGAAGGGATGATCGGCGACTCTCTTACGAGTCTTGGCTATTCTCTATCTACCGACAACGGCGAGCATCGCTCATCTATGAGTCTCCGGCTGATGCGAGCCGAGTATCAGCAGTTTTGGTCGCTGAAGCACTGGGTCAAAGCCAAGACGCCTCTGAGTCGGGTGCTGACCGACCTTGATGAGTTGGGCGAGTAGTCGCTGGTCAGTTACGCGATCCCAGAACGCTAGTCGGCGCGCACCGCCACAACGTTGAAGCTACGGGTCAGGATCGGAACGGAGAGCGGAGAGCGCGCTAACGCTCGGTTCGCGGCCAGGCCAAGTCTGTACACAGGCCCGAGGGCCGTCTTCGAGTAGGCGGCGGGTTCAAGTAGCTCCGTTCGGAACCCACACTTCGTCAACATCTGATCCACGGTCTTGGGCGTGAAGCCCCAGATGTGCGGTGCGGGCACGACCTGTCCGCCGATCGTCCTCTTTCCCGCCTCCCGCGCCCGCGGCCTCAAGCGCCGATTGCTGCGAAGCCTGAGGATCACGCAACCGCCGGGCTTCAGCAGTCGTCGAATCGCTGTTAGGTCCCCCGCCGGGTCAGCGACGTAGTAAAGAGTGTCGAGGGAGACGACACAATCGAAGGAATCGGCGGGGAAATCGAGCTCCTGAATACGTCCAACTCTGAGGGGGACGTCGAGATTCTCCAGGCCCCACTCGACAGCGCTTTCTGAGATATCACAGCCGGAGGCATCGAATCCCTGGTCCATCGCCCACTTGGGGAAGTGGCCGTAAGCGGCGCCGACATCTAGCACGCTCTGCACGCCGAACCGGCGGAGTAGACGTGTGACGTCTTTGAAGATGGGTATGCGCCGCCCGCCCCAGTAGTCGGGGTCGGTACGACGGAAGTAGCGCTCGTTGAACACCCAGCCCATGGCGTCCTGGGTGAGCCGGGGCGAGACGAAGATGAGGCTACAGTCCTCACATTGACGCACGCCGAGAAGGTTCCAGAACACAAACCGCGACAGTAGCCGGGTCCGCTCGCTGCCACACGCGCAACGCGACGTGGTTTCTATCGGTGTGAAGCGAAAGCCTTTATCGACCGCCGTCCGCAGCCAGAGCTCCGGGTCGTCCACCACCGAGCCGTGCTTTCCGAGCGCCTCGAGCTGCGCTCTGACAGAATCTTCACCGTATTCGGCGGACAACTCGGCTGCGAGACGATCGATCTTTTCGCTGGACACCGTTAGCATCTCATTCGGCTTTCCACACCATGAGTCGCAAGCGCTCCGCGCCCGTGATCACACGTGTGGCGTAGGTCAGGCTGTTCGCGTTTCCGAATCGTCCCAACTTGAATCGCTCATCCGGATCGGCCTTGGCGGCAGAACGACTGACGTAGCGGTTCTCGGTGACGACGGCGGCCAGGTACCCGGCGCGCTTGAGGTTCTCTATCTCCCTCTGGCCGAAGTCGGGCCAACGCCCGTTCGGATAAGCAAGAATCGGTACCGGCTTGGTCGCTTCAGCGCTTAGCCGCGCCAGCGACTCTTCGATCTCATACCGCGATTGCTCTTCCGTAGCTTGTGCCAGGATCGGGTGCGTGACAGAGTGGGGGCCGAACGTCATTCCGCTAGCCTCACAGGCGCGCAACTGATCCCACGACATCGGCTCGTATTCGAACGGCGCGCTATCAGGAAGGTCGACTGCGGCAGCAACCGCCAGAGCGGCGATACCCGCGTGCTTCTCCTCGTCGGCCACTCGCTTGCAGCGCTCGGTGAAATCCTGGACGGCGGACGCACGCTGAGATTTGTCTTCCCAGTTATAACTCAGATTGGAATCCCCGAGCTTCACGGAGAAGCTCTGTCGGGTCGCTTTGAGAAACACGTACTCGATCTTGTCCCACCAGAACCAGAGCTCTCGATCGAGGAAGCCCGTCGTCACGAACGTGGTCACCGGGCAATCGAACTCCGCGAACAGCGGCGCGCCGATCGTCGCCTGATCCACGAAGCCATCGTCCATCGTAAAGGCCACCGCACGATGCAGCGGCGGCCCTTCACCCATAGAGCGCGTCACCAGCTCATCCAGAGGGACGAACTCGCAGCCCTGTTCACGTAGATAGGCGAGCACGCCACGCAGCAGTTCCGGGTCTCGGCCCGGCGTGCCGCGCTCGGGATCGGCCAGGCGATGCAGCCGGAAGATGACTCCCTGGCCTCGCGCAAGCGGAGACAAGACCGCTCTTACGCCGGGGAACGACAGCGCCTTCCCGACGAGCTCGCCCAGCCTATTCATCGGCCTCTCCGGCTAGCGCGACGCCTTCGGCGCTGTTTCCACGTACGCACCACCAGATCGCGGGCCCACCGCCGTTGCATCCGCTTCCACTCACGCTTCGGAAGATCCTCCGTACCGTTGGTCTCGCGAAGCCAGTCGAGAAGCTCAACCACGGTTGGGAACCAGCCTGGCCGACGCGACAGTGCTTCCAAGCGCTGGCGCGTGACATCATCGACCACACCGTCTTTCGCAAAACCCTTCCCCAAGTGCGTCGCAACTATGCAAAACCCTCCCTCCTTCTCGAGCCGGTCCAGGCGTCCGGGCTCGATCAGATCTCTGAACTCGATGCAGTCTTCCGCGTCAGCTGCCGAATACCACCAACGAACGAGCGGCCGTGACGGGTCCCGGTACGGCATCGACGGATTGATGTTCGCGAGGTTGATCTCGTCGAACGTGAGGTTGCGAACGTAGTCAACGTGGCTGGTGCAAAGGTCACCCCACCAATAGGGTGAGCCCTCCACGTGCCCCAGGTAGTAGTCCTTTGGAGTGCTGTTGAATCGGCCGTACAGCATCTTGATCACCGGATCGTCGAGCCGGTCCGCACCCCAGTACAGGTTTTCGCGGTTGAATGCGTGGTTAGCATGTACTCTGGGATAGGCCCCAAACAACTCGCGAAACCGCTCCAAACCGGCCAGCGTCCGCTCACGCTCGCTCGACTCCATCGTCGCGCAATGCCAGGCAATCTCAAAACCACGCTCTTGCAGATCGACAACGAAGTCGCCGTACTCTTGGTCCTCCAGCGTCTGCGAGCTCGAGAAGTTCTGACTGCCCTCCGGACAGGGCATCGGCCAGACGGTCTTGGTGATCCGCATGCCAAGCTCTTCTAACAGCCGATACACGGGCAGCAGGTTCTCGACCGTTCCGACGTCGGTGTCGTCGATGATCGTGAACGCGAAGCGCTTGCCGCCAGGATACTCTGCCTTTGACATATCAACTTTCAGAAGCGTGGTTCACTGGGACCGCGGTTCCCATCTCGACACGCGGCAACGCCTCGTCTCGCAAGAGTCGGACCCCCATCAGGACGCCAAACCGGCCCCAACGAAGCAGGGGCGCCCCGCGGTCGAACAGCGGCGCGACCGGCGCTTTCCCGGGTGTTGCGCCTAAACCACATTACGCTCCATTGGCTGTCACGCCAGCCACTTACGGACGGTCCCATCGAGCAGGCGCTGACCGAGGCAGCGCGTCGCGTCTGGCCCCGTTCGTGCGGAGCAGCGGTTGGACTCGACCCTGCAACCGCGGGAGGAGGCGGATTGAATCAGGCTTCGCGAACAAGTCGGCCAACCATTCTGATGGTCGCCTACCATTTCGCACCCGAGAACGTGAGCGGCACTCACAGATCGCTGCATTTCGCCCGCGATCTACACGAGGCGGGTTACGGCGTTCGTGTGATCACCGTGAGCGAGTCCCGGATAAAATCGATAGATCGCAGTCTTTCGGACGTCTTTCCCTATCCAGAGTCGATCACTCGAGTGGATCACGGAAGCACGATCGGTAGCCTGTACCTGTCGGCAAAGCGGTCAGATTCTGCTCAGCAGGCCGCGACCGAACCATCAGGGCAAGTTGATCCGGCTCAGCGCGCCGAGAACAACCGCCGCGGATTTCTAACCCGACCTTTAGCGTTTCTGAAGCGACAGGTCGCCGCGTGGGATGTTCTGCCGGACGAGCGACGCGGGTGGTACAAACCGGCGGTGAAGGCCGGTCTCGAGCTTGGCAACACGGAGCGAATAGATGCGGTCTTCGCGTCAGGGCCGCCGTGGACCGCCGTGATGGTCGCCCGCAAGCTGGCGCGAGAACTCAAATGTCATTTGATCGCAGACTTCCGGGACCCGTGGACGGGAAACACGGGCCGGCAGACCCCATACGATGCGGAGTGGTGTCACTGGATAGCAAAGCGCTGGGAGCAACGCACGCTTCGAGAAGCCCGGCTCGTGCTCTTCAACAGCCCCTCGATCATGGAGGCGGCGGGTCGGAGCTCCGGCGCAGTCAACGCGTCGAAGCTTCGCAGCATACCCAACGGCTCCGACATGCGTCGGCGTGAGTTCGAATCGCCGATTGCCGCCGAAGGACAGCTGCGCATCCGCCACTTCGGCAATCTGTACCGCGGGAGATCGGTGCAACCGCTCGTCAGCGCACTGCAGGCCCTGATTCGCGACGGCTCGCTAGAACCTGGCGAAGTCTGCGTCGAACTGATCGGCCGCATCGCCGCGGAAGTGCAGGAACTGGTCGCCTCTCCGCCCGACGGAGTAGAATTCAGAGCCGTCCCCACGCTACCCTACACCGAGGCGGCAGAGCTGATGATGGAGCCCGCGGTTCTGCTCGTCGTGCAGCCGTCCAATCTCAACGTTCAAATACCGACCAAGCTCTACGACTATCTATGCACCGGAAACCCGGCACTCGTCATGGCCGCGGAGGACAGCGCTACGTGGGCGGCCGCCCGCAGCTTCGGGCGCTGCGCTCGCCTGCATCCGGCCGAATCAACTTCAAACGAAGACGTACTCAGGAAGCTCGTCGACAGTTGGCGTTCCGGTAACCTGAAACAGGAGCGAACGGTGGAAGACACCGAGGCGCTGTCGAAGAAGGCGGTGGGCGAGATGTTCCTGGGCGCCGTGGCGCCGATCCTCCGGAACCAGACAGGGGATAGTCGGGACCGTTAGCGCGGTTGCAGTCTGCGCGAACGACGGACGCCTGACCGGCGACGGGAGCGGGGAGCACGAGCCGTCGCCCCGGAGGCCTGAGCTGGCGTGACAACACGTCGCAATGTCGGCAGATTCCCGTGTGCCAGGAAGTGCGTCTTCGATAGCCCAACGGCCAGACCAATCAGCACGTACGGGATGTCTGAGTACGCTTGCGACAGAAACATGCCGGCGACCAGGTAGGCAATCAACGACCCGATGAGACTCTGGGCCATCGCCACCTCGCGCCCATCGACGTTCGCCGCGTTGGGCGGTGGTCGCGCCATCAGCCACAACATGCGAAGGGCGAGACCGAAGAGGGCGAGGAAGACCAGCAGCCCTGTGACCCCCAGCTCAGCCCCTACCTCGAGGTATGAGTTGTGCGCGCTCGACCACTTTAATCCCATGCCCCTACGCTCGCGCTCTCGCGCCAACTCGGACAGTCGACCCTCGGCTGTTCCGAAGCGGCCAATGCCTACGCCCAGTAGCGGCCGCTGGCCCATGTAGCCAACCGCCCGCTTCCACACCTCGAGTCGGCCCGTATCCGAGCGGCCGGACCAGTTGTAGTCCTGCGTGGGGTTGAGAAGCGTGGCCATGCGCTCCCAATACTCGTCGCTCGCGACCGATCCGCCGGCGACGAGTACAAATACAGCGACGGCAACCCGAGCCCTCTTCGGCAACTCAGTATAGAACACGAGCCAGTAGCCGAAGACGGCAATCAACGCGAGAAAGGCACCCCGTGACCCACTGATCACTATCGCCGCCATCATGACGAGCACCGCGCCAACCGCCGCCCACTGGTAGAGCCGCCGCTGCGCCCGGGTCACGAAGTACGCCGCCATCGGCAACGCCACGACCATGTGCATCGCGTAGTCGTTGGAATCGTAACCGCCGAACCCGACCGGCCGGCCGGCTGTATCCTCAGGGCCACCGGTCATCACGATCATCGCGCCGTAAATCGCCCCACCGAAGACGAAC
This sequence comes from Gemmatimonadota bacterium, assembly GCA_039586795.1. GTDB lineage: Bacteria > Gemmatimonadota > Gemmatimonadetes > Palauibacterales > KS3-K002 > Kutchimonas. The sequence goes on from JBDHJS010000003.1 coordinate 107,974, forward strand.
GCACCTATGAAACGCTCAACGTCAGTGACGTCACGAACGCAGGCCGCAACAAGAAGCGCGAACAGAATCGTCTTGATGAAGTGAGGAAACATGAAGCGGAAGCTCTGTGTCGGCCCCAGACTCAGTGGTATCGACAGGAACATCACCACGATCAGGGCTATGAACGCGTAGCTGATCGGGTTCAGGAGGTACTCGAGCCTCCGCCGCGGATCGGCGTCCAGAAAGTAGAGCCCGTAGGCCGCCAGCGTCGCCAGCGACGTGACCTGCAGCATCCCGACAATCGGAAACACCGACTGGAATCGCCACAGGTAGGTCAAGAGCATCAGCGCCACGGCAATCAGGAGCAGATCCCACTTCGGCCTGGCAGCCTCCGTCGCCGCAGCGGCAGCCCGGGCTTGCGCGCGCGAGGGATACTTCACCTGATTGTTCGCGGCACTATTCTGATTCACAGTAACCTCAGTTTAGGAACGCCGATGTCTTAACGCGGGCCGCACAATGAAAGTGCCCTACGCGGCACCCATCTGACAAGCGCCTGTACTTCATCCACGTCAATTGCCGGCCGCCTCGCGGGGAGGAGGATCGGCACCGCACCAATGCAATTCCACTCTATAGGTTCGGTAGTCCAGTCGCGGTCGCTCCGTTGTGAGCACCTTTCTGCAATTCGCGTCCAACCACCGGGCCCCACCGCCCACATCCCCTACCATCCCGTAACGACGGAACGACGCAACCAGCCAGAAGCCGGAGTTCTGCTCCAACTTGTCGGCAAGAAACTGGGGATCGGCACGCACGGTCTCGAAATCGAGATCGGGCGCATAGTATCGCTGAATCGTGCCGGGCCACCCAAGAACGGGACGATCGCCAGCGACCCGCTCGATATAGGAGTAGGCTGGGCGGTAATCGAACCTGGTGCCATCCGAAAGGTGTGAGACCGTGCCCGGCAACACCGCAGCGGCCAGGACGAGGGTAACTACGCCCATAACGTAGGATTGTCCTGACGTCATCTTCTCGGCCACGCGCTGGGTGAAGCCGCCCACTGTGACGTACACGAGCGGTAGCATCGCCATGCCGTAGTCGGCGTACACCGACCGGCTAGCTGACATCACCATCATCAATCCTGAACCGGTGATCCAGGCGAACCAGGCGAGCGCCCCCCATCGCCGGTCTGAGCCCACACCCTTGAACAACAGATAGGCGCCGCCGACAGCAGCCACCGCCACAACGGGAGGACTCGTCCACTGCACCATAGCCGGCACGATTCTCAGCGCCGCAACAAGTCCCCTTGTCTCGTTCAGCGCCCCGACTATGCCGCTGAGAAACAGGTAGAGCACTCCGATAAGGCCAACGACAGCGAGCGGCCCCCAAAAGTAGAAGAGACCCCGCCGTGATGGCAGCGAGAGACCCACGCGGCCTTCACTCGAAACGAAGAGAACCGAGGCAAACGCTCCAAACATCGGGAAGGCGAAACTCGGGTGCGTCAGAGCGCCCACCATCAGGAGCACCAGCATCAGGACGTAACCGCCCACCCGATCCGTGTCGAGCGCGTGCAAGAGCACCAGGTAGACGACCACTGCCAACAGGTACACAAGGGTCCAATAGCGTGCGAACTGACTGGCATACAGATGCCAGGCCGATATCGAGACGAGGAACGCCGCGATGAGCCCGGCCGGCACGCCGAAAACCCGGCGACCGAGCTCGTATGTGACCCAAACACCGAGAACCCCATAGAGGAAGGGTTGAATTCGCAAATACAACGGTGTATCGGGTGTGACTTTGAGCAGCAGGAATTGCAGGAAATAGTAGAACGGTCTCAGGTTGAACTGTTCACCGAATTCCACCGAGTCATGCAGCGTGTAGAGCTCATCCTGGTAGACCGGCCACTCGGCCAGTTTGTAAAGGCGCAGCAATACAGCCAGCAGGAGAATGCCCGCAAACAGCCAGGTACCCGCCGATACACTGCTCGCTGACTTGGTTGAGGTCGGCAATTCCGTCGGTCCCATGCTCTAGTTCAGCGGACTACTCACTCCGAGTCCTCGATCGACCGACGCGCAACCCGGTAGGACGGCCGCCGCGTAGCGTGCAGGTGGACGATGATCTCTCCGATCAGACCCAGCGCGATGGCCTGAACTCCAAGAACGACCAGAAGGACGCCGAGCAACAGCAGTGGTCGATCGGCAAGGCTCTCTCCGGCGAAACGCTGGATTAGAACGACCATCAGTATCGCGCCGCCGATCACGGACAGTCCACTGCCCATGAGTCCGAAGAAGCGCAGCGGCTTCTCCGTGAATCGCAGCAGAAAGAAGAGGCCAAGTACGTCGAGCAGTCGGCGCAGGTAGACTCCGGGAGAGTAGAGTCTCATGCCGACATCCGCCGAGTGCTGAGGACTGTCGACTTCTACGACCGAGTACCCTTCACGCAAAGCCAGCAACGGAATGAAGCGGTAGAAATCACCATAGAGGGGAATCTCATCAAGCAACTCGCGGCGCATGGCTCGCACGCCGCACGCCACGTCGTGCAGACGACCACGGCCGAGCTTTCCGATCAGCGCGTGGAACACTCGGCTCTGAAGTCGATTGATCCACGAGTCGCGACGCGGCCAGCGACGCGCCATCGCCAGGTCGGCGCCCTCTTCCACTTTCTCGATGAGCGCCAGCAACGCCGAAGGTTGCACTCGGCGATACGAAGGCAGCGTGAGTAGGATCGAACCCTTGGAGTGAGCCGCCGCCACCTTCAGCAATGCCGCTTCGCCCACCGGCTGCGCCAGCTCGAGTATCGAGATCGGCTCTCCCGACTCTCTGAGCGGCTCGAGCTCGGATGTCAGTTTCTCATACCAGGGTTCTGCCACGAATACAAACTCGTAAGACCGACCCGCCTCTCTCAGAGGCTCCGCGTACTCGCGATAGATCTCGACCAGGGACTCAGGGCGTTCCCTGACCGGGACTATCACCGACACGACGACCTCAGTCGCACTTTCCTGGCTGGTAATCGTGATCCGCTCCAATTCAGCTGTCTTCATCACTGCTCCTCTCCCGAACCACCGGGAGCGCCCCGGACTCCTCGCCACGCGCCTCACGTAAGGCACCCTCGGCGATCAATCCGAGCATCAACAAGTAGAAGGCCAGACCGAGCCAAAGCAGCGCCGCGCCCGGAAGCACGAGCGCATTCGCTTTCACAGCTCGGAACGTTGTTAGGGCTATGATGGCTGCGACCGCGAATGCCAGGCCCATCGTCGCCGAGCCGAGCGCGCCGACGCCAAACAGGGCCAGCGGCCGTTCCCGGAACGAGCGGATCATCTTGATCGTCAAGAGATCCGCCAGGACCTTCCCGATCCGCGACAGGCCATACTTGCTCGTCCCGTAACGACGCGGGAAGTGGCGCACCGGGATCTCGGCAATACGTGCACCGCCGGTGGCGGCCGCGACCGCAGGGATGAACCGGTGCATGTCCGAGTACAGATGGAGCCGATCCAGCAGCTCGCGTCGGTACGCTTTCAGCGAGCAACCGTTATCGCGAATCGGCACACCCGTGATCCAGCCGATGATCCGGTTGGCCACCCAGGAAGGCACCTTGCGCGTGATGAACTTGTCCTTCCGGCGCTCCCGGTAGCCCGCCACGAGATCGTAGCCCTCTTCGATCTTCTCCAAGAACCGGGGAATGTCCTCCGGATCGTTCTGAAGGTCGCCGTCCATCGTGACGATGACCCGGCCCACCGCGTGGTCGAACCCGGCCTGCATCGCCGGGGTTTGACCGTAGTTGCGAGCCAGCCGCAGCAGCCGCAGCCGCTGATCCTGCTCGGCCAACCGAGTCACGATCTCCGGAGTCCGGTCACCGCTCCCATCATCCACGAGCAGGAGCTCCCAATCGTCCCCGTCGCCGAGCGCGGCTTTCACCGCGTCGACCAGGGGCCCAACGCTCTCCTCCTCGTTGAAGAGGGGCACGACAACCGAGAGGGGCAGTTCCCTAACCATAGCGAACCGAGCTAGGGCAACGGATATGCCGCTTTTTGGGGACTGGATGCCAGATAACTAGTGCCTCCCGGGCCTGGCGTCGTGGGATCGGTGCAACAGAGCTCCCGATCCCCGCACCCCGCCTCGCTGCGAAAACCAACTATTGTAAAGGGTTCCGAGCGCCACGAGCCGGTTTTGCCGACCCGGTGTCCGCCACCATGAGATGGCACGACATCGAGGCGCCAACCATCACCGCTCTGGAGGCGATGGACCCCCGTGTGCAGAGCCTCAGCTCGAATAGCTGTTGAGCAAGTGCAACACTTTCTCGACCTCCACTTCCGAGGCCAGAGAATGCGTGGGTACCGTGATGAGCGTTCGGGCCAGCTCCTCCGCCCCGGGCCAACCACCGGAGGCCCCCCGTAGACGGGCTCCCAGCTGCGGGAGCGCAGCCAGAGTCGTTGGATAGGCGGGAGCGATGCCCAGCCGCGCCGCATCTCCGGGAGCGTGGAAGCCGGCCATCCCTTCTTGCAGCCGAAGCGGAAGACGCAGATAGCCAGGTGAAGCGTCTTCGGCGACCTGAATCGGCCGAACGGCGGGCCCGGTCAGTTCGCTCAGCATAGCTTCCGCCTTCTCGCGGCGGCGAGCGGCCTCGTCCCACGCGTCCGGCCAGGTACGCGAAAGGATGGCGGCTGACGATCGGGGCAATGCCGCTATGGGCGTCGGCTCATGGTAGACCGTTTCGCCGAGTCCAAGAAACGGGAGCGATGCCGGAAGGTTGTAGAGGCTTGGCCGAGCGAGGGTCCACTGAGCGACCCCACCGAGGATCACTCGGACCTCGCTGCTAAGACCCCCCGTCGACGTCGGCGCTTCCGGCGCCGCGGCAACCTCTTCTCTTAGGAGCAACGCACCGCCTCGTACACCCGTCCAGCCTTTACCACGTCCGAAACTCAACACGCTGAGCTCGCCGAGCGAGCCCAGAGGTTTTGAACGCCACGCGGCCCCATGACCCTGGGCCGCATCCTCGATGGCGATGGCAGAGTAGGACGACGTGATCTTCTCAACAGCGTCCCAGTCTACCGGAATTCCGTAAAGCGGGCTGATGACCACGATCCGCGCGCCATCATCGAGTACGCCGCGCAGCGAATCGAAGTCTGGCGCTAGCGTGTCAGGATCGATGTCGTAGAGCGCGACGCTCTCGCCGTATGCAACGGCCGCCGTCGCAACGTCGAAGCAAGTGAACGCGGGCAAAGCGACGGTCGCCGATCCACCCAACCTCTGACCGGCGGCTTGCAGCGACAGATGAAGTGCCTGGGTGCCACTTCCGCAAAGGATTAGCTGATCGGCGTCGTATTCCCGAGCGAGCTTGTCACGTAGCGTCGATCGCGAGTCCCGGCTAACACGCGCCGCCTGCAGCGCACCGGCCCAAGACGCGCGCAGCGAAAGGGGTGAGTGGACCGGCGGAATACGTCGCGGGAAGAAGCTCATCTCATGGGATGTTGCGTGACAAGAAGGGGCCTATCCTGTTGGCCAGCCCCAGTGGCAAACGGCTCCACGCCGCGGTAGCGGCTCTGAAGATGGGCCGATCGGGTGATGGCGTCGCCGAGACTCCACTGGGTGACCATTGCGCCCAAGAGAGTTGGGCGTCGTTCCCGCCCCACTGTCTCTTGAATCGGTGCGTGCCGCTGTCTGGCGAGCAGCGACCGAAATTGAAGACCTTCAGACCGCGGGCGATCATCTGCTGCATGAACGTCCAGTACAGGAGCATGTTCGGCGCCATCCGATTGTGTTCGCGGAGCGATGACGCCCAGGTCATCTCGAACTCGTCGCGCCAGATGAACCCCGCCGCCGCGGCCACCGGCTGTTCACGCCAGTACACTGCGCCAAACACAGCGCGTTCGGCCAGGACGCTCGCAATACGCTCAAAGAAAGATAGCGGCAGGACTGGCGTGCCAAGGTCCCGCATGTTCCGAGTGAACACCGAGTAGAAAGCCTCGACCTGATCCAGGCCAAAGCGGCCCTCCATATTCTCCTTGATCGGCCTGCGAATCTGGCTGCGAAGTTTGGCCGGAAAGACCTCTTTCCAGAGTACTTCCTCGTCGGGAGGTAAGTCGAGCAACACGGTAATCTTCCTCTCCGACAGCGAAAGATCCGTCTCTACCGGATGCCGAGTACGCAGCTCGACCAGATCCACGCCCACTCGTTTCGCCGCCTCGACGGCATGCTCGGCAAGGCGCGATTGAGCCGCTGGCGACCCGATGGGTCCGCCGTAATTGAGGAACGGCATTGACACCAGATAGTCGCCGAAGATCCTGCTCTTGACCCGCACCAGCGGAAGCGCGCCGACGATCGTGCCGTCACGATCTTGTGCGGTGTACAGGAGGCTCTCGTGACCGAGAGCATCCGCCATGACTTCGCGCCAGCCGATGAGGTGGCAAAACGTTCCGTGATCCGAGGTCGCCACGAAATCATCCCACTCGGCCGCCTCGCCCTCGAACGACCTGATCTCCAGCTCCTCGGTAGCACGATCGGTCATAGTGATGCCACGGTGTCCGCTATGGGCCGAAAAGAGAACTCGCCAAGGAAGCGGCGCAAGCGCTTCGCGGTGCGCCCCAGCCCGCCATAATGCCTGAGCCGCGTGAGCAACGACACATCGAGCCGCGGCTGGTTCGGGTCGATCTCCCAGGGGTGTATGTAGAAGGTCGCCGGGTGTCCGCGCTGCGCGCTGCTACGGGCAGCGGCGCGGGCCAGCGAGTACGGCAGCAAGCGAAAGTAGGCACCTCCGCCCGCCGGGAGGTTGAGCTTCCCGACCCGCACTGTCGCCGGCGGCATCTCCGCGATCCTTCCAACGTCTCGTTCGATCCAGTGTGGATCCCGTCGGCCAGCCGGGTAACCGTAACCCGGACGTGACACCGGGAAGAGGCTCGAATCGTAAGCGTGGCCCTCCTCGATAAGCACATCCAGTGCCCACTCGCAGCCGGGCGTGATGGAGAACGAGGGCGCTCGGAATCCTCGCACGGGTTCGCCGGTCAATTCCTCCAGCAACTCCTTTGTGCGTTTCACGGAGTCCCGAAAATCATCCCGGCTTTGTCGCCCGACGAGGCGATGGTCCCAGCCGTGTGATGCGACCTCGTGTCCGGCCGCTGCAATGCTGCGGACCATTTCCGGGTGCTTTTCGGCGACCCAGCCAAGGACAAAGAACGTGGCGCCGGCATCGTGCTCTGCAAACATCTCGAGGAGTTGGGAGACGCTGTTCACGACCCTGCTCTCGAAGTCATTCCAGCGCTTTCGACTGACGTGTGATTCGAAAGCCGAGACCTGGAAATACTCCTCAACGTCTACGCTGAAGTGATGAATCATCCGTTCTCAAGTTTCCGGTTTCGCCACTGGGGACAGGCGATTGGGATCATGACCATTCAGCCACCGAAAGCGGTTCGCAATGTACGTGCCTCTGTGAACAACCCCTTGCAATATCTTCCACTTGTGATAGACTTTGCACTCTGCGACGCTAGGTCTGGCCGGGCCTTTCGTCGTCTAACCCCACAAATGTCGGATACTTGTAGCGCGTAGCCATCGATGGGTGTGCCTCTTGCTATGAGGCTCTCCTGATCGAGACACGCGGTGTTGTCTATTGTGCGTATATGTCGTCCCCCGCCAATACGACTGTTGCATAGTTCACGGAGTGTGGAATCGTGTTTCTAGCCCGCCAGTACTTACCCATCGCGCTCATCGGCCTGGTAGCGGTAGCACTAACCAGCTGCGAGGCGCTCGCGCCGATAACCCAGCCCGAGGAAGAAGATCCGGGAGAAACGCCGCCCAACAGCGTCAGTCTCTCCTGGCAAGCGCCGACGCTGAACGCCGACGGCACGCCCCTCGGCGACCTCGCGAGCTTCAACATCTACTATGGTTCGGTATCGCCGCTTAGCGACGCGACCGCCACCGTCGTAAATGTTGGCAATGTAACGACATACACTGTCCGCGACCTACAGCCTGGCGTTTACTACTTCGCCGTCTCCGCAGTGGACCAGAACGGTAACGCAAGTTCGCTGTCCGACGAAGTCAGAACGGAGATATCGGCCCAATGAACGCGCGAATATCGGCCATCGGCCTCGGATTGTTGATCGCCTTCGCCGTCACGGTACAGCCGATCCAGGCGCAGTCTGGAGGCCAGGCGATCACCGGAATAACGTTTGACTGGGGTACGTACATAAACACCGCATCCGGGTCGGACAACTGGCCGCTCGCCTGGTGCGAGGACGGCCATCAGTACACCAGCTGGGGAGACGGCGGCGGCTTCGGCGGCACGAACTCCGATGGTCGCGTTTCTCTCGGCTTCGGCCGCATCGAGGGGGATTACCCCAACTTCACCGGCTATAACGTGTGGGGCGGCAAGAACCCGGAAAGCAACGACCCGTTGTTCTCCGGTAAGGTCGTCTCGATGATCTGCATGAACGGTAACCTCTACGCCTGGCGGAGCTCGGGCAGCAACTACTCGGCTTTCAGGTGGAAGCAGATCATCCGGTCGACGGACAAGGGCCGAACCTGGAATGAAGACGAGTTCCCCGAGAGTCGGCTGGAAGGTGGTGTAGGCTTGCCGGGTCTGCCTTACTTCCTCGACTACGGTCAGAACTACAGCGCCAACAGCGACGGATACGTCTATATCTACACGATCCGCATTGAGGACGACAACAACTGGGAGGTACAGAAGCCCGGCGTGATCTGGCTGGCGCGTGCGCCGGCGGCCAACGAGGCGTTCATCGACCTGTCGAACTGGGAGTGGTATACGGGTGCCGGTCCGACGTGGGGTAGCGTCGATGATCGTGCGGCTGTGATTCAGGACAGCGATGGCTTCATGCGGAACAGCGCGATGTACGTTCCGGGCCTCAATCGTTACGTCATGGTGGCTAACCACACGGCGCGCAACCAGGGGAACATCGTGATCTACGAGGCGCCCCAGCCGTGGGGCCCGTGGTCGGTCGTGATGAAGAAGGATGGCTGGCCGTCGGGTGAGACGAGTGTCGTGTCGCCGAGTTTCGCGTTCGGCAACTTCTCGCCCAAGTGGCTATCCACCGATGGACGCGACTGTGTGTTTGTCTGGTTCCGACCCGATGATTGGAACAGCGTCGAGTGCCGGTTCGAGATTGGTGGAACTACCGATGTAACACCGCCACCGACGCCGACCTCGCTCAGCGCCAGCGCCGGCGGAACGAGCACGGTGAACCTGTCGTGGAACGGGGTATCCGACCCAGAGAGCGGCATCAGTCGCTATATCGTCTACCGTGACGGTTCGCAGGTCGGCAGCCCCACCCAGACGAGCTACACGGACTCCGGCCTCAACGCTGGCACCAGCTACTCGTACCAGGTCTCCGCGGTCAACGGCGTCGGCCTCGAGGGTCCTAAGAGCCAGTCAGCGAGCGCGACAACCGATGACGCATCGGATACTTCGCCACCCACGGCGCCGAGTTCACTCAGCGCGAACGGCACCGGGAGAACGACGGCCAGCCTGACGTGGTCGGCTGCCAGCGATCCGGAGAGCGGGATCAGTCGATACGTCGTCTATCGCGATGGCTCAGAAGTCGGGAATCCCACGCAAACCAGTTTTAACGACACTGGTCTAACCGCCGGCACCACCTACACTTACGAAGTTTCTGCCATCAACGGTGTCGGCCTCGAAGGCCCGAAGAGCTCGTCAGCTGACGCCACGACGGCGCCGCCAAGCAGCGAAGGGCTGGTACAGAACATCTCCGTGGCGTCGGGGAAGGTGTATGTAGCCGTCGAAGACGCGTTCCAGGAGGCTTCGATACAGTACATCGACCGAACTCACACGTTCACTTCTGTTCCGACGGAGCTGGAGGGGGCGCTGTACATTCAGACCGCGAATGACGACAAGAGCGAGAGCGCTGGATCGAGCAATTTCCTGTCCTTTGACATCACGTACGATGCTGTCGTCTACGTTGCGCACGACGATCGACTCGATCGTCCGACCTGGCTGAACTCAGGATTCGTTGACATCGGGCTCGACGTCGTTTCGTCGGACGACGGGACCATCTTCAGTCTATTTGCCAAGAGCTTCACCGCCGGCAGCGTGACGCTCGGCGCCAATGCTGACACGCCGCTTAGTCGGTCCAGCATGTATTCTGTCATTGTCGACAACTCCGGTCTCGACCTCATTCCACCGGCACCACCTCGGGGTCTTCGGGTCGGGAACTGAGGTCGTCGAACCGAATCAGGCAGATCACTCAGAAACGCGCGAGGCGGGGATCCAGCGATCTCCGCCTCGCGTTCTATTCTGGGTCTTCTCGACGCCTGACGTGAGACAGAGACTTGCAGAGCTTCTCGAGCGCGCGACATACTGTTGCCAATGACTGCTAGCGTGAGTCTTGTTGCCCGCTTTCGATCCAACACGTTACTGAATAGCGAGTGTTCAATTCTATGAGCAGTACGCGTTTGCTACGCCTCAACAGCGCTGCCGGCCTGACACTTCTACTTGTCGCGGGCTGTGGTTCCATCGAACCGGGCAACGGGGACGACTCGACAGACCCTAACGCCTTCATCACTGGAGTCACATTCGACTGGACCACATACAAGGAAATGGCTGACGGGTCGGACAACTGGCCGCTCGCCTGGTGCGAGGACGGCCACCAGTACACCAGCTGGGGCGACGGCGGGGGCTTTGGCGGCACAAACCAGGATGGCCGCGTCTCCCTTGGCTTCGGTCGCATCGAAGGGGACTACCCCAACTTCACCGGCTATAACGTGTGGGGCGGCAAGGACCCGGAGAGCAACGACGCGCTTTTCTCCGGCAAGGTCGTCTCGATGATCTGCATGAACGGTAACCTCTACGCCTGGCGGAGCTCGGGTAGCAACAACTCAGCTCTGAAGTGGAAGCAGATCATCCGGTCGACGGACAAGGCCAGATCGTGGAGCGCGGACGAGTTCCCGGAGAGCCGGTTGGAAGGTGACGTGGGTCTCCCGGGTCTGCCCTACTTCCTCGACTACGGTCAGAACTACAGCGCCAACAGCGACGGATACGTCTATATCTACACGATCCGCATCGAGACGACGGATACCTGGGAGGTGCAGAAGCCGGGCGTGATCTGGTTGGCACGCGCCCCGGCAGCCAACGAGGCGTTCATCGATCTGGCGAACTGGGAGTGGTACACGGGCGCCGGTCCCACGTGGGGCAGCATCGATGATCGGGCGGCCGTGATTCAGGACAGCGATGGGTTCATGCGGAACAGCGCAATGTACGTTCCCGGTCTCAATCGCTTCGTCATGGTGGCGAACCACACGGCGCGCAACCAGGGCAACATCGTGATCTACGAGGCTCCGCAGCCGTGGGGTCCGTGGTCGGTGGTGATGAAGAAGAACGGTTGGCCGGCGGGTGAGACCAGCGTCGTGTCGGCGAGCTTCGCGTTCGGCAACTTCTCGCCCAAGTGGCTATCTGCGGATGGGCGTGACTGTGTTTTCGTCTGGTTCCGACCCGACTCCTGGAACAGCGTCGAGTGCCGGTTCGAAACCGCGGCGACCACCGTACAATGAAGCGTCAGTGAAGGGTGAGCCAGCGGCGACCATCGTCATGGTGAGCGGCCGAAACATCTCGTTCTCCAGGGCATCCCACAAAGTCGGGCCCCAATGCGCGTCGCCAAGCGAGTCCCCGAACCTGACCATCACCAGATCCAGGCTAGGCACGACGAGCAACACCTGACCTCCCGCCCCCACGGCAGCAAAGGACTCGAGCGGCAGTGAAGGCCAGGCGCCATTCGAGTTGACCCACCAGCAAATCGCTGGAGCGGGGTGTGAGCGCCCCTCTGAAGGACTCGGCAAAATCGCGTTTGGGCTCAGGACGATCTCTACGAGAGTCGAGTCTATCAGTTGCCTGCCTTGCCACCTGCCCTTCTGCAACATGAGCTGACCGACGCGAGCGGCTGCCCGTGCTGAATAGAAGGCTCCGCTCCACGTTGCATGCAAGCGCATTCCGTCCGCTCTAAATGACCTACCGTAACTAATCGTCCAAGCAGACCGCGGGACACCCAACGGTTCCATGATTCGATGTTCGAGCGCGGCCTCGATATCTGAGTATGGAGAATCTTTCAAGCTGGCGGTCACGGAATAGCCGAGGGCGGCGAACGCAGGACCGCTATACATGAATCGCGTTCCGGGGGTGAAGGTGATGGGCGCTTCCTTCAGCACCGCCTCGAAGGCGCCGCGTTGGCGACCCCAGAAGACTCGCTTCCAGCCCACCTGGTCACCTTCGTCGCGATGTTCGATTCCCGAGGTGTGAGTCGCAAGATGCCGAATCGTGATTGCCGACCTTGCCGGGTCGCCGTCCCACGCTGGAATGTACGCAGCAGCCGGCGCATCGAGTTTGATCAGGCCGTCATCGATCGCTATGGCCAGCGACATCCCACCCACCAGCGCCTTGGCCATCGAGGCCGTGCCTTCTTTTCGCCAGCGACTGTGGAACGGCGCGTACCACTCGTAGGCGATCTGGTTGTGCCTGACGATCAGCAGCGCCTTCGTTCCCTTGTCGGCAAGCCTCGCCCTCAATGTGTCCAGCTGGACGGCGCTGAAGCCCAGACTCTCAGGCGTGGCTTCGTCCCAAGCCACCACGCCCCCAATCGGCATAGGCAGCCGATCACACCCAGCCATCAAGACAATGGCAGATATGACGAGAGTGAGTCCACCGGTCTTGTCGCCCATAGCGACAAGCGGACGGATCATGATTAGCCCCTCAGGACGTGACGCGTCTGAGAAACATTCCTGCGGCGATACCAACCGCCACCGCCAGGTACTCGAGCGTCGGTGTTCTGGCGAGCCCGGTCGCAAGCGGCACAACTGCTAGGGCGAGAACCAGAAGTGCCGAGTAGAGTCCAAGTTCTTTGTGGCCGCGCGCCCAGTACGCGCCGGGCATGGCTAGACCAACCAGCCAAACACCAGTCAGAATGGCCACGAACCATCCCGGTAGACTTCCTGTGTAGTAGAGCAGAGACCAACCGAGACCCAGGGTGAAACCGAGTCCGCAAGCACTCGAGCCGTTGACCGATATGCAATGACCATCCGGCTCACGCCACACATCCACGGCGAGGCTATCGCCCTCAACCACCCCGGCCATGACCTGCTCGTTCCGCAGGTCCGGCTGATCCAAGCGCAACTCCGCGGCGCGCGTCCTATAGCGATACACCATTGCGGTGCGATCGGGTCCCAAAAGGATGATCTCACTCTGGCGATCGTCGTAGATACTGACCAGAGAGCTAAGTCCCGTTACGGGTGGACCGGCCAGAGCCCTCGCGCGCAGCCGACTTGAGGCTTGCAGCAGGGACCGCACACTATCGGAGTTCGCCAGCCGCCTGGGCGGAATCTCGAGCGACCCGATGGTGAATTCGCTCACCTCCCCACGATACCACTTCAAGTGGCCCAGTTCCGGTGTCCACTGCCCATAATACGTTGAACGAGGAAACAATGGTTGCAGCAAGAAGCCGACTCCGGTGTGCACAACCAGAACCGTGGCCGTAGCAGCTATCACCAGGATCCGCGCCTGGCGCGGATTGGGCAGGAACCAACTCAGCGCGTAGCGGCCAATCACTGCGCCGAGCACCGCCCCTGTCGTGTTGTAGACGATGTCTCCCAGGTTGGCAAAGCGACCCGGGATGAAGAGTTGTGCAAGCTCCAGCCCGGCGGAGAAGAGCGCGGCGATGAGAAGAACCTCTGACACACGCCTTCCTCGCAGCCCGAGGCCGATGCCGACTGGCGTGAAGAAACCGATATTCAGAAGCGCGTCCGCCACACCGCGGACACCGCACACCAGACAGGTGACAACCACCATGGAGTCAGCGTAGCGCTGCGGGAATAACGTCACGACCAGGATGGCAGGGACGTAGATCAGCAGGACGTATTTTCCGAGGCGCGCGCGCATGGTCGCTTTGGTTGCGTGACGGCGGCCGGCAGAGAACTGACGCGGCGGCCTGATGGTCAATAGTAGCGAAGCGGCGAAACACCGAAAGGCCACACTCCAATCATTAGTGTAGCATCCTCACTACATAGACCACGGGAAACCGAGCTATACTCGTGGCCTGCCTCTTGCTACGTCATTTGTGCGATGAACATTCTGACCTTTAACTACGAGTACCCGCCCCTGGGCGGCGGCGGTGGTGTGGTGCATGCCCTGATCGTCGAAGAGCTGGCAAAGCGCCATCGCGTCGTCGTCGTTACATCTGCCTTCGAGGACCTTCCCTCGCACGAAGTCCGGGGCGGGGTAGAGATCCATCGCGTGCCCATCGTGGGCCGCAAGGACGCTTCAGCGGCCTCGCTGATATCGCTTTTGAGCTTCCCGCTCACAGCATGGGCGAAGGCGTATCAGCTGATTCGCAAAGAGCGTTTCGACATTATCAACAGCCATTTCGCGGTTCCTACGGGCCCGGCTTCTCTGCCGCCCGCAAAGCTCGCCAGGATTCCCCATGTATTGAGCCTTCACGGCGGTGACATCTATGACCCCTCCAAGAAGCTGTCGCCGCATCGCTTACGGGGTGTCCGCTCCGTGGTCAACTGGGTGCTCAAGAGCTCAGACGCCGTGGTGGCGCAATCGACGAACACCCGTGAGAACACGCACAAATACTACTCATATGACGGCCCCATCGAGATCATCCCGCTGGGCATTCGACAGCCGGACTTTCCCGATGCAACGCGCGACGACCTCGGCGTGCCAAGAGATCGCTTCGTAGCGATCACCGTCGGGCGGCTGGTGAAGCGCAAAGGCATTGATCAACTCCTTCAGGCGCTGACACTCCCTGAGTGTCAGGATGCCATACTCTACGTGGTCGGCGACGGCCCCGAACGCGCACCGCTGACAACCCTGTCGAGAGAACTCGGCCTGGAGGATCGAGTCGTGTTCACAGGCCGCGTGGAGGAAGATGAGAAGTGGCAGCTACTCAAGTGTTCTGACGCCTACGTATCGGCCACTCTTCACGAAGGATTCGGCCTGGTCTATCTGGAGGGGATGGCCGCTGGACTGCCCGTCGTCACGTTCGATCACGGTGGGCAGGTGGACTTCCTTCGACATGACGAGACCGGATACGTGGTCTCGGCAGGCGACGTACCAGGGTTGGCCGCAGCGATAGGTCGCCTCATAGCGAATCCGGAAGAAGTGGAGAGGTTCCGCGCCACGAACCTGCAGCGAGCACCGCAACACCGCATAGAGGAGTGCGCCGACGGCTATGAGGAGCTGTTCGATCGTGTAGCTGCTGAGGGAAAGAAAGCGGCAACCTTGGTCACGGCATAGCCGACATCTACCGCCGGGCCGCTCTTAGCGCTTCCGTAACCCGCTCACGTAGAAGATCTGCCGTTTGTTGCTCCGCCGGCCCTTGCCGCGCGAAGCGCGCCGCCCATCGATAGAAGCCGTTCACCGTGCGTTGGATGGAAGGGTTCTTTGGGCTCGTGTGGCGAAGCGTTTCTACGAGGTGGTCTGCCAGATCTTCGAGCATCGCACCCTCATTTCCGCCGGTCGCCGGCCCGACGTAGAAGACGCCCTCACCCTCATGTCCACCCAGCGGTCTATTGGGCCGCGGCCGGAAAGTCCAGCCGTATCTCCAGAGACCGAACTCGTCGGGCCGAAACGCGGCGCGATACCGATGCCTGGAAACCGAATCGGCGTCGACTTTGAGCAGTCTCCCCGAGGGAGCGATCAAAACCATCTCTGGAGCCTGTTCCTCCCGCGGGCCGGGCTGTACCCAGGTCTCCAACAGGTCCAGGACAAACTCCTCGCCCCACTCGACCCTGTTACGCGGTGACGACACCATGACCTGAGACCAATCCCAGCGACGAACGATCGGGTTATCGAGATACTCCCATTCCGCATCCTCGACGGATAGTTCGCTGTCTCCGCCGCGGATAAACGTCGCGGGCGGAATCCCTTCACCCGGTTCGATCGCGGCGGCCAGCAGAACGGTTCGACCGGGATGCTCGATCACGTTAGTGACATGAGCCATCCCCGCCTCCAGCACAAAGTCGTCCGTCGCCGCTACGACCGTGAACGGGAGCTCAACCTCGATGTCGAGGCGGGGTCGCTTCGAGACCCAGTCTCTTTCGGTACCGAAGTTCGAGCTCAGGATGCCGTACTCTGTGCCCCAACGGTCTTCTTCTTCGTCGTCCAACTTCAACAATAGGTCGACGGATCCTCGCTCCAACGATCGATCCACATAGCGCGCCAGACTCGGACCCCCAAACGTCAGCATCGTATCGTCCCGGACGATCGTTCCCATCGCCACAGGGCGGAGCGCATACCTGACAAGCGCGTCCTGGTCGTCTGGCTCGAGCGCTCCTGGGGCGGCCCACGTTTCTTCGTCTACTCGCGCTTCCGTCCAACTCGCTTCGCCAGGCGCTGCGCGCGACAGATCGTTCTTTTCGATTCCGCCGGCACCGGCAACCCAGTCCGCGTCGGTCGGATAGGCGTACAAATGGAGCGGCTCGAGTGGTTCCTCCCCCGCAAGGGGCGAGTCAACCATGAACGCCTCGATCCAGAAGGACAGCCTGGCCGATACGACGCGAGCCTCCCGCGGCAACTCGGGCAGCGCCCAACGAACCAGACCTCGCTTCAATTCGAAACGGCCTTCCCGGTTGGGGCCACCGTAACGTCGGCCGACGCGCACGTGATACGAGGTGCCCTGGTTGTACGGGTACTTCACCCTGCCATCCAGGTATCCCCTGATATCGGTGTCCTCGACTGTGGAGACCGGAGAGATCAACGAATAGCTGACGTTCGTTGTTCTGGATGCAGGCGCGGCGACGTCGATGAACGCCGCCGTAACGCGCACACGCCCGACGCGCTGGATCTCGAGTTGAGAGATCTCCTTGATCCGCGCCGCCGTATGTCGGATCCGCGGTTGGCTATCAATCCGAACCTCGAGCCACTCGCAAGCGGATATCGCGAGGAGCGTAATAACCGACAGCAGCATCCATCGTGCTCTCATGCCACTACACCGGCTCGTGGGTAGACTGTGTTCGCGCACTACTCACGACGTCACCCCGTACCACGCGCTCAGGAAAACGCGACTTCACCTCGTCGACCTGGCTTTCGACAGCGTCGGAGGTCAATCCTAACTCTCCAGCCAGAATCGCAGCACATTCCCGCAAGGCTCCCTCACCGGGGTACTCACCGGTCGCCAAGTCCGTGCGTCGCAACACTATATCGCCTAGGGTTTGAGCCATCTCTTCGCGAACGGCGTGTACGACCTGCGCCTTGATTGTATCCGCGCCCGCGATAGGATCGGCGAGTGACGGATCGTCTCGCGTGTGCTCCAGGACGCTTCCGTATTCAGAACCGTAGTTGTGGACTAGCGACCGCACCGTCTCGTCACCCAACGCGCTCGCGTGCTTGCGCATGGCCTCGGCGAGGAAGCTCTCGACATCGTCTACCTCGCCGCCGACCACCGGTGTACTGGCGGTCCTGCATTTCGGCGCTCGGTAGCCGAGCTTTCGATATACGATGTTTATCGCGCGCTCGGCCTCGTACCGTCCCGTCGTGAAACGCACTCCGATGAGCGAGATCAGGTTCTCGAGCCCGTCGGTCTTGGCGTGATCGATCAGTCGGGATCGATGCCCGTAGCGCAGATGTTGCTCACCCTCAGGGTTGTCTCCGAAGGGCACGAGCCCCGCGTTCCACATGGAGACATCATCCAGCGTGAGCTGAAGGTCCGGATAGCCCGCGTTGACTTCGGCGATGAACTTCTCCAGCTCAGCATCGCTTACGGTAAAACCATCGGGGTCATCTTCATACACGACATGCCAGGTCCCGATCAGTGTGTAACCGCGCCATGGCGCGACGAAGAGATGCCGTTCGCCGCGGCTCAACACCGCTTCCGGATCGTGCGTCTTACCCTGCACCGCCAGCGCGACCTTGTCGTCCAACAGTTGCCGCGGCACGACAAAGCAAGCGTCGCGTGAGTATGTGCCCGGAGGAGACAATCGAACGTCCGCCGCCCTATCCAGCAGCCGCTCGGCATACGGGCCCGCCGCGTTAAGCACAACTTTGGCCTTGATGTCGAGAGATTCGCCGGAGAGCGTATCACGTACGACGACACCGGTTACTTTGTCTCCGCTGCGGAGAAAGCCCGTCGCTTCAACGTGGTTGGCGGCTACCGCTCCGGCGGCAACTGCGCTTTGTAGAAACGCGAGCACGAGTCGCGGCGGATTGTACATCTGTCCATCGCAGAAGACCGCTCCGCCCGTCAGGCCCTCCCGGTCAAGTCCGGGGAACATCTCCAGGATCCGGCTGCGACTGAGTGGCTTGCCCCACGGGATCTGACGTGTCGGATCCGAAACGCCACGATTCTTGTCTATTGTAAGCAGGTCATACAGCGCCATCCCTGCTCGCAGTGCCGCTTTCCCCTTCATCCCATGGCCGTACGTGGGTATGACGATCGGCAGGGGACTCACCAGGTGAGGCGCGACCCGCAGGAACGCGCGTCGCTCCTGGCTCGACTGGCGAACACGATAGGCATCGCCGTGCTGGACGTATCGGATACCGCCGTGGACGATCTTGAACGAATTGGCGCTCGCGGCACTGCAAAAGTCATGACGCTCGATTATCGCCGCCGAGAGTCCCCGTTGCGCGGCGTCCCAAGCGGCGCAGGCGCCGAAAATGCCACCGCCGATCACGACTACATCGAACTCCTGGTCCGCTAAGCGACTGACGTCCCGTTTCATTGATTCAAAGACCTTCTTCTATCAGGCCGCAGCATTGCGAGCCTTCGATCGCTGTGTGATCTGATCCGTTAGCTGCTCTTCTGCCCGGCCCTGAATAAACATTTGGTACCATACTTCGCTGTTAACGAGCAGCCAGAGACGATTGCCGTGATCTGCACGGCCCGCCCGATGTTCTTGCAGCATCGCGTCGATCGGGCCCTGATTGAGAATCCCCTCGCGAGCCAGTTGTGTATCGCTGAGGAAGATGCTGTAGAGCAGATTCAATTCGCCCTTCAGCATATAGGGCAATGCCGACGAGAAGCCCTGTTTCTTTCTGGCCAATAACTCTGGCGGCAAGAGGCGCTTGGCGAGCTGCACCTGGATGTATCGCAACTGCCGCCCGCGCACTTTGTACTTGGCCGGAAGCCGCGCCGTGAACTCGGCCACCTCGTGGTCCATGAACGGACTCCGCGCCTCCAGGCCGTGCGCCATGGTCATGCGATCCTGAATCATGACCGGGTGATCCGGCATCCGAGACTGGCAGTCCGCGTAGAGCATGCGGTCGACGACGTCATTAGCCTCGGCCCGCTCGTATGCATCGCGCATAAGCACGCCGGGGTCGAATTCGGCAGCCGACTCCCGCATCACCGGCCCGTACAACGAGTCCTTGTACGCTCCGTTCATGTAGAAGTAGCTGAGGCTTTCGATGTATCGCTCGCCGCCGCTGAAGTTCGAGAGACGATGCAGCCACTTGAGCTGGTGGCCCGGACTCTTGTACCACCGGCCATCCGGTATCAATCCGAGCACTGCGCCGATCATTCGACGCAGAGCCACCGGGACCCTGGCATAGTGGTCGGCGTATCGGTTCCCGTAGTAGCGATCGTATCCGCCGAACAGCTCGTCGCCGCCGTCTCCGCCCAACACGACCTTCACATGTTCGCGAGCCATCTGCGCGATCAGGTCCATGCAGACCGATAGGGGGTCCGACGGTTCATCCAGCTGGCGCACCAATCTTGGCAGCGCACCCAGCAAGGAAGGGTTGATCTCCTGCTCGTGATGGCGCGTGCCGTACCGATCGGCGACGAGCCGAGCCGCTGGCGCCTCGTCAAACTCGCCATAGGGCAGACCAACCGAAAACGTCTGAAAGTCCTCGGCCAGCTTGTGCTTCCTCAGCAGCGCTACGACCAACGTCGAGTCCAGTCCGCCGCTCATGAACGCGCCCACCGGCACGTCGCTGACCAGGTGCAAGCGGATGCATTCGACCAGGCGCTCTTCCAGTTCCTCGAGCAGATCGGACTCGCTGCCGCCGACCTTCGGCTCGTAGGGCAGGTCCCAATAGCGCTCGACCTTGAGCCCGCTTTCGCGATCAAATGTCAGGTAGTGGGCGGGCGGTAGCTTGCGGATCTCCGAGAACATGCTGCGCGGAGCGGATATCAAGCGCAGGGTCAGATACTCGTCCAGCGCGGCCCGATCCAGTTGCGCCAGGCTCGGGTCGGCCGTGAGCAGTGCCTTGATTTCGGATCCGAACAGCAGCTGGCCATCACGGGCTGCATAGTAGAAAGGCTTTTGGCCCAAACGGTCGCGGGCGGCGAACAACCTCTGTCGCCGGGCGTCCCAGATCGCGAAGCCGAACATGCCACGCAGATGCTGGAGACAGTCCGTTCCGTGCCGCTCGTAGAGGTGGAGGATCGTCTCCGTGTCGGAGTTCGTTCGGAACTGATGACCTTCGTTCAGGAGGCGCTGGCGCAACTCCTGATAGTTGTAGATCTCGCCGTTGAAGATGATCCAGACGCTACCGTCGCTATTGCTCATCGGCTGGTGTCCGCCTTCGAGATCGATGATGCTCAGTCGACGGAAACCCAAACCGACGTTGTCCTTCAGATATATCCCCTCATCATCCGGCCCGCGGTGCGCCAGCGATCGGGTCATCTGGATGAGCTTGTCCTTGGGAATCGGCTCAGCCGCTATCCAGCCACAAATGCCACACATACGCTGCGCTAAGCCTCCGAACTCCGGTGATGTCTCTCAGCTCGGCCTGCTGGCCACCGCGGCGATCTTCTTCGTGAAGATCTTGTTCTTCTTACCGTACAAGACGAACAGCGCCCTGAACGTGAAGCTGAAGAACGACGACACCGCCCAAGCTACGTAGTTGAAGGGGTTCGCATAGAACACATAGAGATGCAAGCCGAAGACGGTGATGTTCTTGAACCCACTGTATTCGAGAACCTGCTCCAGCGAGTAAGACGTGAACGTGTTGAAATGGTCGAAGTTCTGTGCCAGCGTCTCCGCACCCACGATTGGGTTTGCTCCGTTCAAGCCGTGACAGATCAACCTGCCACCTGGCTTCAGCTTGCTCCACACCAGTCTCAAGAAATCGACCATCTCATCCTTTGTGAGATGGTTGAGCTCTTGTTCGCAGATGATGGCATCAAAGGGTTGCTCCGAAGCTTCCAGCTCCTCGAAGGCAGTGCCCTGGCGACAGTTCAGACCGCGTTTGATGGCGTGTTCCACCTTCCCGCCGTCCGAGTCGATTCCGAGGGCGTCCGAGTAACCTTCCTCCGCCAGCATGTTCACGAAGTAGCCCGGACCACAGCTTATCACCAAGATGTGCGCTGCTTTGTCCGCGGGAACGTGCTTCAGATAATTGACCCGATAGAACTGGCCGAGCGATTTGTATCCGCTTTCGATATTGTCCGGACCCTCCCAGAACGAATCGAAGCGCTCCAACCTCGCGCTGAGCTGAACCCCGGAGGTGGCGGCTGTACCTGCTTCCATCTTCGTCATCTCATCAGCTGAAGTGGCCGTCTATCTTATTGTGTATAAAGCGTTTACGCTACCAGCCCGTTAAAGCATGCCGCGGCTCTGGTACCATTCCGCGGTGCGCGCCGCACCCTCTCTGAACCGCACCTTCGGCTCGTAACCGATCGCCGACCGTGCGTCCTCGCCATTGAAGTCGAAGCTCTTCACGAAAAAGTTCATTCGCCGGCGATGGAGTGGTGGTTGCACACCGATCGGTCTCAAGACTCCCTCCATGACGACGGCCGTTGTCATCAACGGCCACAACGGAACGCGGAGCTTGGGGGGGCCGACGTCCAGCGCCTCACAGATCTGGCCGACCATCTCATCTGTAGTGATCGCCTCCGGCCCTGAAAGCACGTATGTCTTTCCCGGCGCACCATCCGATGTGGCGGTCAGCCGCAGACCATCCACCAGGTCGTCGATATAGACAAGATGATGCAGATTCTTACCCGGGCCGATCATGAAGAATCGTTTCTTGGCGATTCCTTTGAACAGTTTAAGCAGACGGCGGTCGGCCGGTCCGTAGGTCTCCGAAATCCTGGCGATGCCGATCGGTAACTTGTCGGAGTAACCGCGTACGACCTTCTCACCCTCCAGCTTAGTGATCCCGTAGATATTGTCGGGCTCGAGCGGCGAATCATCCGTCACGGGCCCATCACGACCGATACCGTACACGCCTATCGTGCTGCCATGGACGAAGCGCTGCACGCCTTGCCCGATCGCCGCTTCGATCAGGTTCTTCGTACCCTCTACGTTGACATCGTAGAAATGGCTATCCGGTACGTTGGCTTCATGCTGAGCGGCGGCCAGATGATAGACCACATCAACTCCGGAGCAGGCACGGTCCACCGACCCCCGATCCGTGACCGATCCATCGACGACCTCTATGCCGTGCGCTTCTATCTCGCCGGCATTCTGTCGCTCCGCGGGCGTGTTCTTCTGAGCTAGGACACGGACGGCCTCGCCCTCACCTATGCAGCGCAGGGCGAGCTGCGAGCCGATGAAACCCGTTCCACCCGTAATCAGGACCTTGGTCATATCGTGCTACCGTGTCGCCGCTCCGGCGCTCTCCGTATCCGTCTGTCTACCTTCGTGATCCCGCGCCGGGTTCTTCGCCAGGAACGGACCGATGGCCAGCGCGTCGAGATGACCCTTCTGAAATGCCCGAACCGCGTCCTGCGGAGTGCATACGATCGGTTCTTCGTGAATGTTGAAGCTCGTGTTCACGAAGCATGACAGACCCGTTAACTGCTTGAATTCCTTGAGAATACGATAGTAGCCGGGGTTGTCTGTCTCGCTCACGATCTGCGGTCGAGCCGTAGCATCGACGTGCACGACGCCAGGACACGTCTTCTGCATCAGCTCGGTGCAATCGAATGTGATCGTCATGAAGCGCGCCGTGTCGCGAGCGCCCTCCAGCCCGTTGAAGTACTTGTGCGCGTCTTCGGCGAGCGCGGTCGGCGCGAACGGCATGAACTCGCTTCGTCCCAAGCGAGTGTTCAGCCAATCGTTCACCTCGGGCTCATCGGGCCGATAGAGGATGGTTCGGTTACCCAGAGCGCGCGGGCCGTATTCCATGCGACCCGACACACGTGCGACCACCCAATTGTCGGCCACCAGGCGAGCGACTTCGCCCTCCAGGTAGTCGGGGCGCGTGAACTCGCAACCGCCGGCTTCGAGGGCCGACTCGATCTCCTTGTCAGTGAAGCCCGGGCCCAGGTAGACGTGGTCGAGGCACTTCTCTGCCTTCTTCGCCTCTTCCGGTCGAAGCCTTGCCCACTGGGTCAACGCGGCGCCGGCAGCGATTCCTTCGTCGGACATCGCCGGGTAGACGAAGACCGAGTTCACGCCGGGTATTTCGTGCACCCGTTGATTGATCTTGACGTTGGCGAAAACGCCGCCGGCGAGCGCTACGTTGCTCTTGCCGGTCTTCTCTTTCCAATAGGACACGTAGTTCGTCGTGATATCTTCAGCCACATCCTGGACCGTGGATGACAGATCCTCGCGGTTCCAATCGTCCGGCAGCGCAGCCTGCAGCTTATTGACCGCCGCATGTCTAAAAGCGTTGGCGACGTTGGTCATCGATCCATCCGAGTAGCGAATGAAGCGATCGAAGATATCTCTATAGACCGGCTTTCCGTACGCTGCGAGGCCCGTGATCTTCCCCTCGTGCTTGCCTGCCTTGAAACCACAGACGTGCGTCACATACGCGTACCAGTCGCCCAATGAGTCGAACGAAGGTACTGAGTGCAGATGACGCCAGCCCCCGTCTTCAAACTCGTAGACATGCGAGGAATGGCCATCGCCCGCCCCATCCAACGTCACGACCAACGAGTCCTCGAATCCGCTCGCGAAGTGAGCCGCCACAGCGTGAGTGAGATGGTGCGATACGAATTCAACCGGGCATGTGATATCGAACTCATCCCGCAGTACCTGGCGAATCGTGTCGCGCCGCTTGGCGAACGCGGGTTTACGCAAATCGTAGTAGAGCTTCTCGAGAATGGGCGCCTTGCTGCGCAGCCAACTCAAGCGCGAGCCCATCGAGAAGAACAGGTTCCGGACCACGCCCTCATCGACGCCGAACACGCCGTTGTCGAACGGTACGTACTCATTCAGGAAATGGCCCCACTCCGATGCAATCGCCACCTGATCGAGCTCTTCAGGCTTCACTCCGGCTATCTCGAGAACGGCCGCGATGGACTTGCGGGGAAAGCCCATGACCATCTTCATCCGCGCAAGGCGTTCTTCGTTCACGGCCGCGAGGATCTTGCCATCTTCTATGATCGCAGCACCGCTGGTGAAGTGATCACTGATACCGAGTATCCGCATCAAATTGCTCCTCTCAAAACTCGAAAACCGGTTCTACTCACTGTGAACAGCCTGATTGGCGGCGAATCGCTCGCCCGCCGACGAAAGAGTTTCTTTAGGAGTGCGATCTCCTACGAAGTAGAAGTACGCACCTACAAGAGCGAACGGCACCATCAAGACCCGCATCAACAGAATCGTGGCCAGTGCCGTCTCACTCGCCACACCGTAGTGACCCATCACGTACATGAATGAACCTTCGACGAGGCCAAACCCGCCCAGACTGATCGGCAGTAGTCCGATCAGTTCGACCGCCACCAGGGCGACCGTCAGCTCGAGGACGTTGACCGGGGTACCAAGAGCGAACAGCAGCAGCCAGACCACGCAGATCTTGTTCACGTGGAAGACGAACGAAATCAAGCCCGCAAGAGCACTGCGACCCGGCTGACGGCGAAAATCGCTCGCCAGGTCGAGCAGAGCATTCATCGGCTTCGGCCAAAAGCGGCTGCTGGATATTCGATCGACGAGGGAAAACCTGTAGGTCACCCACGTTCCAAGGATAGCCGCCGCAAGGCCAACGCTGACCAGCGTCACGACCAGACCGGCGACTGAGTCAGCGCTGCTTCTATATATGATGATTGACGCGACATAGCCGAGCCCAACCAGCGCCGCGAGTCCGGTAACCCGCTCGACGAAAACCGCCAGCACAGCACATGCCTTGCCGCGAGGATTGTCGAAGGTCTTAAAGACCCGGTACCCATCGCCACCGATGCTGGTAGGAAGGAAATGGTTGAAGAAAAGCGCCACAAAGTACCAGCGAACCAGCTTGCCCAGCTTGAATCTTACGTCGTGAATCGCGAGGAGCTGCTGCCATTTGAAAGCACTGACGACAACTCCGCCGAAGCGCATCACGACGACTACGCCGATAATCCAGAGCGTCGACCCACGAACCGTGTTCCAGAATTGCGTCCATTCAACCTGCGTAACGATCCAACCACACAGTGCCAGCGTGACCGCGAGCTTGACGGCGAACAGCAGTCGCCGCCGGAGCGGCGAGCGCTTCGCGTTGTCTCGACCCACGGATCCTTGCGTCGCGCCTCGCGCGGCGTAGTCGCTGACCTGGTTCATGCTTGCGCCAGTTCCCCCTGTGGGATTCCACTCTTCAACACAGCCGGAAGATAATCGCCAAGACGCAGCGCAAACGCGGCTATTGTGAGCACCGGTTGTATCGCCGCTCCGGTCGTGAACACCTCGGAACCGCACACGTAGAGGTTGTCGCACCCGTGCACTCGAAGATTGCCGTCAACGACACTTGCCCTGGGATTCTCACCCATCCGGCATGAGCCGATGTGATGACGTGACCAGGTGAGCTCGATCTCTTCCAGGTCCGTGCCCCCTGCGTTGACGAGCGTCGTCTTGATCAGCTCACGGGAACGTTCGATCAACCGTCGGTCCTGCTCCGAAAAATTCATGACCAGGTGCGCAATCGGGTTACCGAACGGATCCTTCTTGGCAGAAGACAGAACTACGCGGTTGTCATCCGCCGGGACCATCTCCAAGGTCGGGCTCATGTACAGCGTAGCCTTGGCCAGCCGTTTCATCATCTTCACCGCATGCTTCGGGAGATCGACCACGCGATAGCGCAAAAGGTGATTGGGGAAGACCCACGACTGTATCACGACGGCGTGGATCGCGCCGAGTCCCTCGTCACGAAATCGGTCGTAGTACTGGTGCGTGCGTCCGATCTTGTGCTTCGGATACAGCGTGTGCCAGCTATGGCGGACCTTGCTGTAGAAGTTCAGCGAGGGGTGCTCGTTGAAGCCGCGCCCGACGCGGTCATACTGATTGCCGATTCCGTTCGGGTACCGCTCGGACCGGGATAGCAATAGCAATCGCGGAGACTGCAATCCACCACCACAAACAACGAACAACCGCGCGCGGGCGGTCTTGACCTCTCCGTCTAACGTGCGTGCCTCGGCTCCGGTGATGCTGCCATCTTCATCGTGAATGAGCCGGGTGACCGTAACACCGGAAACCAGAGTGCCCAGATTCGACTCCGTGAAGCGAGGCAAGATCTCCTTCTGGACGCGGAAAAAGCGTATCGCCTTCGCCGGAGTCGCCGTAGGCGAGTCGTCCAGCGTCAGATCGGCCCTGGCCATGTACTCCTTCAGCGAACTGATGTCCGGGCTGGGCGGAAGAGGTAGATCTTGTTTTCGCGGTGGCGCATACTTCGACAACTTGCCGCCACGCACCCTTAGCGTCTTCTCGGCGCGATAGTAATACGGCTCTACTTCATCGAAGCTCACCGGCCACGGATTGCCCGCCGGCGTGTAGGCGTGCTGCGCGAAGTCCGACGGGTGAAACCGTTCACAACGGCCAGTCCAGAAATTCGAGTTGCCGCCGATCAGCCGGGACGTCGTGTGGGTTAGAGGGTATTTTGTATCACCGCTCACCTCGTACTCGGCAAGCTGCTTAAGGCGCGGATCGACCAGCCAGTCGACCAGACTGTTTCCAGATTCGAGCAGCAGCGTCCGCACGCCTTGCTCCACAAGCGACGTCGCCAGGATCGTCCCTGCCGGACCCGAGCCGATGACGCAGACGTCGTAAGGCTCTGACGCGTCGAGTGCATCGAGGTTAGCAACCAGTTTCCGCTTTGGCATATCTCCGCCCTTGCCGCTTAACAGCGTGCCAGCGCTCGGCACCGAACGCCCGCGCTCGCAGCTATAAACCCGCGTCTAAGTGATTCCGCCGAGGTTTCTGCAACTCGGCGGCACCCAAGGTTGCAATTACGGGGCCCGCTGGCGACGATCTGCCGGCCCGCTCACAACGTTGAAACGCCACGCGCTGATTGGGCTGCGGCGGTCACCCCAGCCAGAGCTGTGGCATCGCTGCAACACCACCAGGAAAACAAACCCGGCGTCGCACGATCGTCCGACGCCGGGGCACCCGTTTCTTCCCTCGAACCGCCCGGGGCTCGTCTACCTCTCCGCAGACGACTCCGGTTGGGCGGCGAGTGCCGCCTCTCGGTCCTGGTTTTCTATGAACCAATCCACGAACCGACGCAGCCCTTCTTCGATCCTCACCTGGGGTTCGTAGCCGAGAATCTCACGGGCACGAGAAACGTCGGCCCAAGTGTGCGGCACGTCGCCGGGCTGAGGGGGAAGGACATCGAGTTTTGGCTCGACACCTGTGGCTTCGCCCAACAGGCTGATGAGCTCCTTCAGCTTGACCGTCCGACTGGCTCCGATGTTGAGGATCGTGAAGTCCTCGGCGGCCCCATTCAGCACGGCCTGATCGAGCGACGCGGCGATAGCAGCTACGACGTCGTCGACGAAAGTATAGTCTCTATCGGCATTCCCATCGCCATACATCGGAATGGCCTCGCCGGCCAACAGCGCCCGCGTGAACTTGTGAATCGCTAGATCGGGACGCTGGCGCGGACCGTAGACGGTGAACAGCCTCAGGCAGTAGCAGGCCAGACCATGGAGATGCCAATAGCTGTGGCAGAGCAGCTCGCAAGCTCGCTTTGTGGCCGCATACGGAGACAGAGGGTGATCCGAATCATCCTCTTCCGAGAAGGCGCCAGAGTGGCCGCTGGCTCCGTAGACGGACGACGATGAAGCGAACACCAGCGAGTTCACACCAAACCTGCGCATCGTCTCCAGCAAACGCAGCGTGCCCATCACGTTGGTGTCGTAGTAGGCATCGGGCGCCTGAATCGAAGGCCGCACACCGGCTCGCGCCGCCATGTGCACCACGGCGTCGAATTGCGTCTCGCTGAACAGGCGCGTCAGAAAGCTCTCATCTCGTAGATCACCCTCAGCCAGCTGAAAGCGAGGATGGCCTCTGGCGGCCTCCAGGTTCCCCTCTTTGATGATCCGGGGATAGAAGTCATCGAAATTGTCGACACCCCAAACCGTCGTACCGTCGGCCAGCAAGCGATCGACAACGTGCGACCCGATGAACCCGGCTGCGCCGGTCACCAATACGCGTCTGAAAAGGTGCTCATCACTCATAGGACCAGTACATGTTGTTAACCGTGTGTGGCGCTGACGAGACATCCATTAGCTATACCTCACTTTGATCTTGCCTTCGCACCAAGCTGCCGCGCCCCCAAAGACATCCAGACATCACATACGGCAAGCGTATCTCCGCTCTGCAGCCAGCCCGGCGGACAGATGGCAAGGCTACCGTTCACCACGCGCAGCTAAGCACGAATCGGGCCTCAAGACCGGTTCGGATCCTATCTTCGATCGCGACGGTATAACTTATGCTCAGGTATGCTATTAACAGGGGGATTCATTCCAGGAGCTTCCGAGGAGGGTTGACTCCACGACAGAAGTCCTTTTTGTCTAGGCAAGAAGCGGTGGTTTTGCCTTCTCACTGAAGACCCCCACTAGTCAAGAGCAGCGGCGTAATCCGCAAAAGAATCACGATCGATGACCGCAAATCGCCATGCCGACGAACTGAGGCGTAGAGCCGAAAAGGATCTTCGCGACCAGTTCCGCATCGAGTCAGTCCTTGGGTGCGGCGAAGATTCTGTGGTTCTGCTTGCCAAAGACGTGGCACGCGGAAGCCGCCTCGCGCTCAAGATCGTGGCGATGCCGAGCCTGCCGCCGGGCCTATCTTCCGGCGATTTAGTGACGCGGTTTGAGACGATGGCTAGCGGCGTCAGCTCTCTCAGGCACTCCCACCTGGTTCCGATATTCGACTACGGAAGCTTCGACGACTTCTTCTGGTACTCGATGCAGCGGGAAGAAGGACCCTCACTCGAGGTGGTCCTGACCGGGTCCGGCCGACTGGATCTCCACAGAAGCCTGGCGATCATCGAACAAACAGCGTCAGCTCTCGATTTCCTCAACCGGAGGGGATTCGCCCACGGCGCGCTGCGACCGAGCCAGATCTTTCTTGCAGACGGAAAGTGGGCACGTGTCGCCGATCAAACGCTCAGTCGGATCCTTCGCCCGGTAGGAACCAGCGAGGCCGCCAGCAGCACAGGGTACGAAGCTCCCGGCGACGACAATCCTACGATCGGCGCTGCCGCCGCCGACCAGTACGCCCTGGCGATGATCGCGTATCGATGTCTCTTCGGGTCACCGGAGTCCGATGCAGGAGATTCACCCAAGACCGGTGCGGAACTGGACGGCGAGTTTGATCCGCCTCGTGTCTCGCCCGTGGATGCTCGGGGCGGGGATTTCCCAGACCACATCGTCGATGCCCTGGAGAGAGCCCTGAGTGAATCGCCTCAACATCGTTTTGCCAGCGTACTCGATTTTGCCACACTGCTGCGCGGCGGTTCCTGGGTGCTGAGCAATCCAAGAGACCGACGAAGCCGCGCGGGCGCCCCCGATAAGCCGAGAGCCTTTGTGCCCGGGGAAGACCGCGAACCCGCCGACGTCATAAAACGAGCGCTAGATGCCGCCGGCGCGGATAGATCCGCGCGTTCGATACTCCCCGCGGTGCGAGAAGGTGGGATGTTGGCCCGGATGATCCATGCCCGACCTATGGCTCACACGATCAGCATAGGTGGCGTAGCGGTGATTCTGGCTCTCGCCGGCGCGGCTTTCCTTTCCCGCGGTTCCGGCGCGAGCTCCGAACCCGTGTCTGCGGTGGAGCGACCTACGGCACCCACAAGCGCAGAACAGAGCGGTACCATTAACGAGAACGAAGAGCCGACGCCAGATCCTGCACCGGATTCCGAGTCGGGGGCGGCCAGCAACTCCGAAAGCCAGCCCACGTCTGAATCACCTCAGGCCCGGCCTGCAGAAACGACCGACGACACGCCCATCGACCGGAGCAGCAGTTCCGTCGCGACGAACGGCGAGCCTGCGGCGCAAGAGCCCGTTGCCCTCGAGCCCGGGCGACTGTTTGTCAACTCGACGCCCTGGGGACGACTGTATATCGACGGCACGTTGATTGGAAACACGCCCCGGGCGAATCTCTTCATCGAGCCCGGTCCGCACGTCATTCAGATTCTCCGAGACGGTTTCGAGCCCTACGAGTTGGAGATCGAGGTGCTGCCCGGCGAAACGATTCGGCTGACCGAGATCGAGCTGACTCCAGCCAGGTCGTAGCCGGTCACGGACATCCAACTGCCGCAACCTCATAAGACACGGCCGTTTGGCCCAAGACTTGCCATCCCTTACTTTGCCTGGCTGCTTTCTCCCGCTACATTGATCCTGCTATTCTGCAGAGCAGAGTAGTATGGATTACCGGAGTCGCGAAAACACCTCTCTGAACCTGTGATCCGTAGAGCTGCACTACCAGTGCAGCCAACGGAGAATCGTCGATGTCTGTGTCGCCGCAAACACGTCCGAAGATCGACTATGAGGGTGCGGTTTACGCCCTCAAGGTCTCCGCCAAGCAAGTCGTAACAGACTGGCAGGGGGATGACGCTAAGGAAGCGTCGAAGGTTGTTGCCTGTTTGTGTCGAGCCGTCGCGCGGTACTTGAGCGGAAAGAAGCTTGCCATTGACCGCAGTATCGAGGCGGGATTTGGCATCCACGTCCTCGGACTTCTGCGCGCAGAGTTGCTCCGGGTCTGGACGCGTAGTGAAGTCCTCCCAAGCGCGCGAACGATCGTCCAAACGCATCGCGCGCTTGATGAGCTCGAAAACACTCTCAAACCCCGCCTGGCGGACGGTCTCGCTAATAGCTTTGCCGGACAGCAGAGTCTGAACCTTGTCGTCGAACTCGCCCACGATCTTAGATCACCTCTGACATCCATCCTCTCTCTGGCTGAGATACTGCACTACGGTGACAGCGGGCCCGTTACGGAGCGCCAACGTCGCCAACTCAGCCTCATTTACGAGAGCGCGCTTCAGCTGAGCGGCCTCGCCAGCAACGTGATCGAGATCGTTCGTGGTGGTAGCGACTTGTCAGATGACATGCTGTCGCCGTTCTCGGTGTCGGAAATCCTGCAGTCGGTGCAGGAGATAATCCGGCCGATCGCCGAGAAGAAGGAGCTGACGATCCGGCTCATCACTCCGCCCCGAGATCAAAGATTTGGCTACCCACAGGCGTTGAGCCGCGTGCTCCTCAACCTGACGACCAATGCACTGAAGTTCACGGACAAAGGGTTCGTCGAGATCGCGGCGCGCGCTCGAGGTCTGACACAGATTGAGTTTTCTGTCCGCGACACTGGGGCTGGGATTCCGGAACAGTCGCTCGCAACGCTGTACGACCCGTTCCGCTCCGATCAATCGGAAGGAAACCTGCGTTTCTCCGGCTCCGGACTCGGTCTGGCGATTTGCCGGAAGCTGGTAGACGCGATGGGCTCCGAGCTCAAGGTCGTCAGTGGCGCCTGGGGTACGCAGTTCTCATTCTTGCTCGATCTTCCGTTATCGGAGATCACGCCGGAGGAGCGCCGCCAGTACAGAATGGAGCGCTTCAAACGTATCACGAAACCGAAGCGAGTCACGCGTGCCGCTCTGGCCGTCGCCGCCGCGGCAACGGTCATAATCGTCGCCGGCACGTTGATCAGTCGAGATCGACGAGCTGCAGACGAGAACACGCCAGAGGTGGAACTCGCCAGCACACCCCAGGATCAGGGTGTCTTGGGACTGGAACCGTCGACCGTGGCACCTTCCACGGCGAGCCCGGCTCTCCCGGCGCCGGAGGAAGAAGCTCCGACGCCGGATCCGACCACAGCGGCGGTACCCGCGTCAAGCTCCGAGCAGCAGGCGCAACAGGACGCTCCCGTGAGAGACATCACGCCTCCTCCTCCGGGTCAACTCTCAATCAACTCGACTCCATGGGGCTTGCTGTTCGTCGATGGGGAATTGGTCGGCAACACGCCGAAGGCGAATGTCGTACTACCCGCAGGCACTCACATCATCCGCATCGTTCGCGAGGGGTTCGAGGATTACAGACGCGAGATCTACATCGAGTCAGGAGCAGCGCTCCGCATCACCGATATCACACTCGTGCGCCGCTAACATGAGACTCATTCGTCACCTTGCTCTCGCCCTAGTTCTGATCAGCTCCATTCCGATTGCTGCTAGCGCTCAGTCGGCGAGGCAGTTGCTGCAGGACGGAGTCTTTCGCTATCGCAACCTCGAGTACGATTCAGCGACGGTCCTGCTTGAACGCGCCCTGGATCTGTCCTTGCGTCCTCCGCTGGCGCTGGAAGATCGAGCCGACGCGCTAACGTTCCTGGCAGCCAGCCTGGTCTTCATGGGCCAGGCCGATTCGGCTGAAGTGGTCTTCACCACGCTGGTAAGACTCGATCCGCGCTACGAGCCCGACCAACTCGTTTTTCCTCCGGAAGTGACGAGCGTGTTCGAGTCGGCCCGGCGCGCAACGATGGCCATCGCGATTGAGGCGCCGGAACGAACGCAGTTCTTGCTCGACCAGGGACAGTTTTCGGCCCGGCTGTTTGCCAGCTCCGTTCATGACATCTTGGCCGAGATCCGCACCGCGGACGGAGCACGTCGCCAGACGATCTACACAGGGCCGGTGCGTGACAGCTTGCAGCTCAGCTGGAATGGTCGTGACCCTGCAGGCGACGTTGCGCCGAGCGGGCTTTATATGCTGGAGGTGACCTCGCGGGACGCTCGGGGAATGGCTCTTCGCACGGTGACCATGCCGCTCGAGGTTAGCGTCTCGAGGGCCGATACACTTCCGTTGCCGACCACACCGCCAGACTCTCTCTTCCTACCCGAAGAGACAACCTCCGGCAGGGCTAGCGCCGAGGCCCTCGTCGGCGGCGTGATCGCGGGTGCGGCCGTTCTGCTGGTGCCGTTGGCGATTGCACCGAGGATTGATCTGAGTTCGGCACGTTATGTCATTGCGGGTGCCCTCGGCGCGATCGGCGTCGTTGGGACCCTGAAGTATCGGCCAGGAAGACCACTACCGGACAA
Source organism: Gemmatimonadota bacterium (assembly GCA_039586795.1). Classification (GTDB taxonomy): domain Bacteria; phylum Gemmatimonadota; class Gemmatimonadetes; order Palauibacterales; family KS3-K002; genus Kutchimonas. The sequence goes on from JBDHJS010000003.1 coordinate 141,058, forward strand.
CGTCGAGTACAACGAGAATCTCCGCAGAGCGCTGCGCGCGCAAACGGATTCAATACTAAGAGAAAACGCTGCTCTACGAGGCGAAGTGCGGTTCGTGATCACCGCTGGTGAGCCGACAAGCCTGGATCGGCGATAGGCGAGCATGGTCCTGCAAACGAGACGCTTTCTGATCTGTTTGACGACATTGGCCGCCCTCGTGGCGTCTGGCGAGCTGTTCGCGCAGGTGCCGATGACCTCGTCTTACGCCAGCCTCGGACCGTCATTCACCATTCTCGACATCGAACGACCCAGCCCCGCCGGGACCCTTCGGGTCAGCGGCGTCAGCATCGTGGGTGAGGCGGGTGTGGTGCTCTCGGTCTTCTCCGCCGACGCGCGCCTGGCGACCGGCAGTCTCGATTACGAGGATGCCGAGGGCTCGGCGACTCTTGCGGAAGCTGAGTTGATGGTCGGCTTCCGCCCGCTGCGGTGGGTGGCACTGCAGGTAGGCCCCCACCTCAGAAAGCTAGACACAACGCAAAGCGAGAACTGGGTCTTCTGGGAGGCTCGAATCTGGTTTGGGGCAACGCTGCTGGAAAGGGTCGCCTACAGCTACATGAAGGGGTGGCTAATACTCTCTGCCAGCGAGCCGGAGAACACGACGTTCGATAACGGCTTCGGATTCGAGGGTGGCCTCCTCCTCAAGACCACAACGCTACCTGTCTGGGTGAAGACCGGTTACAGAATAGACCGGGTGACTTTCAACGAACTCAGCAGCGCCGACACGCCGCAGCAGCTGTTCCTACTCTTCGGCATCAACTTCAATATCTAGCTCGGCCGGCCCGCAATGTTGCGGCGGCGGCGCTCGGACTCTAACTCCAACAGCGGTTCGCTTCCGGCGCTTAGACCGAATCGCGCCAGTTGTGACGCCTTCCGCAGTAGCGCACCTGCTGCTTCCGGCAAACGCGTTCCGCACCTCGGACAGATCGGTGACTTCCGCCCGTCGCTGCTGTCCGCTGGGAGCCGCTCCACCGCTACCTTTTCGGACAGCGCACCCTTACCCTGGCCGCATACAACGCAGTCGTCGCTCACCAAAGAACCCCCCTTAACCGGCCCGGCACAGTACATCTCGCGGAAAATGCGCTCTGTTGATGCCCTGTCACGAACATGAAGAGACCCTTCGACCGAAAACTGGGATCGATTCTGTCCAGTACTTCATATGTTCGAGTGCACGCTTATGTGGAGTCCCACAAAGGAGATGCGGAGGCAAGAAAGGGACCAACGGACGATGGGTCACTCACGGATCGCCACAGTTGACGAATGGCGCTAAGTGCCGACGTGCCATACATATGTTCACCCTGGCAGAGGATATTCGGGTGATGCTTTAGCGCTACGGAACAGATGGATCCGGCTATCACGATCGCAACACTGGCCGTCCGTCGACCCGCACGCGGTTCTCACCCATCAGATGGACCCGCACAAGACGAATCTGGGTGCGGGTGCACGTGTTGCTTCCAAGCTACAGCCAGGCCTCGGGGGTAGCGCGGCCCGCGAGACAGATCGGTGAATCGGGGCTAACCCGGCCAAGATCGCTGCTACTGCTTGATCTGTGGCCGCTTCTTGTACCGGCACGCTCCCTGCTGTATGCTCATTTCGAACTTTCCGGCATTACGTGTAGCAGAACTCAACCGGAGTGAGAACGCTGAACAAGGGCTACAGGTCTCACACGATCTCACCTCGTCGATCCTACCGCTGGCTGTTGAGCATCGCCTTTTCTCTGTCCGTCTTCGTGTCGACGGCTGCTGCCCAGAGCATTTCCACCGGCACTGTGGCAGGCAGGGTGACGGACGCCAGCGGCAACCCTGTGGCCGGTGCACGGGTGAGAATCACAGAGGTCCGAACGGGAGTAGTTCAGTGGCATGACACTCGGGCGAGCGGGGCTTTCTTCATTGCGATGCTTCCGCCCGGCGAGTACGACGTGTTCGTTGAGGAGATCGGGTTGCAGCCGGAGGAGCTCCGGCGTGTTCCGGTCACACCGGGACAGACCATTGAGCTCGAAGTGACATTGCAGCCGGCGGTTCTGCCGGTGAACGATGTTGTCGAGAGCAGTTTCGCAGACCCGATTGAAGATTCCTGGGCGGGCGAATCACAGTACTACTCCTCTTTCGAGTTGCGCGAGCTTCCGAAGCAGCGACGCGAGTTCTCGGAGTTGGGCCGCTTTTCGAGCGTCTCAAACGCCAGGCTTGCTACTCAAGGGTTACCGGGCTGGCTGACGGGCTTGGCGGCCGACGGTATGCTCTACAGTCCCACTCGGCACCCGCACTTGCCCACCAGTTCCACTCGTACTGAGGTGCTTCCGCTCAGCAACTTCGCGTCGGCGGAACTGCTGATGAATCCGATCGATGTGGAGTGGAGCGAGTTTGCTGGCGCTTACTTGACCGGCAGCACGTTGCGTGGATCCCGTGAGCCGGAGGTCCGGTTCTTCGGTGACTGGACCGGCGGCGTCATCACCCAGTCCGACAATTTTGACGGTCAAGATGTGGGTACGCACAGTTTCCGCGCGGGCGCCTCGGTAGCTGGGCCGATCCTGAAGGACACGGCGCACTACGCGATCGGTTTCGAGGCACAGCGACTGCAGACACCGCTACCACCTGCCTGGGCTATCGACACGTTCGACGATCGGTTGATCGCGGTGGCCGATTCGTACGGCGTAAACCTAAGGCCCTACACACGGGCGCGGGTCGTTGAAGAAGAGCTGGGCACGGCTTACGGACGATTCGACTGGCAAATCACGGAGAACCACGCGTTGTCAGTTCGCGGCAACGTTTCGTCAGTGAAGATCGGCGGCAACCCGGACCTCGATCCCGGTCTGGGACCTGAGGAGATCGCCAGTATCGGCTCGGAGGTCGAAGGGATAGACCTATCGACTTCCGGAACTCTCTCTTCGCGTTTCAACAACATGTTCCGACAAGAACTCCGTTTGGGAATCGATCGTACGGAGCGCGAGTACACTGGTACCGAAGTTCTTGGAACACGAATCGTCGAAGGCGGCCTGGCGTTCGGCACCGACCCAACGGTGCCCGGCAAGTTCGATCAACTCACGGCCCGGCTGTTCTGGACTCTACATGCGAAGGTCAGCAGGCATCGACTGAAGTTCGGCGCGGGAGCCACGTACCTATCCGCCGAGCAAAGGTATACATACGCGACGGGCGGAGAATTCGCATTCTCGGGAGTGGACGAGTTCTCGGCTGCCAGTGGTTCGTTCGCTAAAGCCGGCGGCACAGCACCTTTCGGCAAGTACGCTAACTGGCAGTTCGCGACGTACCTGCAAGACCTCTGGCAAGCGGCGCCGGGCCTCGACGTGCTTCTCGGCCTGCGTTGGGAATACGAGCGCATCGACATCGAGGCGATCAGGCAGAATGCGGACTGGCTGGATCGCACCGGCATAGATAACTCCCAAACAAATGAGAAGTACATCAACAAATGGAGCCCGCGGTTCGCCATGCGTTGGGATATCGGCAACCGCGGAATCTGGATCGTACGCGGCGGTTGGGGGCTCTACCACAACCTGGTCGATCCCGGCGCCTTCGCCGAAGTGATCACTCAGGACGGCCGCCAGTTCGGCCGGCGCGGTCTGGGAGACCTGGGGTTCTGGCCCGAGGACCCGGGCCTTGGAGCCGCCCCTATCATCGGGCAGCAGCTGAGCATGCTGGGCCCCGAGTTTCAGGGTCCGCGCACGAGCCGAGTCAACCTGGGTCTCTCCCGGTTGTTTGACGACCGTACGGCTGTAATCCTGCATGGCGTCTACCGCTACACGGACCACCTGGTCCGCCGCAACGATCTGAACCTGGTGCAGTCTCCGACGACCGTAGATCAATACGGGCGGCCGGTATACGGACAGCTCGTCCAGCAGGGCTCTCTACTCCAGGTCGAGCCCGGGACGAACCGTCGCTTTCAGGATTTCGCCGTCGTGTCGGCACTAAACGCCGACGGCGTCTCCAACTATTGGGCGGGCACGCTCGCCTTCGAGCGGCACCTCGGCGAACAGCTCGAGGCGATAGCCAGCTACACGTTCTCGTGGACGGAAGACAACTGGCTCTCGGGCATGGGCGGAGGCCCGCCGGTGGAACTCACGCCGTTCCCCGACAGTCTGAACCGGCGCGATTGGACGAAGGGTACTTCCGACTTCGATCGACCGCACACTTTGGTTCTCGCCGCCCAGTACAAGTTTCCGCTGGGAGTGGCCACGTCACGCGTAGCCGCGTTCTACCGATTCAGCTCAGGCGTACCATTCACGCCCGGTTTCAGAGATGCTGTGGACGTCAACGGCGACGGCTCCGGACGCAACGACCCGGCATACATCGATGGCGCTCTGGATGGCATGCCGGGGCTGATATCGGCTTGGGGATGCTTATCCGAGCAGATCGGGCGTTATGCGTCACGCAATTCATGTCGCGGACCTAGCCTTCATCGACTCGACCTGCGATTGGCCGTCGGACTCTACACGGTCCACGGCCATCCTCTAGAGTTGGTTGTGGATGTTCTGAACGTGCTCGACGCCGAAACCAATGTTCTTGACAAGGCGCTATTACTGATCGACGGTGGCGGAACCGTGCAGACGAACCCAGACGGAACAATCACAATACCGTTCCAGGTCAACCCGAATTTCGGCAAGCCACTGATCTACAATCAGCAGGGCCGAGCACTCCGCTTCGGATTACGGATGGGAATCTGATCATGCGCGTACGCCCAACGCTGGCTCTAATAGCAACTCTAGCCGTGACATCGCTGGCCGGTTGTCTCGGTACCGGCGAGGACCGCGTCCTCAGCGTTACGTCGACGGGCACCGTTCAGGGTCTGGTGTACTTCGATACGAACGGGAGTGGCAGGTTCGATGAAGGCGACACCGGAATACCGGGCGTTCAAATCGGGCTCACCTCGCTCGGCTCGATCATCCCGATCTACATCGCCACTTCTGACCTGGATGGACTCCTCGAGATCCGACGCGTTGACGTCGCTACCTACGAGGTAATCGTCGATACGACGATCGTCGGTGACAGCGCCCAGTTCGTAGGAGTCGACCCCGCAGCATTCACACTGACGCCCGACGATACGGCGGATATCACGATTGGTGTGAGTTACCCCAGCGTCACCGTCGAGGACAGCAAAGCGTTGCCCGTAGGCGAGACGGTCTTCGTTGAAGGCATCGCCCTCAACGACCGGCTCACATTCGGTGACAATACGGTCCACGTCAGCGGTAGAACCCTGGCAATCCGTACTACAAACGTGCGCACCGGTACCGTGCTGGTCGGGGACAGCATTCGCATCCTGGCGACGACGCGAACGGTACTGGGCCAACCGGTTCTCGACGCACAGTCCGTCTTCAACCTGGCCGTCACGAACCCGCCCGACGCGACTATTGCCACGGCTAGCGTCGCCTCAGCGGCCGACGGTGGACTATTGGACGCTGCCCTCGTCGAGGTCGACGCCGTGACGATCAACGACACCCTGACCACGGCAGAGGGTTTCCGCCTCACGGTCGGTGACCTGTCCGGCACGCTCCTCGTCCTTCTCGACAAGGATGCGCCGATCGCCAACCCGGAGCTGTTCGTGCCAGGAATGCTGATCGATGTGCTCGGTTTGCTCGTTCCTGACGGAACGGGGAGCTGGATCCTCAAGCCACGCACGAACCTCGACCTGACGATCCGGTAGATTTGCTCATTGGTGAAAGGGGCCTGGCCACGAACCGTGGTCAGGCCCCTCTTCTGTGTCTCAAGTACTACGGTCGTTCCTACTTGTAGCTCTTGCGCGCTTCTGCTCGTGCCATCTCGAGAGCCGTTCTTATCTCAGGATACTTGATCGACAGGATGTGAGCAGCCAGGAACGCCGCATTCTTGGTCCCATCGACGGCGACCGTTGCTACGGGGATTCCGGGTGGCATCTGCACTGTCGACAACAGGGCATCCATTCCACCCAGCGACCCTGAGGTGAGCGGCACGCCGATCACCGGCAACAACGTGTGAGCGGCCACCGTGCCGGCCAGGTGATTCGCCATGCCGGCACAGGCAATGAAGACCTCGATGCCAGCTTCCTCGGCCGAGCGAATGTAGTCGACGGTCATCTCGGGCGTTCGGTGAGCCGACAATACTCTTATCTCGCAGGGCACGCCGAGACCCTTCAAAGTGTCCTGCGCCTTCTCGACGACAGGTAGATCGTTGGGACTACCCGTCAGTATTCCAACCAGCGGCACGTTCTTCGTCATCTCTCTTCCATCGGTAGTTGGTGTTCAGCGAAAACGGATTTGCACGGCCGCAAGATAGGGAAGCCGGGCCTTCAAACCAACCCGGGCCCTCCGGCATCATAACAGTGCAGGATAGAGGCGCGACCTATATACAAAAGATATGGCGAGGAGACCCGTACACGGCCCGCAATGCCCGCCCAGGCTGCCGGCGCGCCGCGCGCATGCGCGGCCTGATAGAGCAGGCCCGCGCGGGGGACCGTTCTGCTATATCGAGAGCACGTGGGTCGCGTCCCCGGGCTGTACGTCCGACTCACGGGTGACGCAACGCCAGCGGAAAAACGCCAGTGCTCAGATCGATGCCGCGCTGGAGGCCATGGCAGAGGGAGACTAGCGGAACTCCGCCACAGGGCGGGTGTTTAGAGGGTACACTTAACGAACTGAACGGGCGGTAACTCCAATGATTACCGCCCGTTGTATGTCCGTGCGGCTGGCGATCGTTGACCGTTGGTAGGCCGCCTGCGAAGTTTCTTAGCTTGAACAGAGTGGCCCTGGAGGGACTCGAACCCCCGACCTTCGGTTTAGGAAACCGCCGCTCTATCCGACTGAGCTACAGGGCCGCGCCCGAAAGGCTATTCAGGCCCGGTAACTCGTGTCAATGGCCCGTTGGAGGAACCGCAAGTAATGAGAAGATATTTATTCGTTCTGGTAGCGTTGTCACTCGCCGCACCGACGGCTGGAGCCGCTCAAACGACCTTTATTGTCAACACCACAAACGACGTCGATGACTCGACCTGCGATGCGACCCACTGCAGTTTGCGCGAGGCCATCGATGCCGCAAATCAGACCGCCGGAACCGATACGATCGCGTTCAACATACCGGGAGGCGGCGGCGTTCAAATCATCAGTCCAGGTAGTGCGCTGCCTGTCATCACGGACCCCGTGGTAATCGACGGTACGTCCCAACCGGGTTTCTCCGACGAGCCCATCATCGGACTCGATGGAAGTGGAGCGGGTACGGTGGACGGCCTCCACATCACCGCTGGCTCCAGCGTGGTTCGCGCTCTGGCGATCTACGCCTTCGATAACGGCATACTACTCGATGTGAACGGAGGCAACACGGTGGTCGCGAGTGTCGTAGGCTCCACCGGTAAGGCCGTTCAATGCGAGGACCTCGGGAATACTGCTGCCGGCATCGTGGTTCAGAGCTCGGACAACGTCATCGGCGGCGCGTCACTCACCCTGTCTAACGAGATCGTCTGCAACACCACGGATGGAATCCGCATGACGACCTGGGCTTGGCAGACCTTGGGAACGGACGCGATGGGGTCCGGATCGAAAGCTCTACGGACAATACGATCGGTGGCACCGGCCTATTTCAAGGGAACTTCATCGTCCGCAACGTCGGGGACGGAGTCCGAATCGCTGGAGCCGCATCCGCTAACAACCGCATCGCTGGCAACACGATCGCGCAGAATGACGGGTACGGGATCCTTCTTCCCGACGCCGGAACTGGAAACGAGTTCGAGACCAATCACATCTCGGACAGCGGCCAGATGGGGATAGACCTGGGCGAGGATGGCGTCACTGAGAACGACATCGGTGACACGGATACCGGCCCGAATGACTATCAGAACTACCCCGATATCAGCTCCGTCCGGATCGGCGGCGCAGTCTATATCGACGGCGCACTTCGCAGCACGGCCAGCACGAATTTCAGCATCGAGATATTCGAAAGCGAGTTCTGTGACGCGACTAATCATGGTGAAGGCGAGTCTTTCGTTACCCGAGAGGGCGTGACAACGGCCGCTAACGGAGAAGTGGACTTCCTCATCGTGGGCGCTGATGTAGAGCCCGGTGCCTACGTAACCGCTACCGCCACGAGCAACACCGGCAACACATCCGAATTCTCACGCTGCGTCCAGGCCAGCGGATTCTCCGTGACCATCGTACCGGATACCACCATCGTCAATCGCGGAGGGATTGCGAGGTACGCGGTGGAAGTCATGCCGGTTGGCGGCTCCTACAATGCAGAAGTGGCCCTGCGCTGCAACGAAAAGCCGGTTCTTACCGCTTGCACTTTCTCTCAGGACACCGTGATTCCTGGAGCGAATGGAGTGACCTCATTCCTCGAGATTCAGACGAGCGCCTCGGGAACCTCGAGCCTCAGCGTCGCCGAAGGTCAAGGCACCGGCGGCGGCCCGTTCTGGCCGGGCGCCCTCGTGATAGGGCTGCCCGCAATCGCTCTTTTGGGGCTGATCCTCTCGAGGGAAGACCGCCGGGCACGCCGGTTGGCGATTCCGGTCGTAGCGGTGCTCGTTTTGGCTGGCGCGGCGATGCAAGCTGGCTGCAGTGAGGACGGGGTCAATGGGCCTCCCGGAGGCGGCACACCGTTAGGCGCACACCGGATTGTCGTCCAGTCCAAGTCGGATCCAATCATCCAGCTTTCGACGACAACTCTCGTCGTCACGCCGTAGAGACGTCGGAGCCCGATCCAAGGTGCCTATCCATTTCGACCGGGATGATTTCGAGCGACTCGTCCAGTCGGCCCTGGACGAACTACCTGACGAGTTCGCCGAGCGTCTGGATAATATCGCGGTTGTCGTGAAGGAAGAGCCGGACCCAGCGGACTTGCGTGAGCTCGGCCTCGACGAGGAATCGGACTCCGACGAGTTGTTCGGTCTCTACGTTGGCGTGCCTATTATCGATCGCGGCAGCTCGTACACCGGTCTCCCCGACTGCGTCTATATCTACATGGGACCGATCTCGCGGGCCTGCGCCACTTCGGAGGAAGTCGTTCGCGAGGTCCGTGACACTGTCATCCACGAGCTCGGCCATCACTTCGGCCTGAGCGACGCCGACATGCCGTACTAGAGGGACTCGGGGATTCGGGGATTACGAGACTAGGGGTTTATGAGATTGAGGGGGTCGGTAATGCTGAAGATCCCGGTTCTACTCATCACCATCCTACTCCATTCGGCAGGGATCGCATCTGCTCAGTGGTTACTGCAGAACAGTGGAACCGATGCCGAGTTCCGAGGCATCAGCGCGGCGAGTGACTCCGTCGTTTGGGCTGCCGGCCGCAACGGGACGTTTGCACGAACCGTAGATGGTGGCGCCACCTGGCGTGCGGACACAGTCCCCGGCGCAACCTCTCTCTTCTTCATCGATGTGCACGCCGTCTCTGACAGCGTGGCTTATCTTCTGGGCACGAGCTTCGATGGTGGCCTTGCCAGGATCTACAAGACGAGAGACGGCGGCGCCCGCTGGACGGAGGTCTACAGCAACGGCGCCCCCGGCGTGTTCTTCGACGGTCTGGCCTTTTGGGATTCGGAGCGCGGCATCGCGTTTAGCGATCCTGTCGATGGCGCCTTCCTGATCATCAGCACCGCCAACGGCGGAGCGACCTGGGAGACGGTTCCGCCGGAGAACGCTCCTCAGCCGCTCTCCGGCGAGGCCGGGTTCGCCGCCAGCGGCACGGCAATCACCGTCGCTCCGGGCGGTCGCGTCTGGATCGGTACCGGCGGCGCCGGATCGGCCAGGGTGCTGATGTCGAACGACTGGGGTCAGACGTGGACGGCCGCGACGACATCGCTACCCGCCAGTGAATCCGCCGGTATCTTCGGGATCGCGTTCCGAGATCCGCAGGTCGGCGTGGCAGTCGGCGGCGATTACCAGGCGCCTAACGACTCCAGCCTTAACGTTCTTCAGACAATCGATGGCGGCCAGACCTGGACGTTGGTCAGCCGATCTCTCCCGTATGGCGTCCGCTACGGTGTGGCCTACGTCCGCGTAGGAGAGACCTGGTTTCTGGTGGCCGTGGGTCCGTCCGGTTGGGGTTATTCGACCGACGATGGTGCGACCTGGAGATACATCGACTCCCTCGGCTACAACACGGCTGGCGCCGCTCCCGGCGGCCCCGTGTGGGCGGCCGGCGTTGACGGAAGAATAGCCAAGTTCCGGCCTCCAGCTCGCTGAGGGCACGGGCGAGAACCGGGCACGTATCTTGACCTTCTAGGCGGGGTCCCACCGGTTCGGGACCCGGAATCCCTTACCCTACATGGGGTTCACCCACTCCCCCGTTTCATAAGAATCTTGTCGTTTTGCAATCCCGTCGTGCAAAAAACCCGACGGCGCGAGGTATACCAATGTCCGAGGTCAGCCATCAGTCCGAGTCCATCCGAGAGGCCATACAGCGCCTGACCGAATTTGCCGTTGAGCAAATGGAGAAGGGCGCGAACCGGGAGACGGTCAAAGGGCGCCTCATGGAACGCGGGGTTCAGGAGGATATCGCGGTCGAGATCGTCGCCAGGGCCTTCGGGTCGGCGGAGCCGGCGGCCACCGCCGTCGAGACCGCGGATACACCTCAGTCTACCGACCCGGCCATTGCGGCCGACCTGGCTGAAGTCCCCGCAGAGGTCGCGGAGGAGGAGTTCAGTCTTCAGGCGCTGGCGCCGGCCATCGGCGGGGGTGCCGCCGGAGCGCTGATCGGCGGGATCGTCTGGGGCCTGATCGCGAGCGCGACCGGCTACGAGATCGGCTGGGTCGCCTGGGGCGTCGGCTGGCTGGCTGGTTTCGGCGTTGTTCTGGCGGCCCGCGGCCAACGCGGAAAGCCCCTGCAGCTGGTCGCTGCCGCTGCGGCCGTGTTTGGCATATTCGTCGGCAAGTACCTGACGTTTTTCGCCGCCTTCAAGCAGTACGTCGGCGAAGAGTATGGCGCGGAGGCCGTGACCCAATTGTCCGTCTTCTCCGTCGGTGTCATGCAGTTGTTCGGATCCAGCCTTGGGCTGATGCTCAGCGGCTTCGACGCACTATGGGTGATACTCGCCGTTGCCACCGCCTGGGGGATTCCGAAAGCCAAGAGCATCGAGCTGCAACCTGCAGCCGAGACGGCCTAGCAAAGCACACACGAGCCCGCCGCCTGACCCGTAGACGGCGTGGCATGTCAGTTGGGAGGATGGTTTGGGACAGACGGCCAACAGGATCTGGAAGGTAGAGCGCCGCGACGCAGAGAGGGACTCGACAGCGACAAGGGACGACCGTGCTACCGCACTTGTGACGATAGAAGAAGTACTCCGACCACCGGATACCACCACCACCGCAGCTGTAACCTGTCCTGAGCGCGATGCCAGTCGCTCGAATCACCATCTGCCTAGCAGCGTTCCGACACCCGTCACTGTTCGCCGCCCGAATACAAGGCGTGCCCGGCGTTTCCGCTTGAAGAAGCGATTCGCGATCGTGGCGCTGGCTATTGGATTGGCAATATCGGTTGGCCTGCTGGCCGGCTCGCGGCTCAATAGCGCCAATGATCATCCGGCTGTGTCGGGCGCGTACGGCATACCGGAAGTGCCGGGCCATCCCGGCGGCGGGTACTAGCCTCAGGAAACGCCCAGCACCTTACGGCTGCCTGAGATCGAAGCCCAAGTAGCCGTCGATCCACAAGTAGTCGCTGTTCTCTCCTCCCCTGAACACCATGTAGAAGCTTGTCCCGACCAGCACCGTCAGGTGCTCCGATACCTCCAGCCCCAGACCCCCACCAAGCTGAAGTCCGCCGTCCCAGCGTCGACCGTTCGAGACCTGATCCTTGGTTACAAACGCGCCGAGTCCAATCAAGGCGAACGGATCGTAGGCTCCCCAGCTACCCACTGCCTTCGCTATCAGCGACAGATCGATAATCCCCTCATTGTCCACGGTGCCCGGCAGCGGCTCGTGGTCGAACGAGTGAAACGCGAGCTGAGCGCCCACCCTCGTCATTGGACTCAGCGTGTACTCGCCGCGCGCCCCGGCCACGAAGCCCGGATCGAAGTGCACGTTCATATCCCCTACCGGCCACCCAGCGCCCAGCATGAAGCTCGCGCGGAGGTAGTGATCGGCTGGTTCCTCCTGGCCCGCTGCGGGTAACGCTTGCAGCATCAGCATTGCGAAGGCTAGGGCATGCCGATTCAGCACTGGCTCTCCCGAGGTCTATGGTCGAAGGCGGAGGGGCCGTGGGCGTAGGGGTGCGTGTCCTAGATACAATGAGGCAGGCGCCTCGTGCAAGATGCAGCCTCCGTCAGACCGATTGACAAGCCCGTTTCGCCTGCCGTCCCGCCGCACTACCTTGTGCCGTCAAGCTCCAATCCAGCGAGATATCATTACCGGGAGGAGAGATGATTAGACGACTCGCACTCCTGCTGGCCTTAGTACTTCTCGTACCCAAGGCGCCGGCAGTGGCGCAGGGCGACAACGGCACGCCGCAGCTGAATTCCGGTCTGCTGAACGCTCTGAGTATGCGCAACATCGGCCCAGCTCTGATGTCGGGCCGGGTGAGCGACATCGCGGTGGACCCGACGAACCATAGCGTCTGGTATGTCGCGATGGCGTCCGGGAACCTGTGGAAGACAGAGAACGCCGGCACAACCTGGCGTCCGATCTTCGATAGGTACGCTTCCTATTCCGTGGGCGCCGTGACGGTAGACCCAAAAGACCCACTGACCATCTGGGTCGGCACCGGCGAGAACAACAGCCAGCGAAGCGTCGCGTACGGCGACGGAGTGTACAAGTCCACGAACGGGGGTCGGAGCTTTACAAACGTAGGGCTGAAAGACTCCGAGCACATCGGGATGATTCGCGTCGACCCACGCAACTCGGACGTCGTCTACGTCGCGGCGCAGGGCCCGCTCTGGGCCCCGGGTGGCGACCGCGGGCTGTACAAGACAACTGACGGTGGCGCGACATGGGACCTGGTTCTAGAGATCGACGAAAACACTGGGGTGTCCGAAGTCTACTTCGAGACCGGCAACCCGGATGTCGTGTACGCCGTCTCTTACCAGCGTCGGCGCCACGTCTGGACGCTGATCGACGGCGGTCCGGGTAGCGGGATCTGGAAATCGACGGACGCCGGAGCGACCTGGAACAAGATCAACAGCGGCCTGCCTAGCGGGGACAAAGGCAAGATCGGGATGGCCGTTTCACCCATCCGGCCCAACGTTCTCTACGCGATCGTCGAGGCGACAGGCAACCGCGGCGGCTTCTACAAGTCAGAGAACGGCGGGCAGAACTGGTCGAGGCAGTCCAGCTACGTCAGCGGCAGCCCGCAGTACTACAATGAGATCTTTGCCGACCCGCACAAATTCGACCGCCTCTACTCCATGGACACTCGCCTCATGGGCTCGGACGACGGCGGAGAGAATTGGTACCGTGTCGGCGAACGTTGGAAGCACGTCGACAACCACGCGCTGTGGATCGATCCGAAAGATGCGAACCACTTCGTGGTAGGCTGCGACGGCGGCCTCTACGAGACATTCGACCGCGGCGCCAACTACAAGTTCTTCCCCAACCTGCCCGCTACCCAGTTCTACAAGGTCGCGGTCAGCAACGACGAGCCGTTCTACTACGTCTACGGCGGAACGCAGGACAACAACACGCAGGGCGGTCCGGTGCGTACCGACAACGTACACGGCATTCGCAATAGCGACTGGTTCATCACAGTAGGCGGCGACGGATTCGATCCGGCGGTCGATCCGGTAGAGCCGAACATCGTCTACTCGCAGTGGCAGTACGGCGGCCTGATCCGGTTCGACCGGGCCACCGGGGAAACGGTGGACATCAAGCCGCGCGAATCGCGCGAAGGGCCGCCGCTACGCTGGAATTGGGACTCAGCGCTGCTCATCAGCCCGCACTCCAACACGCGAGTCTACTTCGCGGCGCAGATCCTCTTCCAAAGCGACGATCGCGGGAATACCTGGCGTGCGATCAGCGGCGATCTGACGCGGAACATGGATCGCAACACGCTGCCGGTGATGGGCCGGATCTACGGCGTTGACGCCGTTGCCAAGAACCGCTCGACGTCGCTGTACGGAACCATCGTAGCGCTGACCGAGTCGCCGTTGGTCGAAGGATTGATCTACGTCGGCACCGACGATGGCCTGGTCCAGGTCACCGAAGACGGCGGAGAGAACTGGCGGGAGATCGACGGCATCGGCGACGTCCCCGAGATGACTTACGTGAGCGATCTCGAGGCCTCGCTCCACAACGAAAACACCGTGTTTGCCGTGTTCAACAACCACAAGAACGGCGACTTTCTGCCTTTCGTGTACAAGAGCACGAACCGCGGCGGCTCGTGGACAAACATCACCGGCGACCTGCCGGAGCGGGGCTCGGCTCATACGATCGTACAGGATCACGTCAATCCGAACCTGCTCTTCGTCGGTACAGAATTCGGCATCTTCGCGACACTCAACGGCGGAACGAACTGGATCCAGCTTAAGGGCGGCATGCCGACGATTGCGGTCCGAGACCTGGAGATTCAGCGGCGCGAGAACGATCTGGTCGCCGCCTCGTTCGGCCGCAGCTTCTTCGTTCTGGACGACTACACGCCGCTGCGTGATCTAAACACGCAGTTGCTTCAGGCCGATGCTCACATCTTCCCGATCAAGACCGCTGATCTGTACATCCAGCGGCGATCGCTCGGTGGTGGGGAGAAGGCATCACAGGGCTCGATGTTCTACACGGCGCCCAACCCGCCTTTCGGCGCGACCTTCACGGTCTACCTGAAGGACTCGCTGAAGACCAACCGAGCGCAACGGCAGGAGCGCGAGCGCGAGGCGGCACGTGAGGGAGAGGACACGCCGTATCCGAGCTGGGAAGCGCTGAAAGCGGAGGACCGCGAGGAAGGCCCCGTTGTGATCCTGACGATCCGCGACCAGAGCGGCGCTGTTGTTCGTCGCCTCGATGGACCGACATCGGCAGGAATGCACCGTCTGACATGGGATCTCCGGTACCCGGGCGTTGGACCGATCAGCATGAACAGCCAGGGCCGTGGCCCACTGGTCGTGCCCGGCACCTACACCGTCGAGATTCATAAGCGGGTTGACGGAGTGATTACCGAGCTGGCGCCGGCCACGCCGTTCCAGGTAGAAGTGCTCGGGACTCCCACCTTGCCGCCCGCCGATCGCGAGGCACTGCTCGCCTTCCAGATGCAGGTAGGCGATTTGCAGCGCGCCGTGCAGGGAGCCAGCCGGGCAGCGGCCGACGCCGAAGAACAGATTGGCTTCATCAAGCGGGCAATCGAGATTTCACCTCAGGTCGATGTAGCTTTGAGGAACGAGGCGCGCTCTCTAGAGATTAGGCTGATGGACCTTCGGGAAGCGCTGGGCGGCGATCCGACCAAGCGACGTCGTAGCGAATCGGCGATGCCGGGCATCCAGAGCCGCATCAGTACGGTGGTGTTCGGCAGTATGTCCAGCACATCCGCTCCCACCGCGACGCAGCAGCAGGGCTACGAGATCGCTGCGTCCTTGTTCACGGAGATCTACAACGACCTCAGCCAGTTGATCGAAGTGGATCTGCCGGCCTTCCAGCAGCGGCTAGAGGCGGCTGGTGTTCCCTGGACACCGGGTCGCGGGATGCCGGACTGGAATGGAGGAAACTGAAATAAGCGGTGAGCAGTAGGTGGTAGGGGGTAGGGAGTGATCGCAACCGATCTACTCCCTACCCCCTTCCTCTATCGCGGCCCGATCGTTCAGATGCAGGCGCTCTCGTCCTTGTACCGCACCTCTTCTTGCAGTTCTGTGATCACACCCGAAGTCGACACGTGAAGCACATATCGGTTTGTTTGGACCGGCGCGCAGAACTCGACCGTCTTCAACACCACCAATTCGAACCCGTCCTCGACATCGCGAATCCCACCCTCGGCCTTATCGACGGTGTTCCAGTGATACCGGAAACCGTCCACCAGGATGATCGCCTCTTCACGGCTGTCTATCGTTCCGAGAAAGTCGCCAAGCTCTTCCTGCGTGGCCCACATCAAGAATTGATTGTCGCTAACGCCCAAGATGTACTTGAAACAGTAGCCGGGCAGGCATTGAATTCCGAATCCGGTCTCCGCCTGCGTGGAATCGAATGAGGCGATAAGGCCTGAGCCCAGAGAATCTTTGGTTCTCCAACCTCCCGATCCAATCACCGAGTCCGGTGGCGCGGATCCGAAGAAGGCGAACCTGTACTCCCAGTAGTCCAGTGAATCCGACGGCACTACCCGGGAATAGTCGAGACCCTCCAGCGCGGGAAGCTGCTCGAAATCTGCCAGATCGACTTCAAACGATGAGTCGCACCCCAGGAGGGTTGCACTTAGCCACGCGATGCACAATCCGTTGAACCGAACGTGGGCATTCATTGGCAGCACCCCTCTCTCTTGGCATGAAGGTCTCCCTGTCTGTGTGACGCGGAGGGGGGTGCGGTCGTTAAGCTATCGTTCCTGTCCCTGGTTCAACCCGAGCAGACGGCTCTGACGGCGAGTATCTGGTAGGGATCAAGTTCAACCGTCTCGGGCAAAGCATCGAGTTCCGATTCCCGGACATCACTTCTGAAGAAGGAGCAGGTCGCGCCTTCACCGGGCACAAACCTCACTGCGTCGGCGGATTCCCCCGGGTTGAACAGACGAATGAAGAGGCCGCTTCCGTCATCAGCGGTCTTCAAGAGAGTGACGACGGCGCGGTCCGCCTCGACACGCACAGGAAACTTCAACGGCTCCGAATCCGGTGGGGCGGCGACAACGATCAGCGGCTGGCCGATCTCCATCGCGAATCGCTCGGCCACCGCCTCGTCGAACGAACCGTGCGGGCGAAGCGAGTAGCGGAATTCGTGAAACCCATCCTGTGCGGCCTTGTAGTTGGTCTCCCAGTAGTTGTTCATAACGTACGAGTATACCGTCGCTGACTGAGGAATTTGGTGCAGCCAGCCAGTAACGATCGCATCCGTCCGAATGCTGCCAAACTGAATCATTGGGACGTCGATGCTAACGAGCGTCATGCCGGAGAAGTCGTTGTGAACGTCGACCCAACGTTGCAGGCTCATGTAGTTCTTCGATGCCCCCGGTAGTTGGTCCTCCTCGAGGCGGAACGAGCCCCACGGTACGTCGACTCGAACGCGAGGATCTCTAACGTTGAAAGCGAACTCGTAGAGAACAGCTTCCGGATCATGGACCGCGCGTTTGTACAGCCAATTGATCAAGTCAATTCGGGGAACACGCTCATAGATACGTATCTCGTTTCGTAGTAGCTGGTCGACACCAGCGGCCGGCGCCACGATCTCTACGGCCGACACGAGAGGTCCATACTCCTTCAACCGCACCGCCGCGCGTCCACTCGTGACCGCAGCAGCTGGATCCCGGCCCGGCACGTAGAAGTACCGGTTGACGCTTCTCCCATCCTGGCCGTCATACACCAGATCTCTCTTCGCCCTTTGACTATAGAGAGAAACGATCGCGCCGGTCGTCGTGTCGACCTCGATCCTGAACTCGGAGTTGGCCAGCACATTGTGCCTGACCCTGGACGCGCTTCGCCGGGCTGCCTCGCCCTCGCTGACCGTGAAGTGCATCGATCCAAACGCCGGGACGTCGCTGGCCAGGAAGACCAGTTCGCCAGTGCTAAGCCTCTGGGAGAGGACTGGACGTCCCGATTCGTCGAGGACTACATCACCGAAAGCACTCTCTTCGGCCGAAAGCGTTACCACGTCGGTTCGCGGCCAGCTGCTTGTGTTGACCACCTCGAAACGGCCCGCCGACGGTCTGTTCCAAAGCCGTGCCGTCAACGTACGCAATCGTAGGCGCCGAGCCTGCAGACTCGCGACTTCTGCAAACTCCTTCTTGTGCTCCCATTGGCTGAGCGTGAACTCAGAACGCGGTTCGCTGATCGAGTTCCACGATCCCCAGGTGTGTTCGTAGTACAGGATGACGTTCCGCCAGGCCTCGCGCAGCTCGTCATCGGGCAGTTCAACTCCAAAGATCGCGGCGAGCGCTTCGGTTTGCGCGAGGCTCTCGGCGACGCGTCGCACGGAAGCGGTCTCTCGAGCCGAGGAGGCCGCGCCATCTTCCCAGTGCCCAGTAAGGTCGCCGCGCAATACGGGTAGCTGGTTGCCATATCGAGCCTCGAACTCCGCAAAGACATCGCTCACCGTCGAGATGGCCAACCGTGGTGATACAAACCGCTCGTTCCAGGCGCGTACCGCGTCGGCCAAATTGGGATCCGGCGGCCCGTTGTCGGATCCGATGTTGTAGCGGAGGTAGACGATATCGAACGGATACTCCTCCCGACCAAGCTGCTCGACGTAGCCGAACACGTTCTCTTCGTCCAACGCCTTCGTGATCTGGGAATAGCCCAGGCCGCTGTGAAACAGCGCATAACCTGCGCCCGACACCCAGGTGAGCACCCGGTCTTCGCCAGATGGCGACTCCCAGTAGAACGGCCGATCTCCCAACTCGTCGAGGAAGTAGCCGATGCGATGTCCGAAGTTCGGTCCGATTGATAGATACTTGATTCCGTTCTGGGCCAGCACCGGAACCAGCCCCCAGGTGAACCCCGGTATGTCACTCAGAATCGCCGACTCGATGGCGACGCCCGTCGCATCGCCAAGTCGGCGTGACGCTTCCAGGCTGCGCATCAGACCTTCAGAAGTCGCAATGCCCGTCAACAGGTTCGCATACATGCCGTCGAGCTTGATCCAACCACGACGAATCCCTTCGAGCAGCCGCTCGTTCTCCTGCTCTGTGTGATTCTCGAAGTAGGACTCGACTGCCCAAAGACCTTCAGGATTCCAAACGAAGCGCGCCTCTTCCGGATACCCTTCACTCGCCGCACCCAGCCGAAGCGCCTCCTCGAGGTGATCCCACTGCATCTGCTCGACTTCGTCCTGATGATGGGTGTACCCGATGTCGAGGTGGGTGTGGTGGATCAGGTACATGTCGATCCGGCGCACCGGCTGTACGGCGAACGTCGTCGTCGCGCCCCGGCCGTCGACCTGAAAACTGAGGTCGACCGGCGTGGTCTCGTCGGCCTCCGGAACAGGTATGAGATACCGACTGTGGCCAAGCGAGACTGTCGTGTCTATGGATCCGATGGGGCTAGTCAGCTGAACGTTGCCGTCGTCCCCGAGGTACAGGAGGTCGACACGCACGATCTGAGTGTTGCCGCGCTCGCCTCGCAGAAGTGCCGGCGCGTTCTGGACTATGATGTGCGGCGTGACCGACTCCTTGAAAATCATGAACCAGGTCGGCACCCCCGCGCTCTCTCCTGCCACTCCTAACCGAACGAAACGACTACCACGCCAGATCTCTCGCGGTACGCGAAGGAATATGTATCCCATCGCATCGCCGTACTTGTCGATGAGCGTAACCCGAAATTCCGCTCTTACACCTCGCTCGCCGGTCCACACAATCGTGTCACCAGCGGAAGACTGCCGTGGGTTTACGAATGAAAGCACGTAATCGCCGTTCACAGTCAGGTCGAAACGGCGCGGGTTATCATTCACATCGATGCCCGCCATGATCACGAAGATCGCCTCGTCGCCATCAAAGGCGTCGGGGATCGCCGACGTCTCCCACTCGATGGAACGTGCGCTGTCGATCGATCGCACCAGCAACGATCGATCCACGTACGGCAGAGGTGAATGATACCTCAGCTCTTCGCCCTTCAGAGTGGTTCCGTAGCCAGGTACGAAATGGGTCGGGATATTGAGCCTCTTGGTCTGCGCCGCTAAAGGGTTCAGAGCCACGAAGCTCACGGCGGCGAAGAGCAGCAGCGGAATACAACGACAGAACATCTGGTATCTCTCTCCTTCGGTCGCTACCAACAAGGTCAATTCACCAGACTCCAGGGACTAGACGATAACGCACGTTCCGCGCATAGCTAACGTATCCGTCCAGCCCGACACGAAGCGTCCTCTCCTCGTACAAGATGCGGAGGGCCGTCACCATGGTCAGCAGACCGACCGGCACGAAAGCCCAGATCGATCCAAGTACCAACGCGGTACCTGACCAGAACAGAATGAACCCGGCGTATCCGGGATGACGAATATAACGATACGGGCCATCCGTGATGACGTGATGTCCGCGCTCCTCCTGAATTCGGACCACGCTCGAGAAGAACGTGTTACGCCCTAGAGCCCACAGCGTGATCGTATACCCGGTCACTGAGACACCGAGACCCAGGACGCGAAGCGTATTCGACATCGACGGCGGCCAGCTCAGCCGCACGCCGAGGCCGGCAACGATGAGAGTCGCGGCAGGGATGAGCAGCGCCATCAACGCCGCGTGCAAGCGCTCGATCGGCGGCGCCCCTCTCTTCGCGTTACGGCGCTCCGCGGCAAGCTCGGGATCCCGCGGTAACATCACCAGGTGAGCGAGACCGGTCAGCACCGCAAACATGCCGATGTAGATCCACGCCCACAGCCAATCAGCGCCGCCCGCCGCAACGAAGAGCAGCGCCCCCGCAACAACCACCTGCACCGCAACAGTGATCAGGCCCCTGAAGAAGGACCGGACGGCGCCGGAACCGGAGCGTGAATCATCAAGTCTTGTCATCACCAGCACTTAAGCTGCCGCGACGGCCAGGCCCGGGCAACCGACGCCTTGATCCCCGGCGCCTGGACCGGCCTCACAACCGTATAGCGCTTCGCGGTATCTAATCGCGGACACCTTCACTCGTGCGGCAAACCCCAACCGGAGAGACTCATGGGCTCCATCTGGCAGGATATGCGCTACGGGTTGCGGACCCTACTCAAGCGGCCCGGCTTCACCGCCATCGCCGCCGTGACCATCGCGCTGGGCATCGGCGCCAACACGGCGATCTTCAGCATCGTCAACGGCGTGCTGCTTCAGCCGCTTCCGCTACATGAGCCGGAGCGCCTGGTTACCCCTGATGTGATCAGTACTCGCGGGTTCTCGATCTCGCTGTCGATCCCGAATTTCAAAGACTGGCGGGAGCGGAACCGGACGTTCGAGTCGTTTGGGGCCAACAGATCATGGAACACGACGCTCACCGGAATCGACCGACCCGAGATCATTCGCGTCCGCCAGGTGCTCGGTGATTTCTTCGAGACGCTGGGCATACCGCCCATGTTGGGCCGCACGATTCGGTCCGACGAAACGTGGGCGGGAGCCGCACCCATCGCGGTCGTATCCTATGGTTTCTGGGAGCGTCGCCTGGGAGGTGACCCGAACGTGCTCGGCCGGACCATCACTCTGGACGGCGAGGTGTTCGAGATCGTCGGCGTCATGCCGCCCAGCTTCGTCTTCCCCTCGGCTGACAGCGAAGCTTTCACACCGATGGGCTACTTCTCCGAGCGGATGTGCTGGGAAGCCCGCGGCTGCTCCCAGGGGACCTGGGCGATCGGCAGGCTGGCGGATGGCGTGACCATGGAGATGGCCCAGGCCGACCTCGATCGGGTCCACCGGGAGATTGAAGAAGAGGAAGGCCAGGAAGCCGCCCATCCCGAACTCGGGTCGCTGACCGATGCTTACGTCGGCGACATCCGAGCGCCGATCATGATCTTGATGGGCGCTGTCGGTTTCGTGCTGCTTATCGCCTGTGCCAATGTGGCCAGTCTTCTGTTGTCGCGCGGCGAGAGCCGCCGCCGCGAGCTGGCGGTACGCACAGCGCTGGGCGCCGGGCGCCGACGCGTGGTTCGACAGCTTCTTACTGAGAGCATCATCCTGGGCCTTAGCGGGGGCATCCTCGGTATCGGTCTCGCGTATGTCGGCATCGGTGCTCTCGTTCCGGCGATCTCCGACAGTGTCCCAACCGCGATGGTCGGCCGTATCGGGCTCGACCGCTCCGTACTGGCGTTCACGTTCCTGGTTTCCGTAGGAGCTGGCCTGCTCTTCGGAATCGCGCCCGCCCTCAGAGCAACGACGCAGGCCCTGGTCGGCGAGTTGAAAGAAGGCGGCCGCGGCGGGACGTCGGGTCGGGCGCGGCAGAGACTTCGGTCGAGCCTCGTCGTCGCCGAAGTCGCGCTCTCGCTCATCCTGCTCATCGGCGCCGGGCTGATGATCCAGAGCTTCAACAAGCTGCAGAACGTCGACAAGGGTTTCGTCGCCGACAACATCTTCACCGCCCGCGCCTCGTTACCCCGCGTACGCTACGACGGGAAAGAGCCGGCCTGGCAGTTCTTCACCGAGTTCCTGGAGCGCGTCCAGGCGCTCCCCGGCGTAAAGACCGCGTCAATGACACAAATCGTGCCGCTGCAAGGAAACAGTTGGGAGCAGGGCATCATACCGGAGGGAATCCCGCGTGATCCGGAGAACGTCCAGTCGGTGCTCTACTACATGGTTACGCCGGATCACTTTGGGACCTTCAGCATCCCTCTCATGCGCGGGCGATTGTTCACCGAGCAGGACCGCGACGGCACGCCGCTGGTTTGCGTCATCGACGAGACGATGGCCGAGAAGTTCTGGCCCGGCGAAGACCCGATCGGAAAGCGCGTCAACTTCGAGGAAGCCGAGGGCTCAACCCGAGAGAACCCGATTCTGGTCTGGCGGACCGTGGTCGGCGTAGTGCGCAACGTAAGGCACTACGAAATGGAAAGCCCGTCGCGTATCACGGTCTACGTGCCCATGACACAGAGTCAGCGCTCGTGGTCCACCGCCATGCACATCGTCGCTAAGACCGAGGGTGACCCCTTAGCGCTTACAGAAATGGTGCGTCGTGAATTGACCTTGATGGATTCTGAGGTGCCGCTTTACCAAGTCGAGACAATGGAGGGCTACGTGAAGGAGTCGCTCTCCAATACGACCCTGGTCGGTGGCCTGCTCAGTGTGTTCAGCGCCCTGGCCCTGGCCCTCTCCGCCATCGGCATATTCGGGGTCATGTCGTTTTCGGTGATCCAGCGACTCCGTGAGATCGGCATTCGCATGGCGCTCGGCGCCCACGCCGGCGACGTGGTGAAGATGGTCGCCCGGCAGGGACTCGCGGTGACCCTGGCTGGCGTGTTCCTAGGATTGCTTGGAGCCTTCGGGCTCACGCGGCTGCTATCCAGCGTGTTGTACGAAGTGAACCCGGTTGAACCGGTAACTTACGCCGGCTTCGCCATCTTCCTTGTCGCGGTCTCGCTGTTGGCGGCATACCTACCGGCGCGCCGGGCGACCCGGGTTGACCCGGCTATCGTACTCCGTGAGGAGTAGGGAGTAGCGGGTGGGGGGTAGGGGGTATCAGGCTCTACCCCCTACTCCGTCCCAGCCATTAGATTCCCGGTACGAGTAGAGATCGGCCAACGCTTCTTGACCCTCTTGCCACTATGAAGACCGAATCGAACGTTCGCGTCGATACGCTGAAGAACCGAATCTACCTGACTCTGGAAGGTTTCCACGATCTGGACGAAGCGATTCGCATGCGTGATCTGTACAGGGATGCGATCGCCAATTGCGCGTCGGGCTTCACAGTGCTCGCCGACATCTCGCGTTACAAGCCGGGCGCCGGCGAGGTCCAGGCGATCCACGCCGAAGCGGTGAGGCTAGCGGAGGAGGCCGGCGTGAGCCGCGTGGCTCGTTTCATCGGCGATACGCCGCTCGGGGGGATGCAGATCGACCGCATCTCAAAGACCGAGGGCCACTACGAGTCTGCGAATTTCGACTCGCTCGAAGAAGCCGAAGCCTTCTTGGACGAAGTCAGCCCACAGATCTAGAAGAACATCTCCTCACCAAGAAGCTCCCAGAAGCTCTTCTTTTCCGTGTCAATGCCGGCCATAATGATGATCATTCCCTTACCGAGAATTTGATCCTGGCTTTCTATTGACGCCAACTCCGCTTCGTAGGTACCGGCAAGCTCCAGGTTGGGCTCGGGCACGTCGGCTTCCATCGAGTCCGTTCTGGCGCGGTAGGCCTCCAGAAGAGCAGTTCCTACCCAAGCGTATTCTTCGCTGGATACCTGGTGCCGCTCCAGTGACTCTGCCAACACGACACGCACCCGCATCAACTTGCCGGCGCTGCGCACGCTCTTGGCCAGAAACTTCAATGCGGAGCGATCCTCTGCGGCGCCAGGCTCTTCGAAGTACTCGTTCATCTCGTTGATCCAAGGTTCAATCTCTGGCCAAACCTCGTCCGTTACGCTGATGAACTTCTGGGCTTGATCGGCACGCACGACCCCGTCGACAGGCCGCGTGAAAGGATACTCTTCGGCTAGTCGTTCTATCGTTGCCGTCGCCTCCCGCTGTGCCCTGGCGCCGCCCGCCTCGCGCTCAAACGTCCGCTGCACGTAGAACAACATTGTGCCGATCGCGATCAAGACGAGAAGAACCAGAACGCCGCATCCGATGCCGATCTTCGCGCCAACCGACAGGCCCTCGCGCTGCGGCGGCTGTTCGAATCTGCCGGGATCGGAGCCGAACCGGGACTCACCAGAAGCATTCACGGACTTCCTCCAGGTTGGTTGCGGGGCTGCACCATGATACCGCTCGGCTCAGGGTGGCGCGACGAGTTGTGAGAATGCGCCTAACCGATGGTCTCTTCTCAGGCGGTCAACAGTCCGTCCGGCGACAAACCGGGATCACCTCGCCGAGATTCACGGCATTCCGCCGACCTTCATCTTCGCTGACGAACTCGCTGCCTTCGACCCGCTCGACCGCAAACCCCGCCGCTGAGAGCCGGTCGTAGTAGTCCAGGCCGTATATGCGAACGTGGTCCGACTGGCCGAACACCCGCTCTCGGTCATTCGGGTCCGTCACTGTTGGATCCTCGTACGTTTCCGCGGCGCCGATCGGGACCTGGAGAATCGCCCAACCATCGTTGGCCAGTACTCTATGTAGCTCGCGCATCGCACGGCGATCATCATCCACGTGCTCCAGCACGTGACTGCAATGGATGATGTCAAAGTAGTTGTCAGGGTAAGGGATGTCGGTGATGTCCAAACGAATCAGCGCCGCCGGATCATCGAGGTCAGCGCTCACGTAGTCCAGGCCCGGAATCTTGCGGAACCGCGACTCCAGGCAGCGCTCGGGCGCAACGTGAAGCATTCGCCGCGGACGGCCATCGAGGAGGTCGGACCGACGTTGCAGGAACAGCCAAACAAGACGATGGCGCTCGAGCGAACCGCACACCGGACACATCGCATCCGGGCGCGCAGGCTGGCCGAATGTTGAAAAGCGGCGGACTGAGGAACGGCACGCTGGGCAGAACCGGCCGAGGCCGAAGTAGTAGACCCTTCTCGCCCAGCGCATCGCCTTCATTTTTGTACGACCTACGTTACAGCATCAACTGGCACAGCCAGGCGGTGAGGACGCCCAGATAGTTGCCCAGCGCGTAGCCGAGCAACGCCAACATGATGGAGATCGGAACCAGCTCTTCGCGATGATACCCCGCAGCGACCGGCGCTGAGGCGGCGCCGCCCACCGCCGCGACGCTGGCCGTCGCCGCCATGCTCACATCGACACGGAACAGCCGCGCGCTCAGAAAAACGATGAGCAGATGGAACGCGATGCAGATGAAGCCGGCGGCCAGGAACCATTGGGCTCCTCCGATATTCGCCAGATTCGCCTGGGCGCCGATCATCGTCATATAGATATAGACGAAAGCCATCGCCACTGGTTCGGTGCCGGGAACGTTCTTAAGTGGCGTTGCGGACAACGAGATGCCGAACGTCGTCACCAACAGAATCGCCCAGGTCGTTCTGGTCAGCACGGGCGGCAACTCCGGAATGAAGCCGGCCAACACATTCGCCGCCAACATTGCCACGAATGCCCATCCGACCAACGTAATCAGGTCTTTGAAGTGCACCTCGTGCGTCTTCTTCTCGACTTCCGCCACCGCTTGCGTGATGTGGTCCATCTGCTCCTGCGTGACCCGCGACCATCTGTTGAACCAGGTATACCAACGCTTCGACATCAGAATGATCGGGAAGTAGACCAGGTAGACGAAGTTGTCTACCAGAACCACCATCCCCACCATCTCGCCCGGCGTCTCGAGGCTCTCGGCAACAGCGGCCAGGTTGCCCGTGCCACCGATCCAACTGCCGGCGAGCGCTCCGTAGCCGCGCCATGTATCCGGAGGCAGACCGTCCTTGAACATGGCGAACGAGATCGCCGCACCTAACACGATCCCCAGGGTACCGAGCACGAGCACGCCCGCTCCGCGCCAGGCCACCTTCATCGACTGGAGAATGTTGATGTCCAGCAGCATTAGCACGATGAAGAGCGGCACCGCGAACGACTTGAACGTGTCGTAGATCGGGCTCTCCATCGGGATGACCCCGAGATTGCTCAAAAAGATGGGCGTCAGGAAGATCCAGATGATCGCCGGTAGGTAGTCAAAAATCTTCCAGCGAGTCTTCTTCTCCAGCCATATGAAGAAGACGGGGATCATCGTGATGACGGCCATCACGCCGATCAGATCGTTGAAGATGGGTTCCGAGTCCATCAAGCCTCCGTTCGCTACCTAATCTACCGGCCCCAACGACCGGCTCCGAAGCACCGACGCTAGCACTAGAGGGCCTGTAGCGAAAGTGGTCGTGATCAGACGGAGCCTCAGTCGGCGCGCAGCACCTCGGCCGCATCGAGCCTCGCGATGCGGCGGGCCGGCAGATAAACGGCAAGCGACGAGACGCCAAACAGCAGCCCGGCAGCGGCGGCGTAGGTCAGCAGATCGGTGGCGCCAACCTCGAAGAGATAGCGATCCAAAAGCCCTGCGCACGGGAGCGCGACGGCGATTCCGCCCGCGACCCCAGCAAAAATGCCTGGAGCCGCCTGTATCAGAATAGACGAAGATGCTCGCGCGGCGGTTGAGCCAAGGGCAATTCGGATACCCAACTCTCGGGTTCGCTGACTGACGGTCCGCGCCGCCACGCCCGAGATTCCCACCGCCACAAGCACCACGGCGATGACGGCGAACAGCATTACCATCAAGGAGCGGTACCGTTCGTCCGCCAGGGATCGGGAAAGGAGTTCCTCCATCGAGGCGACTTCAGATATCGGGAGGGCGCTATCGAGCTCCCAAACGGCTCTCATCGCGGGTTCCGCCACCAAGCGCGGTTCGATCCGTGTTCTGACAGCGACGGCCAGCGCACCCGGCGGCCGTTGCAGGCGGCTATGAAACAGCGCTGGCTCCATGGCGTCCTCTTGACCGGTCTCGGCGAAATCACCGACAACGCCAACTACCGTCATCAAGCCGTACGGAGTCAGCAGCCCTTTACCGAGCGGCGACTCGCTTGGCCAGAACCGCCGTGCCATAGACTCATTCACAACGATGACCCCTGGCGCATCCGCGCGATCGGCTTGCGAAAAGAGTCTGCCGGCCAGGAGCGGGACGCCGAGCGTCTCGAAGTAACCCGGGTCGACTACGCGGTAGCGCGCGATAGGCGATGACGATGTGAGTCGGCTCTCCAGATCCTCCGAGCTGACCGATATCGATCCGCGGTTGCTGTAGCTAGTGAACGGAAGGGCCGTGCTCGACGTGACAGCGGCAACACCCGGGAGCGCGGCCAGCCTTGTCTGCAACTCGCCGGCGAACATCTCTCTTTGCTCCGCACTCGTGTACCGATAGCCAGGCAAGCTTAGCCGAAACGTCAGGAGGCTCTCTGACCGGAAGCCCGGGTCTACAGATCGCTGGCGGACAAGGCTTCGGAACAGCAGCCCGGCGCTGACCATGAGAACCATGGACAGCGCCAGCTGACCGATCATGGCTGTGTTCTGCAGTCGACTGCGGTGACGCGAGACGCGGCGCGAGTTGGCGATCGATCCGTAGTTGTCGCTCCGCGCAAGCGAAAGTGCAGGTGCGAGACCGAAGATGAGCGTCGTCGCGATCGCAACGGCCAGTGCAAACGCCAAGACACGCCAATCGAACCCGACCTGGTCCAATCGAGAGATGTCCACGGGGGAAAGAACAACGAGTACTCGAGTACCCCAGGCCGCCAGCAGGCAGCCGACGAGAGCACCACAACTCGCCAGCAGTGCACTCTCGGTGAGCAACTGCCGCACGATTCGAACTCGGCTGGCGCCCAGAGCGGAACGAGTCGCGATCTCACCTTCCCGCCAACCGACTTCACCGAGGAGCAGGGCGCCGACGTTCCCGCACGCGATGAGCAACAGCAGACACACCGCGCCGAACAACAGAAGCAACGGGACCCGCGCGGCGCCGATCTCGGCCTCCCGGCGAAGCTCCAGCCGTGCGCCGCGCTTCGTCGGGTCGCCATCCGCCTGGAAGATCCGCTCGGCCTCCAACTGAGCGTCAGCGAGCGGCCTACCCGGCTGCAGACGTCCGATCGCCTCGAAGTTCAGGCTCTCCGGGTGCAAACGCCTTCCGTCCGCACCGACCGGGATCCAGACCGCGGGTCTTCCTCCGCTCGTCTGCGAATACCTCAGCCGCTCGAGCTGGAAACCGGGCGGCAGGACCCCAACTATGGTATAGCGATCGTCATCGAGCGCGAGAGTCCTGCCGATGACGTTTGCGTCCGCACCGAATCCACTCTCCCATATCTCGTGCGACAGCACGGCTAGCAGAGGAGCGCCGCCTCCCTCTTCGCCCGGAAGAAACCACCGCCCGACGGACGGAGTGATGCCAAGCAATGGGAGCAGTGACGCCGTTCCAATGCCGACCGCCACCTCGCGCGGCTCTCCGAGCCCGTTTAGGACGAACGGTCTCACATTGTAGGCCGCAACGTCGCTGAAGAACGTCTGCTGCTCCCTGAGATCGGCGTAGTCCGGGTAGGAAAGGCCCATCTGGTCCCACGTCGCTTCCATCGTTGGCCGCCCACGCCAGTGGGGGAACGTCTGCCAGATGGCGACCAGCTGGCCGGGTTCCGTGTACGGGAGTGGACGCATCAGAACGCCATCAACTACGGAGAACATCGCCGTCGTGGCACCGATCCCAATCCCAAGCGCGAGGACGGCTACCGCGCTAAACGCCGGACGGCGCCGCATCTGACGGAGGGCGAAACGCAGATCCTGAAGAAGAAAGCCCATCGGAAATCCTGTCATGTCGGGCGGCTGGGGCGATTGCCGTTACAGCCGGATTAGATCATGACAGAAGGAGAAGGGTTGGCATGCCCGGAACACAGCCATGCCAACCCGACAAGCAGTAGAACGGTGAACGACTATCCACCGCAGTTCATCACGCTCGATCCGCTTGGGTGCATGTAGTAGCTGCAGTTTCCGTCGCCCCCGATTGAGCCAAACGGCGTCCGCCGCGTGTATCCGCTACCGCCCGTAGCCGCCATCGCGGCCGCCAGGTTGAACAGCGCCGGACCGCCCTCGTAACCGCCGATCCCTTCCCAGTTGAGCCAGTAGCGACCCGGGTTCACGTACCCGAAGATCCCTCTCAGGAATTCCACTTCCTGCATGTGGATCTCGCGCCCATTGATGAACACGTTCGTGCCGCCACCTGACGCATCCGGTTGAAGTTGACCGCCGAGCTGTAGGTAGGGGAGGATTTGGCCTTGCGTCGGACCGCCCTCCATCCCCCAGAGCCCGGACACCGGGTCGTACCAGTATCGGCCCGGAGGGATTTCAACCTGGGCGTTCTCCGGAATTCCCAGGCCCGTCTGCAGATCCTTGATCTGCTGGGCAGTCACCTTCTGACCGTTGATGATCACTTCCGGCTCTTGTGACTGAGAAACGCCGCACGCCAGAAGACATGTGCCCACCACCGCCGCCGCCAGTCCGTTCGCTCGCATAGCCACCTCCAGCTAATGACTGAGCTTCGTGGATATATGCTTGGGCCAAGACCCGGGCCGGTGCTTTTCAGCTGTTTAGCATAGCGTTCCGCGAATCGGCGCGCCACGTAGTCACCGCCTGCTTCGGTGTCGATTTCGGTATGAAGCGCTTCGGAGATGGACAGCACGCCGTAGGCGGGAACGACCCCGTCACTTTCGCCGCGATCGGCGTCCTGCTTGAGTAGGTAGAGATAAGAAAAGAGGGTCGCGGGGGTAAACCTCCACCCGCGACCCTAAGATGCCTACAACTTGAAGAGCGGGAGACGGGACTCGAACCCGCGACCCTCAGCTTGGAAGGCTGATGCTCTGGCCAACTGAGCTACTCCCGCAACACGTATCTACTCGACCATCACCTACGACATGGGGCGGGAGGGACTCGAACCCCCGACCTCTGCGATGTGAGCGCAGCGCTCTAGCCAGCTGAGCTACCGCCCCTACTGTGTTGACTACGGCTTACTGCTTACCGTTTAACGACTTAGAGCGGGAGACGGGTCTCGAACCCGCGACCTCGAGCTTGGGAAGCTCGCGCTCTACCAACTGAGCTACTCCCGCGTAGAACCGCCGGCGGCGCCGACCGGGGCATGGAAATTTGCCGAGAGCGGCCTGAAATACAAGTCCTCCGAACCTGTGGTTGCAGGGATCCAACACCAAAGCTAACCTGACATCGTCCCTAACCACGCTGACCTCGTGCAAGGATGGCCCCATGAACACGCTCGCCAGAGCGGCGGCCGCCGTTCCACTGCTGGCAGCAATGGCCGTGCCAGCGACCGCCCAAAAAGTCGATATCGTCGAGTGGAAAGTGCCGTGGGAGAATACGCGGCCTCGTGATCCCTACGTCCATAGCGCGAGCCAGGTTTGGTTCGTCGGTCAACGAGGGGATTACGTCGCCTACCTCGAGCCCGCGACGGGCGAGTTCAAGCGCTACGAGCTGGAAGCGGGCGCCGGTCCTCACAACCTGATCGTCGAAGAGAGCGGTACCGTTTGGTACGCCGGAAATCGCGCCTCTCACATCGGCAAACTCGACCCGATGACCGGGGACATCGTGAAGTACCCGATGCCGAATCCGGCCGCTCGCGACCCACACACACTCATATTCAACAGCGAAGGCGACATCTGGTTCACCGTGCAAGGCGGCAACTTCGTCGGCCTGCTCGATACAGGGAGTGGCGAAGTGCAACTCGTCGCCGTGCCGACGGAGCGCGCACGTCCGTACGGCATCCTCGTCGACTCGAACGACCGCCCGTGGATCGTCGAGTTCGGCACCCACAAGATCTCCACCGTCGACCCGAACACAATGGAGCTCGAAGAGATCGCACTTCCACGCGCAGAGGCGCGTCCGCGTCGATTGGCTATAACCTCTGACGGTTCCGTCTGGTATGTGGACTATGCCCAGGGATTCTTGGGCCGCCTGGACCCGAAAACGCATGAGGTTGAAGAGTGGGCAACGCCCAGCGGCGCCTCCTCGCGCCCCTACGCCATGGCCTCCGACGACAAGGACCGGGTGTGGTTCGTGGAAAGCGGCGTACAGCCAAACCTTCTCGTCGGCTTCGACCCGAGGACGCAGGAGTTCTTCAGCATCACCGAGATCGAGAGCGGCGGCGGCACGGTGCGGCACATGGTGTTCTACGAGCCGACGCGCGAGATCTGGTTCGGGACGGATACAAACACGATCGGTAGAGCTCGGGTACCCTAGTGATGTTTCAGTATTCGATGGTCGCGGTTGTGTTGGGCATCGCGGGTCTCACTGGCGCGTTGCGATCCGGCTACACAGACGGCCCCTTGCCCGGACACACCGGTGGATTCGGTGAGCCCACATGTCATGCGTGCCATTTTGAAGAGGCGATCAACGACCCGGCGGGCTCGCTCAATCTGAGGGGGATCGAAGACGGCCGGTTCGTTCCCGGCCGCCGTTACCGTCTGACCGTCGAACTCGAACGACCTGAGATGCGGCTAGCTGGATTCCAGCTCGCGGTTCGCTTCGCCAGCGAACCGCGAGCCGCCGAACAGGCAGGCTCGCTGACGGCGATCGATTCGCTGGCCTCCGTGATCGTATGGGGAGATCCGCCGGTTCAGTACGCCCGGCATACCGCCTCGGGCTCCGACAACGTGAAGATGGGAAAGGCCATGTGGGCGGTCGATTGGATCGCGCCAGTGGAGGCCGCCGACCTGGTCATCCACGTCGCCGCGAACGCGGCCAACGACGATGCCTCCGAGTTCGGTGACTACATCTACGTGGACAGCCTCGTTCTAGCCCCAGCGGACCGATAGCACCGTCTACCGTCCACCGTCTACCTAATACCCTACTCCCTACGGCCAACCGGTATCTCGTGCCTCCCGAAATTGTACGTCCCCACTTCCCCGACAATCACTTCCACCGTCAGGTCCCCACGAGCGGAGGCCGGTACTTCAATCGTCCCCTCGAACACGCTCGGGTCGCCGGCATATTCGAGCTCAGCCGTGGCGATGACTCGCCCGTTCGCTTTGAGCCTTGCCAGGAAACTCTTCACGTCCGCGTCCCACATGCCTTCCGGCGTAATCGTACAACCGCACATCATGCGGACACGGGCCTTCACTTCGAGTTCTTCACCCACGGGATCGAGAGGCTCCGGCGTGAGGATCTCGACGATGAAGCCGTGGAGCTCCAGCGTCACGCCCTCACCGACCATGTCCTGCCCCGGCACAAGAAGTATCTGCTTGGACGCCGATCGCATCGCCTGCGGGTATTCCAGGGGACCGACAGCTGAAATATTGACAACCGTCGGTGCGGACAGCTGCAGCTCCGCCAGGAATCCCGCCGCCCCTTCTGTGTCGTAGAGGGTCATCCCGCGCTCGCGAGGCGTCGACATGATGAGATCCGTGCGTCCGGTACCGCCTTTCTGAACTCCCTCGGCCAACACCGCACCCGTAGCGGCGTTTACGATCGTCACCTTCGCGCCGCCAACACCGCTACCGATGATCTTCGCGTCGCGAGCGGTCACCCGAACCATCACCCTCGTCGTTACCGCATCCTGTGCCATGGCGCTCGAAGCGGTGAGTCCAATGACGGCCGCCAATACGGACAACCGGCGAGTGGCACGTGTTCGCATCACTGCCTCCAGGATGAATCCCTCTGTCTGAACGAGAGGCCTACCAGCGGATGAGCGCGGCGCCCCAGGTGAATCCACTTCCGAATGCGGTCAGGCACACCAGGTCGCCCTGCTTGATCCGACCTTCCTCCACGGCCTCGTGGAGTGCGATGGGAATGCTGGCGGCCGTGGTGTTTCCGTACTTGTGAATGTTGCTCATCACCTTGTCGTCGGGGAGGCCCAGCTGCTTCTGCACGGCCTGCGTGATCCGGTAGTTCGCCTGGTGCGGTATCACGAGGTCGATGTCCTCCAGCGACAGGCCCGTGGCCTCCAGCGCCTCTTTCACCGCCTGTGGCATCCGTACCGATGCATGCTTGAAGACCTCCCTCCCCTCCATGATCGGCTTGGTGAGACCCTCCTCGATCATGCCCGGCACCAGCCACGGGTTGTACCGCGAGCCAGGGGCTTCCATCCACAGCTTCTCCGCGTACTTGCCGTCTGCATGGATGTTCACGGCCAGCACGCCCCGATCCCCGTCTTCCACCGGGCCCAGTACCACCGCGCCAGCACCGTCACCAAACAGCACCGCCGTGTCACGCCCCTCCGTGGTCTTCACCAATCCGGTGGAGTGCACCTCGCTCCCGACCAGCAAAATCCGCTTGTAGACGCCGGTCCGGATCCAGGCATCCGCAATCGAAAGCCCGTAAATGAAGCCAGAGCATTGGTTTCGGACGTCCAGGCAGGGAATGCCTGAAATGCCCAACTTTCTCTGCAGAAACACGCCCGCGCCCGGGAAATACACGTCCGGGCTCAGCGTGGCGACGATCAGGCAATCGAGCTCGGAGGCCTCCAGCTCGGCCGCCTCCAGAGCCCGTCGCGCCGCCTCCACCCCCAGATCCGAGCTTCCGACTCCGCCCTCGACCCACCGACGCTCCTCGATCCCCGAGCGCTGGCGAATCCACTCGTCGCTGGTATCCATCATCTGCTCGAGATCATGGTTGGTTACGACACGATCGGGTACATAAAAACCGGTTGATAGGATCTGCGTATGTGGCATGGATCACATTGTCGTGGTTTGGTGAGTCATGGATGACTCGCGTGGAATCGATTGATGTGATAATCTACCGCGTTCCAGACGTCTTGACGACACTGAGGGAGGAACGGTTGGCGAAGCAGAAGGTGGCTGCCGCGAAAGGCCGCAGCCCGTCAAAGAAAGCCCAGACACAAATCACAGTCAGGCAGGTCCAGGACGCGGCGGAACAAGGCCGGGAGTGGCTGAGTCAGCGCCGGGATTACTTCGGTTTCCTTGCCCGACGTGACGTGTCCCGGGGGGCTCCCGAGCTGGCCAGGCACCTGCAGGGCGATTTGCGGGCAAAGCAAGGCCGGGACGGAGGGTTCTACGAGGGCGATCTGGAGGAGACGGCGGAGTCGATCTGGCGTCTGCTGGATCTCGGACTACCGGCCGGGGCCCAGGCGATAGCCGCGGGGCTGGATTGGCTGTACGCCCAGCGGGACCAGGAAGGCGCCTACGGCGCGGGGTGTACTCCGGCGCGCCATGAGCAGCGGATCTGCGAGCACTTCTTGAGTGGCTTCTTCAGCCCGGGCTATGCGGACGAAGCGATTGAGGCTGTCCTGGAGAACGGGCAGACCGTGACATCGGACAGTGGCGCTCGGCTGCTCATTTCCGAGCGTGCCCTGCGCGCGGCGCTGCGGGCAAGTCCAGGCGACCCGCGGGCGACGTCCTCCGTGGCAGGTCTGCGCAACCTCCCGTTGTATCTGGAGTACGGCGGCACCTACACGCCGGCGGTGTTGGTGGGCGCGCTGCAAGCGCTGGCCTGGGCACCGAGCCCTCGACCCAGCGAGTTGGAGGCCGGCCTGGAATCGCTGGCAGCTGCCCAGGCGAAGGACGGTACGTGGCCGAAAGTCGAGTTCTTCTTCGTGCTCGAGATGCTGCTCGAGATGCGGCATCCGTTTGCACAGACGCTGCTCAGGAAGGCGACTCCCCGGCTGCTGGAAACGCAACACAAGAGCGGAGATTGGGGCCGACACCACCAGGCGGCTCAGACCTGGATCGGCGTCCAGGTATTGGAGCGGGTGGCGCAGGCCATGAGAGGCGGCGCCAGGTAGCTGGAAGAGGGGAAAATCCCCTTGACGCCTACCAAGCCGAATCTTATGTCTCACGCCGAAACTTATCATCGCAAGCTGCGGACATCCGTCGGGAGGATGATGCGCACTCGTACGTCGTTCACGGTTAGCCTGATTCTGATTGCCAGCTTCACGCTGGTAGCATTTGTCTTTCGGGCTCAGGCTCCCCGCTCCGGCACGCCAGCCCTTGCCGCCGCAGCGGTCGTTCAGGCCGGCGATTTCTCGCTCGACCCCGACACGCTGGTCGGTTGGTACGACGGCCCAGCACAGCCGATCTTCTTCAGCCATCGCCGACACGCCGGCGAGTACGCAATCGAGTGCCTCTACTGTCATAGCAACGCCGACAAGTCGCCTATCGCGCAAATGCCGTCCGTCGAAGCGTGCTTAGGATGCCATCGCGTGGTCCGAGCCACGAGCTCGGAGATTCAAAAACTGCGTGGCTACGAGACGAACGAGGAACCGATTCCATGGGAACGGATCTACAAGCTCTCCGACTTCGTGCAGTTCAATCACGGCCGCCACATCCTGGCTGAAGTTGAGTGTCAGGAGTGTCATGGCCAAGTCGAGGAGTACGACGTGCTCTGGCAATGGGCGCCGTTGACGATGGGCTGGTGCCTGGAATGTCATCGGCAGCCGGGCGAGGACGAAGAGAAGTTGGCAGCAGCGGCGGCCAACGCGGCGCGGTTCACCGAGGAAGGACGCGAATCACACGGGCTGTATCCGAAGTCGATCGATTCCGACTACGGGGTGACGAAGGGTCCGATCGACTGCGCGGCTTGCCACTACTAGTGCGGCGCGCGCGATAGAGGAGCTCAGGTACAAACGATATGTCCGACATTAAACGTCGCGATTTTCTCAAGATCCTCGGCATCAGCGGCGCCGGCACCGGGCTCGTGGGTTGTTCCCAAGAGCCCGCTCAAAAGCTCATACCCTATCTCGTTCGGCCGGAAGAGATCATCCCGGGAATTCCCAACTGGTACGCCACCGTTTGCCGAGAGTGCCCGGCCGGCTGTGGAGTTCACGCGAAGGTTCGCGAAGGCCGCCCGATCAAGGTCGAAGGAAACCCCGACCATCCGGTGAACGCCGGGCGTCTCTGCGCCCGCGGCCAGGCCTCGCTGCAGGGGCTCTACAACCCCGACCGCATCCAATCGCCGTTGAGGCGAACGGAGAGCGGTGAGTTCGAGGCGATCTCCTGGGACGACGCAGAGAGCCTCGTCGCGGAGCGGTTGGCCACGCTCAGCGCCTCGGGGCAGGCCGACCGGGTTTACCTGATCAGCGATGGTGCCGTCGGCACACTCGACCGTCTGTTCGATGAATGGATGAGCGCCATCGGCTCGCCAAACCGGTTGATCCACGAGAGCTTCGACGTGGAACCACTGCGCGAAGCCAATCGGGTCACGTTCGGACTGGCGGATATCCCGCGCTACGATCTTGACGCCGCCGAGCTGGTCGTCTCGTTCGGGGCGGAGTTCCTGGAAACCTGGGTTTCGCCGGTCCAATACACGCGGCTGTTTGCGGAGTCCCATCGCTTCCGGAACGGGCAGAAGGGTCACTTCATCCACATCGGACCGCGTCTCTCACTGACCGGCGCCAACGCCGACGAGTGGGTCGCGGCGAGCCCGACGGGCGCCATGCTCGTCGCCCTCGCGATGACGCGCGTTCTAGTGACCGAGGGTCGGGCCGGCGCACGCGGCGCCGCGATCCGCCCGCTCGTCGAGGCGTTCACGGCCGAGCGGGTCGCAGAAGCGGCCGGTGTCGAAGCCGAAACCATTGAACGCCTGGCGCAGGCTTTCGCGGAGGCGCCGTCGAGCATCGCCTTGCCGCCGGGCATCGCGACCTCACACCGGAATGCCACCGCGGCTAACGTCGCCGTCAACCTGCTCAACTATGCCGCTGGCAATCTCGGCCGCACGGTGCGTTTCGGTCCCAACGTGGTTCGGCGCCAACCGACGAATTTGGCGCGTTGGACAGAGGCTGCCGAGTCGATGCGCAGCGGAGCGGTACAGGTTGCGTTCGTGCACGGGACCGACCCGGTGCAGACGTTGCCCGCCGCCCTCGGCATTTCGGAAGCGTTGGATAACGTCGACCTCGTCGTCAGCTTCTCGAGCTTTATGGACGAGACGACCGCTCGTGCCGACCTGATCCTCCCCGATCACACGCCGCTGGAGAGTTGGGGCGATCACGAGCCAGAGGTCGGTGTTCGCGGGCTGATGCAGCCGACTCTGAATCCAGTGTTCGACACAAGAGCGACGGGCGACGTCATGCTGTCCCTCGCCTCGCGCCTCGGCGGAGCGGCGGCGTCCGCGTTCTCGCACACGGACTTCGCGTCTTATCTACGCGATACCTGGCGCGCCATCCACCGCGATCATGCTCCGCAGCAGGCGTTCGACGACTTTTGGCGAACGTCGGTTCAGAGCGGTGGCGCCTGGCGCTCTGCGGGGACGCAGGCCGTGACGCTCAATCCGGCGGTCGCCGGAGTGAACTTCGACGAACCGGCCATCGATGGTGACGCTAGCACGCCTTATACGTTGGTCGTCTACCCGTCACCGAACCTATACGACGGGCGCGGTGCGAATCGGCCGTGGCTCCAAGAACTGCCCGACCCGGTCACAAAGGTCGTCTGGAATTCTTGGGTCGAGATGCACCCCGCGGTTGCTGAACGGCTGGGTGTATCGAACGGAGATGTCGTCGAGATTAGCTCGCCGCACGGCTCCGTGGAAGCTCCGGTCTTCGTCTATCACGGCATTCGCGAAGACACCATCGCTATCCCGATCGGTCAGGGTCACGAGCACTTCGGACGCTGGGCGCAGGGGCGCGGCGTCAATCCGCTGGCGCTGCTACCGGCCGCTGCCGACGAGAGCTCCGGCAGCATCGCCTGGCTCTCCACCCACGCCGCGGTTACAGCCACCGGCCGCCGGATCCAGCTCGTTGAGACCCAGGGCTCCTACGACGACCGGGGACGCGAGATTGCGGAGGTCATCAGCCTCGCAGCTGCGACTGAGGCGGAGGCGCACGCCGCTGAGGAGATCGAGGCCAATCCCGAGGAACTGGTCGAAACATCGCAGGACGCGGACCCCAAGAGCCCGTACCGCTGGGGGATGGCGATCGATCTCTCAAGCTGCATTGGCTGCTCCGCCTGTGTCACCGCCTGCTACGCAGAGAACAACATCCCGATCGTCGGTGAGGAGTTGGCGGCACAGGGTCGGGAGATGGCCTGGATCCGCGTCGAGAATTACTACGAGCACTTGCTCGAGGAAGCCGGTCATGGTGAAAGCAGCGGCGGGACGCACGGTGAAGACGCCGGCGACCCGACGCACGTCGTTCACTTGCCGATGATGTGCCAGCAGTGCGGAAACGCACCGTGCGAGCCTGTTTGTCCGGTCTACGCGACCTATCACAACCCCGAAGGACTCAACGTACAGGTCTACAACCGCTGCGTCGGCACTCGCTACTGTGCGAACAACTGCCCGTACAAGGCACGCCGCTTCGAGTGGTTCGACTACGATTTCCCGTACCCGCTGAACCTGCAGCTGAATCCTGACGTCACGGTGCGCGAGAAGGGTGTGATGGAGAAGTGCACGTTCTGCGTGCAGCGCATCATGTCCGCGCGCGACGCCGCCGCCCACGAAGGTCGAGACGTAGCCGATGGCGAAGTGACTACGGCTTGCGCGCAGACCTGTCCCGCCGAGGCGATCGTCTTCGGTAACCTGCGCGATCCGCACAGCCGAGTTTCCAGGCTCACGCGAAGCGGCCGAAGCTATCACGTGCTGGGAGAGCTGAACACACGACCCGCGATCACCTACCTGAAGGATGTCTCGCGGGGCACGGAGGAGGCATAGATGGCATCGGTCGCACCGCCGGCAGGTTCCACGTTCGGGAGAGTAAGCCGCGATATCATCGGGGCGCTCTGGGGGGCCGATTGGCGCTACAAGACCCTGATGGCCGTACTGATCCTCATCCTGAGCTGGGCCGGCTTCGCCTGGGTCTATCAGATCAAATACGGGATGGGGACCGCAGGGATCACCCACCCGGTGATGTGGGGCGTCTACATCACAAATTTCGTCTTCTGGGTCGGCATCGCCCACTCCGGCACGCTGATCTCCGCGATCCTATATCTGCTACGCTCCGGCTGGCGCACCACGATCAATCGCGCCGCCGAAGCGATGACGATCTTCGCGGTAATGACCGCCGGGCTCTTCCCGCTGATTCATCTGGGACGGATCTGGTACTTCTATTTCTTGGCGCCATATCCCAACCAGCGATTCCTCTGGCCGAACTTCCGTTCGCCGCTGGTCTGGGACTTCTTCGCTATCAGTACCTATTTCACGATCAGTCTGTTGTTCTGGTACTCGGGGCTGATCCCCGACATGGCGACGATAAGGGACAAGTTCCGCGGCGCCACGAGCCGTATGGCCCGGCTGAAGGAAAAGATCTACGGCACCCTGGCCCTCGGCTGGCAGGGCAGCGATGACCAGTGGAAGAACTACCGCCGCATGTATCTGTACATGGCGGCCATTGCAACGCCGCTGGTCCTGTCGGTGCACAGTGTCGTGTCGTGGGACTTCGCGATGGCGATCACCCCCGGCTGGCACTCGACGATCTTCGCACCCTACTTCGTCGCCGGCGCCATCTTCTCCGGGATCGCCATGGTGATCACTCTATCGATCCCGTTCCGCTGGGCGTTGGGCCTCGAGGACTACATCAACGAGTACCACTACGACAACATGGGCAAGCTCATGTTGCTCACGTCCCTGATCGTCGGCTACGCGTACGGGGCCGAGTATTTCATGACGTGGTACTCCGGCGACCCCATAGAGATGGACAGTTTCACCTGGCGAGCGATAGGAGCCTACAGGGGCCCGTTCGCTATCATGGTGACCTGCAACGTCCTGATTCCGTTGTTGCTCTTTTCACGGCGGATCCGCCGGAACATCAAAGTGATGTTCGTCATCTCGGTGTTCGTGAACATCGGAATGTGGTACGAGCGATTCGTGATCATCGTCACCTCGCTGGCACACGAGTACTTGCCCGGGGCCTGGGGGCTTTACACTCCGTCCTGGGTAGAGTTGTCGATCACGGTTGGCAGCTTCGCGTGGTTCCTCTTCTGGTTCATGATCTTCGCGAAGACGCTGCCCGCCATCTCGATCACCGAGGTGAAGGAATCGATCGCCGAAGGCGTTTGGAGCCCCGGCGACAAGAAGGAAGATGCGAGCTGACATGCAGGCGCTAGTTGCGGTAACCGCCACGTTCGACGATATCCACACCGTCGTCGGGTCTGTCCGCTCGATACGCGCGGAGGGCTGTCAGGAGATACAGGTCTATGGGCCGATCATGGAACAGGAGCTCGAGGACGCGATCGGCAAGCCACCTAGCCCGGTGCGTCGTTACGCTCTAATCGGCGGAATCACCGGCTGTATTTGCGGGTTCGCCCTGACGATCTGGTCCTCGTTCTACTACCCCCTCGTCGTCGGCGGCAAGAACCTTGAATCGATCCCGGCCTATGTGGTCATCGGTTTC
Organism: Gemmatimonadota bacterium; assembly: GCA_039586795.1. Classification (GTDB taxonomy): domain Bacteria; phylum Gemmatimonadota; class Gemmatimonadetes; order Palauibacterales; family KS3-K002; genus Kutchimonas. Next base: position 181,446 of record JBDHJS010000003.1, read on the forward strand.
GAAATGACCATCCTGTTCGCCGGTATATCGGCGCTCATCGGCATGCTGATCCACAACCGCATGCCGGCGCGCAAGCTCTCGCACGCTCACAAGACCGGCTACAGCGACGATATGTTCGGCGTTCGCGTCATCTGCGACCCGGGCCGCGCGTCCAAGGTCGAGGAGATGCTGCGCAGTTACGGGCCCAACGAGGTGTATGTTGAGAAGTAGTCGATCGTATCTGGGAACGCTCCCGATAGCGGCCGCTCTCCTGGTATTGGCCGGTTGTCGCGGCACGGAGATCGAGGACGCCATCGACAAAGTCGATTGGTTCAGCAACATGCGCGACCAGGTGGCGCTGGAGCCTTTCGAAGAACCGGCCCGCATGCCGCCTGATGGGACGATCTCCGTGGACGCCGGCGTGCCTCTCGGCAGTACCGCGGATGATTACGACGACATCGTTAATCCCATTCCGGCGAGCGCCGAAGGTCTCGAGCGCGGTCAAGAGCTCTACGACATCTATTGCTCGGTTTGCCATGGGCCGGAAGGTTCCGGCGGCGGCAGCATCGAGGGACCGTTCCCTCGCGGATTGATCAACATGCTGACCACGCAGCGGGCGCAGGATCTTACCGACGGTTACATCTTCGGCATGATGGCCGTCGGTCGTGGACTGATGCCTAATTACCGCAGAATCACCCAGGAAGAACGCTGGATGATCGTCAACTACGTCCGGCAGCTACAGGAGCTGTACGGTGAGTAGCTCTACAACTCCTGCTCGTGCTTCTGCTCGTGCTCCTGCTCCAATAAGCGAGCACGAGCACGAGCAGGAGCAGGAGCACGAGTGAAGGTGAAGGATGGCCGAAACGCACACTGAAGCGAAGGCGTACACCGACGCCGACATACTGAGCCGGGTACCCGGGCGCATCAACGGCCGGTTGTTCATGGCCCTGGCCGCCCTGGTTGCCCTGGGACTCGTCGGATTTGTTGCCGGCCTGTTCGCCGCTCCGCAGCGCGCCTGGCAGGTGTACCTGGTTAACTTCCTCTTTTTCTCGGGGCTCGCGGCGGCCGGCGTGATCTTCGGCGCGGCGATGCAGCTGGCCAAGGGACATTGGGGGAAGTCGATGCATCGCTTCGCCCAGGGGTTCGGCGCCTTCTTGCCGGTCTCCTTTGTACTGTTCCTTGTACTCTATATGGGTAGCGATCTGATCTTCCCCTGGATCGGGCATCCTGTGAATCATGAAGGGCATCCGTTGCCCGCCATCTGGTTCAGTGTCGGCAATCTGTTCTTGCGGGGAGCGGTCTTTCTTGCCCTGTTCTACGCTCTCTGCTTCGCCTTCATGTATTTCACGCTGCGACCGGACATGCCTCTTGTTGCAGGGCAGCTGAGCGGTTGGCGCCGCCGGCTGGTCGACTGGATTGGCCGCAACCACCAGGGCGGCGATGACGAGGCTTCTCGCTCGCGCCGAGTGTTGGTGCGCCTTGCGCCGATCGTTGCTCTGGCCTATGTGGTCGTGCTAAGCGGGATGGCCATCGATCTCATCATGTCGCTCGCGCCCGGCTGGCTATCGGTACTCTACCCGGCCTACTTCTTCATCGGTGCCTGGCTCTCGGCACTGGCCGGCACGGCGCTGATGGCGGCTCTCTTTCGCAAGTACAACAGCTTCGACGTATTCGAGTCGAACCAGTGGCATGATCTCGGCAAGCTGATCTTCGCGTTCTGTGTCTTCTGGGCCTACCTCTGGTTCTCTCAGTTCCTGCCCATCTGGTACGGTAACCTCCCGAGAGAGACGTTCTTCCTGGAGGTTCGCACAGAGCCGCCCTGGCTTGTTGTCTCGATCGCGTTCTTCGTTCTCGTCTTTTTGATTCCGTTCGTTTTGCTGCTATGGCAGAAGGTGAAGACGGTCCCCGGCTACCTGGCATCGGTGGCAGTGGTCGTAATGGCGGGGCTGTGGCTACAGCGTTTCAATGAGGTGATCGCGTCGATCTGGGCGGAAGGAGTTCCGTTTGGCTGGATCGAGTTGCTAATCACGCTTGGGTTTGTCGGCGCCTTCGGCCTCTGCTACGCGCTTTACGCTTCGACGTTCCCGATGGTGCCGCTGCGGGAGAGCCTGATCATCGGCTCAGCTCGCAAAGGGCCGTACTAGAAGAGGGATTGTTTCTTGATGAGGCAGTCAAATCCGCTGGTCGAGATCCACTTCGCGCTCTGGGGTGTCCTTTCCGTGCCCCTCGGATTCGCAGGCATGTTCTTCTTGATCCCCGGGTTGCTGCTCGTCGAGGGATTCACCCTCCAGGCGATCGCCGGAACCATTCTCGTGTACGTCGCGCAGTTGACGCGATGGAAGCGCATGGCCTGGATGTTCGGTTTACTTCTGCACGCCGGCCTGCTGGTGGCGGCGATCTTCTACGTCCCACGGTGGCCGTTGTTGCTCGGCATACCATTGGCCGTCCTGAATCTGTACTCGCTTATCGTTCTGCTTGTCTATCGGCGGATGTGGAGCGGCGAGGAGAGCGCACGACTCGAGGCTCTGCTGGCGTAGGTTCGACCACCATTACCAAAAAGCCATCCTCCAGCCTCCTGCTCGTGCTCGCCGCTATACCGAGAAGTACTTGGCCTCAGGGTGGTGAACCACTAGCGCCGCCGTCGCCAATTCCGGTATCAACGCCCCCGCCTCGGTAAGATCCATCCCCAGCTTCTCCCGCGCTGCTAGTAGCTCGAAGACGATGCTATGCTGACGGTGGTCGGGACAGGCGCCGTAGCCCCACGAGTAGCGCAGCCCGCGTTCAGGGTCGATCCCCAACTCCTTCCGAATCACACGGTGAACGTACTCTGCTCCTGCCTCCGCGAGGCGTACACCGAAACCGTGCAGGTAGTAGCCTTCAGAATAGTCACCTGACTTCATCAACTTCTCGGATTTCTCCAGCAACTCATCGCCCACGGTAACGATCTGAAAGGCGACGACGTCCCTAGCGTCGTTCTCAGCCGGGGCAAAGTAGTCCGCCAGGCTCAGCTTGTCGTATTCCTTTTGCCGCGGGAATGGGAAGCGGGCGATCTCCCGCTCGAAATCGCTGGGATCGTAGACGACCAGGTCGTCACGGTCGGAGGCCGCTGGGAAGAATCCATAAGCGGCTTGAGGCCGAAGCCACCCCCCCGCCAGCGCCTCCTGCTTGTAACGCTCCAAGCGGGGCTCGAATTCCTCACCGAGCAGACGCTGCCATTCCTCGCCCTTGGCATTCTTCGCACCCCAGTGGAGGCGGTACAGAGTGTTCAAGTCGATGAGCGGGAACAGGTCGGCAAGCGGCAGCCGTTCAAGCTGCTTGACCCCCCAGAACGCTGGTAGGGGGATCGTGACTTCCCGCGTTAGACCCGTTGAGCCTGCGAGGCCGGCTCGACGGGCCTTCGCCACTTCCTGAAGAGCCTCGCGTCGCGCGACGCCTTCCCTGATCTCCGTCTCACGGGCGCTGATGAATTCGTCACGCCCCGCTTCGTCGGTCAGAGCATCCACCGCGGACAACCCGGCAAACGCGTCCTTGCAGTAGAAGAGCCCCGACGGATAGACTGTTTCCTTCGCCTCATCGACGAACGCGGCATTGCGGACGAATGACGGGTTGATCGCCGCACCGCCTACCAGCACCGGATAGTCCAACCCACGCGAATGCAGCTCCTGCACGCACAAGGGCATCTGCTTCGAAGTGGAGACCAGAAGTGCTGAAAGGCCGATGGCGTCCGCACCCACCTCTTGGGCTTTCTCGATGATGTTGTTGACCGGAACCTGTTTGCCCAGGTCGTACACCGAGTATCCGTTATTCGTCAGAATCGTGCCGACCAGGTTCTTGCCGATGTCGTGCACGTCTCCGTACACGGTGGCGAGCACGACCTTCCCTTTTGTCGTACCCTCGAGTTGATCGAGGTAAGTCTCCAGCCGAGCGACCGCCTTCTTCATCACTTCGGCAGACTGTAAGACAAACGGGAGAATCAGTTCCCCAGCGCCGAACTTGTCCCCGACCTCTTTCATCGCCGGAAGCAGGACGTTGTTCAGCACCCATACCGCCGCTTCGTTGTCGCCGCCGCGTTGTTCGATCGACGTGTCGACGAGCTGCTCGATCCCCTCTTTCTTCCGGTGCAGGATCATCCAGTGGATCGCCTCGTCCGCCGACATGTCGGACGTCGGGTCCACCTTCTCGACCTCCTCCGCTTCATGCTCCTCGTAGTAGGCGATGAAGCGCGCCAGGGCATCCTCCCGACGATCGAAGATCAGGTCGTCAGCCAGGGCTCTCTGTTTCTCATCGATCTCCGCGTACGGCGTGATGTGAGCCGCGTTGACGATCGCCATATCGAGGCCCGCCTCCACGCAGTGATGCATGAACACGGAATTTAGGACCGCGCGTGCATGGGGCCTGAGCCCGAACGACACGTTCGAGACGCCAAGGCTGGTGAGAACGCCGGGAAGCTCGCGCTTGATCTTGCGGATCCCCTCGATCGTCTCGATCGCGGACTTTCTGAACTCCTCGTCACCGGTGGCGAGCGTGAACGTGAGATCATCAAAGATCAGATCGGCCGAGCGTATGCCGTACTCGTCGACGCAGATGTCGTGGATGCGCCGAGCGATCTCCAGTTTGCGCTCAGCCGTCTTCGCCATTCCCGTCTCGTCTATCGTCAGCGCAATCAATGCCGCGCCGTGCTCTACCGCGTGCGGCAGCACAGCGTCGATCCGGTCGCGGCCGCTCTCGAGGTTGATCGAGTTGATGACCGCTCGCCCCGGGTTCTGCTTGAGCGCCGCTTCGACTACGTCAACCTCCGTCGTATCTATAACGAGCGGCGCCGCGACTCCCTGCGCCAGCAGCTTGACCAGGGTTCGCATCTGCTCCGCCTCGTCCTGCCGCTCGGTGAGGGCCGTGCAAACGTCCAGCAGGTGGGCGCCGCCTTCGACCTGATCTCTCGCGACGCCGAGGATGTCGTCGTATCGGTCTTCGAGTAGCAGCTGTTTCACCGCTCTCGAGCCCTGACTGTTCACTCGTTCACCGATGATCGTCGGCGCCGGGTTCTGCGCCATGTCGAACGCCTCCATGGCACTCGACACGCGTGGGACATCGGCCACTTCCCGCCCACCGGGCTCCGATCCCCACACGCGATCGACCACAGCCTTCAGGTGATCCGGAGTCGTCCCGCAGCATCCGCCCACGATGTTGACGCCGATACGGCTCACGAATTCGTCGTGCGCCGCCGCAAGTTCCTCAGGCGTCAGGCCGTAGACCGCTACGCCGTCCACATTGTGAGGGATCCCCGCGTTGGGGATTACGCTCACCGGCAGATTCGTGTTGCCGCACAGGAAGCGGATCGGCTGCCTCATGTGCTCCGGGCCCGTCGAACAGTTGAGCCCGATGGCGTCGACGCCCACGGCCTCGAGAGTGACCAGCGCAGCCTCGACGTTCGTCCCCAACAGCATGCGGCCCGACGTATCGAGCGTCGGTTGGACCTGGATTGGCAACCAACTTCCCGTGTCCTTCATCGCTCGCCGGCACCCGGTCACGGCAGCCCTGAGCTCGAGGATATCCTGGCCGGTTTCGACGATCAGCACGTCGGCGCCGCCTTCGATAAGTCCAGTGGCCTGTTCGCAGAACACGTCGACGAGCTGATCGTACGTGATGTTCCCGAGTGTCGGATCGGACGTGCTGGGGAGAAAGCCGGATGGACCGATGCTCCCGGCCACAAATCGCGGACGTTCGGGGGTCGAGTAATCGTCGGCTGCTTCTCGCGCGACGCGTGCTGCGGCTCGATTGATGTCGAGCGTCTTCGCCTCGAGCCCATACTCTAACAGCGTCAGGCGGTTGGCGCGGAAGCTATCCGTTTCAAGCACATCGCAACCGACTTCAAGAAACGATGCGTGGATCTCTCGGATGGCATCGGGCTTCGAGAGCACGAGATGGTCGTTACACCCTTCGAGCTCGGGGCCGCCAAAGTCGTCTGCGGAGAGGTTCATCGCCTGCACGCTCGTACCCATCGCCCCGTCGTACACGAGGATCCTCTCCTTCAGCGTCTCGAGGTACTTGCTCTCCCTCAAACTCAACTCTCCTTAAACGAAAAGCCCCGCAGCCGGTGTCGGTCATCCGCGCGCGGGGCGTCGATCGTACGATTTCACGTACAGCTGTCCCGGCACTTTAGACCTTTGTTTCGACAGGCGCTTCACCTGCCAGGCGGTGGCAAGCGTCCACAAATCCGTCCGCCCGGTGTACGTCTCTCTACATGGCAGTATCGCCCGGCGCAGCGGGCCGGTCAAGCCCAGAGCGCCCGGGCCTTTCCAGAAGGGCCCGACACGAAAGTCTGGCGCGATCCCGGCTCCCACGTAATTTTGTGGCGACAATAGCACCGCCTTCCCCCGAATCTGGACAATTCGTCTGCCGGTGCGACGCTGGATTTGACTGGTGGAAAACGAGGAGGATGATGATGAAATCCGTTCGCTTGGCATGTGTACTTCTCACCCTTATGCTCGTCCCCGCTGCCGCCCTCGGCCAGACAGGGACGACACCTTTCCTGACGTTGCCCGTCCCTCTGGACAAAGGCGCGTCAGATTTTGGCGGCTACGTATCGATCGAGGAGGAGATCGACCTGTTCGCCATCTACCGACGCGGGCTCGCTCCTAACTTCGACGGTGGATTGCGCGCGGGCTTCACATCGGCGGGCGGCGGTGGCGTCAACGTCGGGGCGGACTTCCGTCTGCTCATTGTCGGAGCCTCAGAGGACCTGCCCCTAAGCTTCGCTTTTGTCACGAACGCGCAGTTCTCGTTCATGAGCGACGTCTTCCTGTTCGCGGTGCCGTTTGGTGTTTCTCTCGGCGCCGAGATCCAGGCCGGCGAAGGGCGACCGCTTTGGCTGTACGGGCTTCCATACGGGATCTTCGCCTATGCAAATCCGGATGGTCCTATCGAATCGGACACAGACTGGGATATCGGCGCCGAGCTTGGTGGGCAGCTGTGGTTGAGTGGCGGGCTCTGGCTCACCGCGGCATTAACGGTTCAGAATGACGTGGCATTCGCCATCGGTCTCAACTACCGCTGAGTCGGCGAGTAAGTACACCGTGCGATGAAGAAGGGCCGCCATCCGGCGGCCCTTCTTGTCGTCAAATAAGGAGGTTGTTGTCTAAAACGCCTCGCGCAGCGCCGTCCTGACGATGTTCCCGACATGCGGCGTTCCCGGGGGTAGCTTCCCTGGATCTCGGAAGTCCGTGTCGAACGACCAATCGCGCCGCGGTGGGAAGTAATAAGAGAGGTTCCAAGTTCCCGTAGTTTTCTGGCTGGTGAACAGACTCACCAACGAGCCTCTGTAGCGAAACACGACCGAGCTGTTCCCGGCCCGCCAGCGCTCCAGGAATCTCGGGAAGTTCTCGATCCCCCCGCCGTAGAAATTCTCATTGCCACCTGGACAGCCCGCGCTCTCGTGGTCGCACGGCGTCGGCCAGTGGCCGGCAAGCACCGCCGCGTTGATCGTGGTTTCGCCGGCGACTCTCTCCTGCCAGTTTCCCGCCCAATTCAGGTAACTGGCGCACGGACTACCGTTCGACGTATTGCCCTCACAGCCGGCGATATCGGGCAGGTTCTGGATGTCCTGCCAGGCCGTCGATTGGATCGTGATCCCATCCCCGATGAGCGCCGCGGGCCGCTTGACGACGGAGTTGTAGTTGCCGATCACGTAGACCGGCCATTCGGTCGCCATCGTCATCGGGTTGGGCAGACTGGTACCGTTGCGCATCCGAACTGCCGGGTCGATCGAGGCGTCCGGGATTTGATCGAAGAGCAACTGCGTGCCGCCTGTGAGATCCGCTGGCATGCGGAACTCCACGTAGATGATTCGAGCCTCACGCTCCGACGCGCCGCCAACCCAGCCGGTCAACTGGGACACATCGATCTCCAGTATGTCTTTCAGTTCATTCTCGCGAGCGTCGTAGAATGCCGACCAGTTCCACTGGAAGATGTTGCAGGCGTCTTCTTGGGACGGCACTTCCTTTCCACCGGTCCGTTCGATCGTGACGATTGGCCACGGAGTTAGATCTAGGTTGATCAGCGAGTTAGCATCAAACAACCACTTGGACTTTCCAACAATGTCATTAACAAGCTGTGCATAGCCATCAGCCTCGATGGTGATCTCGATCTCCAGCTCTTCTACGTCATCACCCAGAAACGCCTGAAACGTGCAGCCATTCACGCCGCCGTTGAAGGTCCACTCGCCGCTATTGATCGCCAGCGTTGCGCGGTTGTCGAATTCATCGCAGGTCAGCGACGGGTGAGATGCCCTGAACGTGACCCACCCGGCGCCAGGGTACACCGGCTCCAATGCCGAGATGACGATCTCGCCTTCCACTTCGCCCGGTGGCGTGCCCGCACCACCGCACACCGCGTCCTTCGTCTGAAGATCGGTCAGGTCTACCGTGACGTACGTATCCGCCAGCCACGCCAACTTCGCTTCCCGCTCGGAATCGCCATCCGCGTCCTCTTTCACGCGGATTAGCTCGTAGGCCGCCATCCCCTGGGGAAGCGGCAGGCGCAAAGAGTCCACGCCGAACGCATCAGTCATCACGCGACAGCTGAACTGCGTGCAGCTGCGCGCCTTGAACGCCTCGGCGCCCGGGATGGTTCGGCTGTCGAAGTCGAGAGGATTCTCTATCCCGAACGCATCGTTGATGAAGACCCCGTTGTTGACGGCGTGGAAGTCCTTCCTGTCGTGAAAGATCTTGTTCGGAGTAGTGATCGGCTCTCTATACCAGGCGTTGCCCGAACTGAGATAGATGTTCCCATTCGAATGCACGCGACCGACGAATTCCAGGGGTGGTCCGTTGGTCGCTTCAAGGTCCTCTTCGAAAAAGACACCGAACTGGAATATCGGGATCGCCTGCGCCTTCGAGCGAAGCACTACGCCCGCTACCGTCCCGTTAGCGTCCTCGACGAGCGAGTAGATGTCGAGCTTCTGGGTCAACGCGTACAGACCATTGTACGGCCCGTCGGTAATGGTCTCGACCAGAACGTCACCCTTCCTTTCAACCGCGAAGCTGTCGTAACTGAACCCTTCCAGGTTTGGAGGACTGATGGCGAGCAGTTCATCATCGTCGAGGTGACCGTCACCCAGCGCTACGAGTAGCTGCGAAAGAGCCAGCTCGCCGCCCGCTTCCGCCGCGTAGAAGGCTCGCGCGTCATGGTAATCGAGGCCCGATGAGCGAAGCGAACTCAGCGCCGACCTGACAGCACCAGCGATCACCAGGCCCATGACCGCCAGCACGATTAGTGTCGCAACTAACGCCAGGCCGCGTGTATCATCGACCGTGCGAGTTAGGGCTTCTCTATCCTTCCATCGCATCGCTCATCATCTCCGGATGGGGCCGTTCCAGCGCTCGCTCGAATACCACGGCCTCAGGTCCGCGCCTTTTCGTATCTCAGATTGCGCGGAGAGACCGTCCACTGGTAGTTGCGCCTCAGAAGCTCGCCACTGTTCAGGCGCGGGTCGGCACGATCCGCGCGAAGTGTGACTCTCACCGTCACTGCCACGATGTCGTCAAAGTCGTTGCTGTCATCCGCATCAAAAGGGTCCGCCCGATCGGACTCGTCGCCGTCGGCAAATACGAAGCTGACCTGAAACTCCTCCACGCCGTAGGCCAGCACGTGCCCCACTGGCGAACCGTCGAAGTTGAGTCTCGCCGCCCGCATCAGCTGTTCTTCATCGTCCAGATAGTACATGATCGGCTTCACGGCCTGCACGAATGTGCTGAAGCGATCCAGCTGCAGACCACCACTCATGCTGGCCGGCTGTCGTAGAACGGTATCGATCGGCGTGAAGGTCAGCTGAAACGACGAATCGCCCGTCACGTTGATTTGCTCGACCAGTATCAGGTGCCTCTGACCCGGGATCTGCAATCGCGCCAGGTTGCCGGGCTGTAGCTCGAGCGGCGTGACGTCGGGCGGAAGCTTGGCCAGGTCCAAGCACCTGGAGCCGCACGTACCACCCGGCGGAAGCGGATTGTCGTCGCCGGCCGGCGGTATCAACGAGTGAGGCGGCGCAACATCCGGTTTGTATGGCACGTGTAAGATGACCAGAGTATCGCCGGTCGCACCGGGCCATACGGCAAGGCTGCCGAACGACATCGTACTGGAGATCTCGATGCCCGCTCTCTGGAGGTCATGTCGGACCGAGACGCCTATATAACGACCGTTCCGACTGAGGCTCTCTCTGATCTCACGACCGGCGAGGCTCCGCATCTCTTGGATGACGAAGGCCATGGCGGCACCCAAGACCATGACACCCAGGATCAGCGCGATCACCAACTCGATGAAGGTGAAACCATCCGACGCATAGCATCGCTTCCGCAATCGCCCGCCTGCCACTAGGCACCCCCCGTAAAGATGACCGTCACTAGCTCGAGGGTCCGGGTGCGCCCGAAGCCTGACGGATACACGACCTCGACAGTCGCTCGCACAACGTCCGGCGTGCTCACCTCGGGTGTCACTACCAAGCTCTTGATGAACGCACCGTTCTCGTTCGGCTCGCCCGTTTCATCGACACGCACGGGGCTCTCGGTGGCAAGCTCGGTCGCGGGCCGCGTCTTCACCTCTTCCATGTAGGCCACGGCTATCGCAGAGGCCCGGGAACGCTCGGCCGCGTCGGTTTGCATCGAGACGATGAACGCGCTGGAACTCGACAGCGCGACGATCCCGACCGCAAGCAGAACCACAGCGACCAGCACCGACACGATGCCGAAGCCGTGTTTCAAAAGCATGAAGCTTCTCAACCGAGTCATTTGACCCATGTGTCTCCACTGAATCGCCATGTACGAAACGCGCTGGCACCCGAGATCGTAACGGCTGCAACGGCGTTCGGATCGTCTTCGTGCATCAGGAAAACCACACCGCCGGCGCCCTCGGGAACCACCAGCCCCCTGGCGTCGAACTCCACGAAAGCGTTCTCGATATCAATGGCTTCGGCGGTCGGGCCTCCCAGCGGGCTGGATGCGGCGGCGCCCGCACCAAACTTCACACCCTTCGGAAGTACGACACCAGGGATGCCGCTACTCGATCCCCTCCTGATCAAGCCCGATTGTCGGACCTCATCTGGAACTTCGGAGATCGATCCACTGCGGTCAGGCGAGACGTCCATGAATGCGGTGTAGAAGTCCTGAGCCTCGTAGAAGCGCACTCGCACCAAGCGTTTCGATGCGATAGCTCGCATTCGGACCTGCTCGAGATCGCGCATCAGCGATCGGGCCGCTCGGTCGACTTGCTGCATCGGGCTGAGTTTGATCGCTCGGGGCACAGCTATCGAGGTCACGACCGCAATCAGGATGATAACGACGACCATCTCGATCAGAGTGAAACCGAGCTCTCTTAGCCGCATCGTGCCTCTCACTATTGGCCCGAAGGCATGACTTCGAGGGAAGACAATCGCACCGACGAAATGACGACGCCGGTCGGTCGAACCCTACCTCCGGTCGATTCTGACCGCTTGGCGGGTAAGTCCCAGCCGGCTAACGGTTTGGCCCTCCGCCCGCCTGTTGAGCGGGAGGACTCAGCTGGGGGAGTGATACCTAAGATGCCTGTCGCGGCTCGGAGGGTCAATGCGCAGTGTAAGCCTGGACACGCGGCGCTCCGACACTGCAATCAGAACTTGCAATCCGCCAGACCGCGCCGGGCGAAGCCTGCACGGCATACTCACCGAACTTACCCTTGTGCAATGGCTTAGGCCGACGGCCACCGATCGGCCCCGCACTTGCATGTCATTTTCGCGTCGCCCGGTAGTGTCGACTTGTGGGCACGCGGCGATTGAGACCCCTTGTCTGTTCCTCCCATCGAGCCTTGCCGGATTGTGAGTGCCTGTGCCTTTCATAGAATACGAAGCGCGACTATTCCGCTTGAAGGAAGGGACCAACGTCCTGGGATCGGGGGACGCGGCTACTATTTGCCTCCCGTTTAGTAGCGATTGTAGGCTGGAGATCAACGTTGACGACTTCGGGGTGTTTGCCTGGTCGCCGACCGAGGCCGAGGGCGCTGTAATCAACGGCCGCCCCCTGGAGAGCGAGCCCGTTCCGCTTTTCCACGGCGATCGCCTGCTGCTCAACGGATCGGCTCTTGTTTATATTGACGACGGTGGGGACGCCACGGCGAAGATGGATCGCGTAGCGCCGACCGCCGCCGATTCTGCGATAGCGGAAGGGAAAGGGAAGGAAGAGATGGTCGACCCTGATAAGCTGATGCGTGTCACGCCGCCGGAGCCCGAACGCAAGCCGCTAGGGGTGCTCCGTAGGCATGACAACAACAAATCCTACTTGATTGGCAGCTCCGCTTTCCGCATCGGACGTGAGAAGCACTGCGAGATCATTCTTGCCGATCCTTCGATCTCCCGACTGCACGCAGAGATTTCCGTCCACCAGGATGAGTACACGCTACGGGTGATGGGTCGAACTGATACTCTGGTGAACGGAAAGAAGCTGACCGGGTCTCACAAGCTACGGCCAGGTGACACTATCAAGATAGGAAAGTTCGAGTTCAGTTTTGTCCGCAAACACGCCGACGCCGCCGACGCTGAGAACCTCGTTAGACCGGACGAACTAACTCCGGTCCGCAGCGCGGCACGAGACGCGGCGACCGTTGAGTTCAAGAGGAAAAAAGCCGGTGGCAGTCGTCTACTTACCTGGCTGATTGTCGTAGTAGCAGCAGCTCTTGCCGCGGCGGTCTTCTTCGCCTCCTAATCAAGACTGTCCAGTATCCTCCAGGGCTTCTCTAGCGCGCTGCAGTTCATCTGCGGCGCGCCGCGTCCTTTCAACGGCTTCTTGTCCAGTTTCTTTGAGCTGCTCCAGTTCCTCACGCGTCTGCTCGTACGTCTCCTGCACCTGCTCATAGCGTTTCTGCAGTTCGTCGTAGTGCCGGTCACGCACGTAGAAGCCAGCCGCGAATCCAACCGCCAGAAAGAACAGGCGCACGACAACCCAGCGATAGGCTCTTCGCCTTCTTTCGGCCATCATCTACCTCCTTGGCTACTCCGCCTAAATATCATATCACACACCTACCGCCCGGAAGGCTCACGATTCTTCAGGCTCCTCCGGAATCTCGACGTGTTCTTCCTGCCACAGCTGTTCCCAGCCCGCCTCTTCGCCTTCGACCAGGCGAGCGTCTACATCGCGCTTCAGCTCGCGCCAAACATCCTCACTCAACAAACCACGCCGTAGCGCTTCATCTAACGCGGCGCGCTCGGCGCTGAACAACCTCGTCGTCACGCGACCCAACTGTCGACGTCGCACAGCGCTGTGGTCCTCCGTCATTCGACCTAGTTTCTCGGCGCTGCTGGACCGCTTTCGCTCGAAGTACCGTTCCAACTCGTTTCGCAGCTGCTCGGAGAGCTCGCCGCGACGGTATAGCTCCTCCAACTCGACCAGCGCCGCTCCAGACGCCATGGCCCGTCCCTGCGCCAGTTCGAACTCCTCTTGCTCGGCTGAGCGCTGCAACAGCCCGAGTCGGCGCAGCAGAGGCTTGACCGTTACGCCCTGCACCAAGAGGGAGAGAAATACGGCGCCCAACGTGATCGCTCTCAACCTGGCAACATCAGGAACGTCGGCGGACAAGCTAAGCGCGAGAGCCACCGGGATACTTCCGCGCAGCCCCGCCCAGTTTGCCGCGTGAATCCAACTCGAAGGAAAGTGGCGGTTGGCCGTCAGCTTGTAGACCCCCAGCAACCCGTAGACCGCGAAGGAACGAATGGCGATCATCGCAGCAAATACGATGGCGATCTCGGCAACGTAACTAAGCAGATGACCGCGCTCGACACTCAACCCGATGAGAAGAAACAGCACACCGTTTACGAGGAATGCGCCGATCTCCCAGAAATGTTTGAGGCTCAGCCGCGTGCTGGGGCTCATGGAGAAAATGCGTCCGTAGTTGCCGATGATGAGCCCAGCTACCACCACAGCTATAACGCCAGACACTTCGAGTCGCTCGGCCACCAGGTACGATCCGTAGGCGAGCACGACCGAGAGGCCGACTTCGATGAGATGATCATCGATCACGCTGTACAGCCGATGCGTCAGATAGCCCAACACCATGCCGACCAGCGCGCCCCCAGCGACCACCTTCACGAACTCGATAGTGCCGCCCAAGAATGAAATCGAAACGCCGTGAAGGATGACTTCCAAAACGATGAGGTAGAGAACGACGGCGATTCCGTCGTTGAATACGGACTCGCCTTCGACGATCGTCTGAAGTCCCCTGGCGACGCCGTGCTCTTTGAAAAGCGAAAGAACCGAAACCGGATCTGTGGGACTCAGCATCACGCCAAGCAGAGTGGCGAGCGCCGGCGGCATGCCCAGGCCATAGTGGAACACGGCTGTCAACAACATCACCTGGACCAGAGTACCGAGCAGAGCCAGCAGCCCGACCGGTGTGGCGTACCGCCTCAACACCTCGAGGTCCATGTTTATGGTGCCCTCGAATAGCAGAGGTGGCAGAAAGACCAGCAGCCACAGGTGAGGATCGACTGGAAGAGCGGGCACGTCCGGCAGCAGCCCTACCGCCACACCGGCAAGCACCAACGCTATCGTGTAGGGCAACCGAACGTACTGCACGACGATCGCGACGATCGACGCGACCAGCAGCAGCTCCACAATCAAGGTCGTCTGACTCATCGGCCACAAAGATGGGCCCGAAGACCGGCTTCGGGTAGGTCGAGATGGCTCACGCCTGACACGCCCCTTGCTATGGACGACACCACCGCCTTAGCATCGCTTCCCATGAACTCCCGCAACGGGCTCGCTGTACAGCTACAGGGCATCAACAAGCGCTACGGCTCTAAGCTCGCTGTAGACTCGCTGGATCTAGAGGTGCCCCGCGCCACCATCTGTGGTCTTCTGGGGCCGAACGGTGCCGGCAAAACGACGACGATCCGCATCATTCTCGACATCATCGGCGCCGACAGTGGCAGAGTAACGGTCCTGGGCGGTCACCTGACCCCAAAACTGCGAGATCTCATCGGCTATCTGCCGGAAGAGCGCGGTCTCTACCCAAAGATGAAGGTCCTGGAGCACCTGGTCTTCCTAGGGCAAATCAAGGGCACACAACGACAGATTGCCGCGAAGCGGGCAAAGAGCTGGCTGGATCGGCTAGAGCTAGGCGACTGGGTCGACAAACGCGTACAGGATCTATCCCGCGGGATGCAGCAAAAGGTGCAGTTCATTGGCACCGTACTCCACGAGCCCGAACTACTCATCCTCGACGAGCCGTTTTCCGGTCTCGACCCGCTGAATGTGGACCTGCTCAAGGAGATCGTGGTCGAGCAACGGTCGCGGGGCGCCACGGTCTTGTTTTCGACCCACAACATGGATCAGGCCGAACGACTGTGCGAACGCGTGGTGATGATAAAGGACGCTCACAAGGTGCTGGATGGGACGTTGACGACGATCAAGCACGAAGCGTGGTTGGCGGGCCAAAGACAGGTCCTTATCGCGTTCGATGGCGATGAATCGTTCTTGAGACAATCGCACCTCGTGGTCAATGTCGAGGACAGGGGAACCCACCAAGCAGTCTCGTTGGCGGACAATGTTCAACCCCAGGCACTTCTCGAGGAGTCGATCCGAGCTGGTGCCATCGTGAGCCGCTTCGAGGTGGCTGAGCCGTCCCTACACGAGATCTTCGTGGCGAGGGCCCGTGAATAAGCTGCTAGCCGTTGTCCGCCGCGAGTACGTCGCCCGCGTGCGCAGCAGGTGGTTCATCATCAGCACGATACTCGTGCCTGTGCTGCTGGTCGGCGCCATGGCCCTCCCCGTTCTGCTCGCGACCCAACAAGCGCAGCGGGCTGTGACCGTGAGCGTCATCGACGACTCGGATCGCGTATTGCCCGAGTTGCTCGAGACCGATGCGTTCAGCGGCGGCCGCTTCCGCTACATGCCGGCGCCGCGCTCCGATACCTCAAGTGCGCACCAGGTGCTGCGCGATCGTGTGCTGAACGGACGGCTCGACGGCTACGTCTACCTTCCCAGCGACGTGCTCGAGGGCGCGACCGCCGAATACTGGATAAGAGAAGGCATCAGCCCCTCCGAAGGACTATCCGCCGCCGTGACGGCCGCCGTACAAAGAGTCAGAGCCCGAGAGCTGGGCCTCGAGCCGGAAGCGGCAACACGGCTCACACGACAGGTCGAGCTGCATACGTACCGGGTGACGGAGGAAGGTGCGGCCCGCGACCAGGGCCAATCGGTCATCGCCGCTCACGTTCTGGGATTGATCATCTACACTGTCGTCTTGCTCTACGGTTCGATGATGTTACGCGCGGCCGTGGCCGAGAAGGCCAGCAAGACAGTGGAGATCATCCTCTCCAGCGTTCGACCCTGGCAGCTGATGCTCGGCAAGACCCTTGGCGTCGGAGGCGTGGGGCTCACTCAGATCGGCATCTGGATGTCGATAGTTGCAATCTTCTTGATCTATGCGGCGGCCGGACAGGCTTTTGCTGACATCGAATCCATGCAGAACATGCCGATCGGCGTCGACACGCTCGTACTGTTCATGGCATTGTTCATCACCGGTTTCTTCCTGTTCGGTGGCATGTACGCGTCCACCGGCGCCATCGCCAGCAGTGAACAGGAAGCTTCGCAGTTGCAGGTGCCCGTCACCGTACTCGCGATCCTGCCACTCATGGTGATCATCTTCATACTCGATTCGCCGAGCAGCACTTTGTCCGTTGCCCTTTCGTGGATTCCGTTCTTCACGCCCGTTTTATTCCTTGCCCGTTACATCCTGGGGGCGGTTCAGCCCTGGGAGTTCCCAATCGTGTTCCTGCTGCAGTTCGTCTCGATCTTCGTGGTCGCCTGGCTGGGTGGTCGCATATATCGATTGGGACTGTTGATGACCGGCAAGCGGCCGACGCTGCCAGAGTTGGTGCGGTGGGTGCGCCATGGGTGACTCCACGAGCCGACAGTCAAAACGAACGCCGACCACGCTGGAGGCGATCCTTCCGTTCGTCACCATGGCCCTGCTGCTTGGCGTCGGCTATGGCGTCTACAAGCTCCGCATCGAAGTACTCTTGCTGGTAGCAGCGGCAGTAGCCGGGCTGGTAGCCAGCAGACTTGGCTATAGTTGGGCCGACCTTCAAGAGGGAATAATCGAGGGAATCGCCAAGGCGCTACCAGCAGCGCTGATCCTGGTCTGCGTCGGCGCTCTGATCAGCACGTGGATCGCCGCCGGAACAATCCCGGTGCTGCTTCAGTTCGGATTGCGCACTATTTCACCGCGCTTCTTCCTGGCCACCGCCTGTATTCTTTGTTCGCTGGTCTCGCTCTTCACCGGTACCTCATGGGGTACTGTCGGGACGATGGGAATTGCCCTTATGGGCGTCGCCGCAGGACTCGGTATTCCCCTCGGCGCGGCGGCAGGGGCCGTCGTCGCCGGAGCTTACTTTGGCGACAAGATCTCTCCTTTCTCCGATACGACGAATCTTGCGCCCGTCGCCGCCCAATCGAATCTCTTCGATCACATCCGGCACATGTTCTGGACGACGATTCCCGCGTTCGTTCTGGGTTTGATCGTCTACCTGGTGGTTGGCGCGCGTAGCAGCACAGCCGGCTCACCCGAACGTGTGCAGGCCATCCTCGAAACCCTGGGCACAGCTTTTGTGATGAGCCCGTGGACGCTATTGCCGCTGCCTATTGTCCTCTACTTCGCCATCCGTAAGAAACCGACCATACCCGGGATCCTTCTGGCCTCGGGGGTCGCGGGAGTCATTGCGGTGGCCGTACAAGGCGAAGCGATCAATGACGTGGCGGAAGCGATGGTCGCCGGCTACGTGGCACATACCGGCGATCCGGCCGTAGACAACCTGCTGTCCCGCGGCGGCATGGGTCCGATGATGGAAGTGACGCTCATCGTCTTCGCCGCCTTCTCCTTCGCGGGCATCGTCAACCGCGCCGGCTTTCTGGACGTCGTCCTGGCGATGCTCCTCCGAACGGCACGGACAACCGGTCAGCTCATAGCAACGACCGTCGGTTCCACCATCTTCACGGCGCTGATCACCGGGTCGAGTTACCTTACGATCCTCTTGCCTGGAGAGCTCTTCGCACCAGCCTACCGCCAGCGCGACTTGGCAGCCAAGAACCTCTCCCGCACGCTCGAGGACAGCGGCACCGTAATAGTGCCCTTGATCCCGTGGTCTGCCGCCGGCGTGTTCATGGCCGCGACCCTCGACGTGCCGACCCTCAGTTACCTCCCGTGGGCCGTGCTCAACTACACGGGCTTCATCTTCGCCATCATTTACGGATTCACTGGAATCGGCATCGCTCGGCGGGTAAGGGAAGACGAGACGCTCCCGGGTAGCTAGTCGAGACAGCCGCGCAGATCTACCCGTGCTCGATCTCGGCCGCCTCGACTGGCGGCCTGGGTCGGCTCAAGATCGTCAACACGGCCGCCGTTATGACGGCGGTCGCGGCCAACGTTCGCGTATTCAACGCCTCGTCGGCCAGCGCCCAGCCAAGGAACACCGCAACCACAGGATTGACATAGGCGTGAGTGACGACGCGAGATGGCGTCGTAACCCGCAGCAGCCAGAGGTAAGCTCCCAAAGCGATGATCGAACCAAAGACGGCTAAGTAGGCGACGGACGCGACCGATAGGAACGAAACCTGACTATCGCCCAAGCTCCCCCACTCGCCTACGACGCTCCCCAACAAGAAGAGCACCACCCCACCCGCAAACATCTCCATCCCCGTCGCCAATACCGGTGACGATGGCAAATGCGAGCCTCGCGAATAGAGCGATCCAAACGACCAGGTGACCGTGCCCACAAGTATGATGCTAACGCCAACCGCATCGATCCTCCCGGCACCCGCCAACTGCTCCGGTCCGATCAGTAAGGCGACGCCTACGAAACCCAGGGCGATCCCCATCCACACCCGCAGGCTCGGACGCTCCCCGCGGAAGAACAACCAGTCCACCAGCACCATCGACAGTGGACCGACGGCAACGATCAACGCCGCCGCACCTGAAGGAATGCGCTGCTCCGCCCACGAGACGCCGCCGACACCAAACACAAGCATCAGCACGCCAACAAGCGTCGCGGCCCACCAGTGCTTTCGTGTCGGCCGCTCCGCGCCGCGCATGCGCGCCCAAGCATACATGAGGCCGCCAGCGATCACGAATCGGACCGCGGTCATCAAGAATGGAGGAAGAGTCTCGACCGCGAAGCGGATAGCAAGGTAGGTGGAGCCCCAAATCAGATAGATCGCGGCGAAGGCCGCGATCAATCCCAGCCTGTGCCGCTGCGCGTCATGAGGCGTCGACGATTCAAATGTGGAACTCACGGCGCAGAAATCTCCTCCCCTTCTACCGCGTGCCGCCCGCTGTCACCATATTGGCACAGCCATGAGCAACTCGCTGATACAAACCTCAATACAGAGAGCGCAAGAGGAGGCGTCGCAAGTGCCTGATGTGCTCAACCGCATCTGGGAGTCGGTCACCCAGGGCGGCGTCCTCGAGAAGCTCGCCATCCTCTTCATCATCGCCATCGCGCTCTGGGCTCTGTCACGCCTGGTCCGCCGTGGGATAGACTCACACATCGAAGATGTCAACCAGCGTCATCAGCTACGCAAGGTTGTCACCTATGTGTTCTGGATCGCGCTCGTTGCCACAGGCGTCATCCTCTTTGCCGAGCGACTGGCTCTCGCCGACATCGGCACAATCGTCGGCCTCATCGCCGCCGCCGTCACCATCGCCCTCGCCGATGTCGTGCGCAGTCTCGCCGGGTGGATCTACGTAAACTCACGCCGCGGTGTCGAAATCGGGAGCCGCGTCGTGGTTGATGGCATCACAGGTGACGTCATCGACATCGGACTTCTGAAGACGACACTGCTGGAAGTCGGTGAGCCGCTGGTCCACGCCATGCAGTCCACCGGACGGATCGTCACGGTGCCCAACAGCGCTTTCCTGAACAAGAACGTGATCTCGTCGGCCACCGTGAACCCGCTGGTCTGGCACGAAATTCGAATCCTCGTCACCTTCGAGAGCGACTGGAAGAAAGCTCGCGACATCATGAAGGATGTGGCGATGAAGCTCTACGACGAGATCATCCCCGACCTCCGTGAGGGCTTCAGGAGCCTGGAGCGCGAATATGCTTTCCGCCTCGGCAGCACGGCACCGTACATCTACACCGAGATCGCCGACTCAGGCGTGCTTCTGACGTTGCGAAACCTGTGCCCGGTCCGCCGGCGCCGCTCCACCACCGACCGCATATCCGAAGAGATTCTCGACCGCTTCAACGAAGATGAGACGATCGAGTTCGCCTACCCGACGTATCGGATCTTCAAGCTCGGCGAGGAGGGCGGGGAGTAGGGGGCAAGGGGTAAGGGGTAGGGGGTAGTCAGTTTCCACCCAAAGAACCGGCCGCAGATGGAAACCTCCCCACCCGCGGCCGGTCGTGTCTGGCTCAACCGGCTCGACGCCTCGTGGCGTCGCCGGTAACAGCCCGACAGAGGCTGTAGCTAGCCTACACCACCTCGAGGCAGCCGATTGCCCGTGCCGGTTGGCCAGATAATTCAACGGACATGGACCACCTCCTTTCGTTCGGGTTAACGCCAAGGGCACGAAGTCACTGTGACGCCTAGCGTTACACGCCTGGCGTCCCCACAACCTACGGCCTGAACACGCCTTGGGGCAAGCTTTTTGATCCACCTTCGTCCCGCCCTGCCCCCGTCTGCCTGAGCAGCCTTGACGGCGCTTGGCCCCGTCGGGTATTGTGACGCGCCAAGCGGTCCCCAACCTGTGAATGGATCCCATTGCGGAGGAACAATGGCTGAAGCGAAAGTCCCCGATAATCTGCTCTATACAGAAGAGCACGAGTGGGTAGAGAAGCTGGGCGACGACGAGATCTCCGTCGGTATCACCGACTTCGCCCAGGGAGAGCTAAGCGACATCGTCTTCGTTGAACTCCCAGACGTCGGGAGCTCGTACACCAAGATGGAGCCGTTCGGAGCCATCGAGGCGGTCAAGGCGGTGTCTGACCTTTACACGCCGGTTGGTGGCGAGGTGACTGCGGTGAACGACGGCCTGGCTGACGAGCCCGGCGTCGTGAATCGTGACCCTTACGGCGAGGGCTGGATGGTCAAGCTCCGAGTCAACGATCCATCTGAGCTGGACGCCCTGCTCTCAGCAGACGCATACAAGGCCTTGATCGCCGACAGCTAGGCTCGCAAAGGCCTAGCCAGTCGACGTGGCACCTGGAGAAAGATTGATATAACCATGAGTTACGTTCCGCATTCGGAGGCGGACCGTCAGGAGATGCTCCGCACGGTAGGCGCCTCCTCCGAAGAGGATCTTTTTACCGATATCCCGGAGAACCTTCGCCTGAACCGGCCGCTGGATCTGCCGCCCGCCTTGTCGGAATGGGAGGCGGTGAAGGCGCTCCAAGAACTTGCCGGGGAGAGCAAGAACCTACTCTGCTTCGCTGGCGCCGGTTATTACGATCACTACGTACCTGCGGCGGTCGACCATCTCATCAGGCGCAGCGAGCTGTATACGGCCTACACTCCGTACCAGGCGGAGGTCAGCCAGGGTACGCTGCAATCGATCTACGAGTTCCAGAGCATGGTCTGCGAGCTCATGGGCCTCGATGTGGCCAACGCCTCGATGTACGACGGCGCGTCCGCCATGGCCGAGGCCGCAATCATGGCCAACGCGATCCAGCGTAAGCGAAGCAAGATCGTTCTCTCGATCACCGCCAACCCTCACTACCGCCAGGTTCTCGACACCTACAACCTTGGCCTTCAGATACCGGTGGAAATCGCGCCCCGATCGTCCAACGGCGTCACGGACCTCGATGCGCTTAAAGGGATATTGGATGAGGACACTGCAGCGGTGATCGTCCAGACTCCCAACTTCTATGGAATCATCGAGGACCTTTCTGCGTTGGCCGCGTTGGCCCACGACGTGGGGGCGCTTCTCATCGCGGTCGTGGACCCCGTCTCGCTGGCTGTCCTGAAGAGCCCTGGCGAGTGTGGCGCGGACATCGCCGTCGCGGAAGGGCAGCCGTTCGGCATACCCCTGAGCTTCGGCGGGCCCGTCCTTGGGCTGTTCGCCGCACGCCAGAACCATATCCGAAACATGCCGGGTCGAATCGTCGGTGCCACGGAGGACGTCGACGGAAGACGCGGCTTCGTGCTCACATTGCAGACCCGAGAGCAGCACATTCGCCGTGAGAAAGCGACGAGCAACATCTGCACGAACCAGGGCCTGATGGCCCTGGCGGCAACGATCTACCTGTCTACTGTAGGAAAGGAAGGACTGCGCCAGGTCGCCGACACCTCCGCGCAAATCGCCCACTACGCCTACGACCGGATCGTCGCAGAGACGTCGCTGGAGCCCATGTTTCCCGACTCGCCTTTCTTCAGGGAATTCGCCCTGAAGACGCCCCGACCCGCTCGCGAGATCATCGGGATGGGGTCGGAGAGGGGCGTGTTGCCAGGCGTGGCGCTAACGCGCTTCCCCCACATCGATGTGGAGGACGGCTTGCTGGTCGCGTTTACGGAGAAGCGCTCTCAGGCTGACGTGGAGCTCCTGCTGGAGGTATTGAAGGAGGCGTAAGATGCCAAAGCTCACGTTTCACGGCCATTCGTGCTTCACTGTTGCCACCGATGACGGCACGGTGCTCCTGATCGATCCATTTCTGACCGGCAATCCGGTGGCCGATGTCGGCCCGGACGCCATGGAAAAGGTCGATTACGTCCTGTTCACTCACGGCCACGGCGACCACATCGGCGATGGCTTCGATATCGCACGCCGCACCGGAGCGAAGGTCGTTTCGACTTTCGAGATCGTCAGCTACGCCCAGCAGGTAGAGGGTATCGAGAACGCTCACCCGTTGCATATAGGCGGCGGCTACAATTTCCCCGTCGGTTATATCAAGATGACGCCCGCCCTTCACGGCGGCGCCCTCGACTGCGACGAGTCCGGGCGATTCACGACGGTCCCCGGTGGCTTCCTCATGACGATAGACGGCAAGAACATATACCACGCAGGCGACACGGCTTTGCTCAAGGACATGGAGTTGCTCGAAGGCCAGGTCGACGTCGCCTGCCTGCCAATCGGCGACAACTTCACTATGGGACCCGATGACGCTGCGCGGGCGGTGCAGATGATCAAGCCCAAGGCCGTCATCCCGATGCACTACAATACGTTCGACATGATCAACCAGGACCCGGTGGCTTTTGCGGACAAAGTAGGAAGCACAGCTGCCGTAGTGATACTCGAGCCGGGGCAGAGTCATGCCTTCTAGAAGACCCCGAGCGTAGGCAGCCGAACGGTATTCGCTGCTCGATAGAAACGGCAACCGAAAGAACGACGTGACTCAATGTCTGACAAAGATCCAAAACCTACCGATACAAGATTAATCTTCGACCGGTCGCGGACGGGCCGACGCGGCACGGCGGTGCCAAAGCCAGACGTTCCGACGCGACCCTTGAACGAGCTGATGCCGGATTCGGCGCTGCGCGCTGA
This sequence comes from Gemmatimonadota bacterium, assembly GCA_039586795.1. Classification (GTDB taxonomy): domain Bacteria; phylum Gemmatimonadota; class Gemmatimonadetes; order Palauibacterales; family KS3-K002; genus Kutchimonas. Next base: position 204,915 of record JBDHJS010000003.1, read on the forward strand.
GCCTCCTGCCTTGCCCGAGGTTCCCGAGAACGAGGTGGTCCGGCACTTCACTGAGATCTCTCTCAAGAATCACCACGATGACAAGGGCTTCTACCCCCTCGGCTCGTGCACCATGAAGTACAACCCGAAGGTGAACGAGCAGACCGCGCGTCTGCCGGGCCTTGTCGATCTGCATCCGTTCCAGCCGACTTCTGCCGTGCAGGGCGCGCTTCGGCTCATGTGGGAGCTCGGCGAGTGGCTGAAGGAAATCACCGGAATGGACGCGATTACACTACAGCCGGCAGCCGGCGCCCAAGGCGAGCTGGTCGGCGCCCTTCTATTCCGAGCCTACCATACCGCCAACGGTGATCCGCGAAAGAAGATCATCATTCCGGACAGCGCACACGGAACGAACCCGGCCACCGTAATCATGGCAGGCTATGAAGTCGTTACGCTGAAGTCCGACGAAGAGGGACGCATGGACCCGGCGATGCTCGAAGCAGCGCTGGGTGACGACGTGGCGGGCGTGATGCTCACGAACCCGAACACGCTCGGAAAATTCGAATCTGACATTGAGACTATCGCCAAGCTAGTCCACGACGCCGGTGGGCTCCTCTATATGGACGGCGCCAACCTCAACGCGCTGATTGGTATCGCTCGACCGGGGGACCTCGGCTATGACATCGTACACCTGAACCTCCACAAGACGTTCTCGACGCCGCACGGCGGCGGCGGACCAGGAGCCGGACCTGTAGCGGTCAAGGAGCACCTGGCCCCGTATCTGCCGCTCCCGATTCTGATGCAGAAAGACGACGCGAGTTACGCCCTGGACTGGGAGCGCCCGACCAGCATCGGTAAGGTTCACGGTTTCTGGGGCAACTTCGGCGTGCTGGTGCGTGCCTACACCTACATTCTCATGCTCGGCCAGGAGGGAATGAAGGATACGGGCTACGCCGCGGTGCTCAACAACGCCTACGTGTCGGCACGGCTGGACAAGATATACGACCTCCCCTACGGCCGGGGTCTCCACGAGTCGGTCTTCTCCGGATCGTTCCTCAAGCAGCATGGAGTTCGCACTCTAGATGTGGCGAAACGCCTTCTCGACTTCGGCATCCACGCACCCACCGTCTATTTCCCGTTGATCGTCCCCGAGGCGATCATGGCAGAGCCGACGGAAACCGAGACCAAGCAAGAGCTCGATCGCTTCTGCGAGGCGATGTTGCAGATCGCTCAAGAGGCTGAGAAGGATCCGGAGTTCTTGAAGAACGCACCGTACACGACACCGGTGCGGAGGCTGGACGAAGCGCGGGCCAGCCGACAGCCGGATGTTCGATTCAAACTCGATGAGTAGCAAAGAGCGTCGAATGTCGGACGCGGAAGTGTTAAGTTAACGTGTCCGACACTCGACGTTCTGATCTCAAGTACTCCCCCTGCCGACACCCAGCGCAACCCGCCCTATATGGGAGCGCACCCGAACTGTGAGTACGGCGAAACCACCGGCGCGCGATGAGCGCTCAGGCCAATCCGCCCCGACCAGTTGGCGCCTGGTAGAGAGTCCAGCCGACACAGGCGTTAAGAACATGTCGATCGACATGGCGCTGGCGGACTCGGTCCGCTGGTGTGGCACGCCAGTTCTGCGGTTCTATCGCTGGTGGCCCGCATGCGTATCGTTGGGTCGCAATCAGCCGGCTAAGGGCCGCTACGATGAAGAGGCGGCGGCACGCCGCGGCATTGACTTCGTGCGCCGGCCAACCGGCGGCCGCGCCGTGTTCCACCACCGTGAGATCACTTACTCGGTTGCGGTCGGCGATCGCCAGCTGGGTGGGCCCAGGCGCACTTACGAAGCTATCCACAAGGCCTTGCTCGCCGGCCTCCAATCGCTCGGAGCCGCCACGGAGATCGTTGAACACGCCTACGCTATGGCGCCCTCGACAATTCCGTGCTTCCAGGAAACGGACGGCGGCGCAATCGTTTCCGGAACGCGCAAGCTGGTTGGAAGCGCGCAGCTGCGTGATCGCGGTGTGCTGCTCCAGCATGGATCGATTCTGTTGGCCGGGGACCAGTCCCCAACCACCGAGCTGCTCAAGATCTCCTGGCGGGAGGGTAAGCCCGAGCGGCCAGCAGCGCTTGACGAGCTGTTGCGGCACCTTCCCACATGGAGCGAATTGGTAGAGGGTCTGCTGAGTGGTTTCGAGCAGACGCTGGGAATCGAGCTGGTTCAATCACAGCTGGCCGAGGAAGAGCGAGACTTGGCAGAGCATTACAGCTATCACTTCTCCGATCCCGAGTGGACATGGCGTCGGTAAAGACTCAGGCATCCCTCACCGCGCGCTGTTTTGCCATCGCGCTTGCCGTCGCGTGCGGTGGTGAGCGAACCGAGGACCGTGCCCGGGCAGGCACCGTCATCGTAGCCTTCAGCGCCGAAACGCAAGCGTTCAATCCTATAGTCAACACCGACCAGAACACCAATGAGGTGAACTATTTCATGCTGTTCACCCCATTGATCCAATATGATGAGTCCTTTGAGCCCGTGCCCTACCTGGCAAGAGAGTGGGAGCTGGAGCCGGACGGCGTAACGTTCCACCTCAACCGCGATGTCCGATGGCACGATGGCCGACTGGTGACGGCGCACGATGTGGCGTTCACGTTCGAGCGCGCGAAGGAACCGACTACCGCCTCCGTTCTCTCCTCCGCTTACCTTGATCGAGTGCGATCCGTGGAGGTCATCGATTCCTTCACGATCCGGTTCGAGTTCACTGCGCCACATGCAAGACCGCTGGACGGATTCTGGTGGCCGCCGGCCCCCAAACACCTGCTGGAGGACATACCACCCAGCGAGCTGATCCGGGCCGACTTCAACCGCCACCCGGTAGGCAGCGGACCGTTTCGATTCGTGTCCTGGGAGTCCGGCGTCAGCGTGACTCTGGAGCGAAACCCGCAGTTCGCACGGTCACTCGGCGGACCGCCCGTGCTCAAGCGCGTGGTGATCCGCTTCGTCGGAGATGCGTCCACCCTCTTGTCCGAGACGCTCACCGGCGGCGTCGACATCAACGGCTCTATCTTCCCCCAACAGGCGCACCGTGTAACCGAGGCTTCTGGAGTCCACCTGCTGAGTTGGCCGTCGCGAGAATACTACTACATCGGCTGGAACACCCGTGAACCGCCGCTCGACGACCCGCGCGTGCGCCGCGCCCTAACGATGGCCATCGATCGCCAAGAACTCATCGATGTCCTGCTGTACGGCTACGGCGAGGCGGCGACAGGCACGATCGCTCCGTGGCACCCTATGTACCCCGACATCGATCCGCTCCCCAACGACCCAGCCGCGGCGGCGGCGTTGCTCGACGAGTTGGGATGGCGCGACCGTGATGGTGATGGTACTCGCGAAAGCCTCGACGGGCGGCTCTTTCGATTCACGCTGATGACCAACAGCGAGAACCCGGTGAGGACGGACATCGCCCAGATCGTGCAGGCCAGCCTCACGGATCTCGGCCTGCAAGTCGATGTCAGGACCATGGAGTGGCAAACTCTGCTCGCCCGGCACCGTGCTCGTGATTTCGAGGCCGTCGTCCAGAGCTGGGTGTTGGACAATTTCCGCGTCGACCCTTTCTCACTCTTCCACTCATCGCAAGCGGACCGAGCGGGCAGCTATAATCGAAGCGGCCTCAAGGATGAGCGCGTAGACGCGCTGATGGAGCGGGCGATGGCGGTCGCCGAAGCGGGTGCCGGCGGTGCAGCGTGGTCAGAGTTCTCCCTAGCGCTACAAGAAGCTCAACCGTTTACTTTCCTCATGTGGCTCGATGAGCTGGCGTCTGTCTCAGACCGCCTGAGCGGCGTACGGATGGACGCTCGAGGTACTCTCGTCAACATCGCACAATGGTCCATTTCTGAGGGCCAAGACTGATCCCGGAAGGATTGATCTCATGCGGCTGAAAGTGGCAGGAGGGCTGCTCGCGCTTCTCACGCTAGCTGGCTGCGCGGGCGATGGAGGAGGCCGTGACGAGGGTGCTATCGCCGACTCGCTGCGCTACGGAGGTACCGTGGTCACGGCCTACCTGGCCGAGCCCAGTACCATGAACCATTTCGCCAGCGTCGACGAAAACGCGCACGAGCTACAGAGGTCCGTGCTGTTCACGGCTCTGGCCCGTTACGACGAAAGCCTGACTCCCGAACCCTTTCTTGCTGAGCGCTGGGAAGTCGAAGATTCGCAGAGCGGGTCCGCGATCACGTTCTACCTGCGAAACGACGTCCGTTGGCACGATGGCGAGCCGACCACGGCCCGGGACGTCAAGTTCACATTCGACCGGATCAAGGACCCGGCAACCGGCTATCCCGATCAATCGCTTCTCGCTCCGTACGACAGCGCAACCGTCGTCGATGATTACACGATCACGTTCTACTTCCAAAGACACCCCGGCTACCTCGACCCGTGGGCGGTCGTCGTGCCCATGCCTGAACACATCCTGGGCAACGTGCCACCGGCCGAACTGGCGTTCCATCCGTTCGGAACGGAGACGCCGATCGGCAATGGCCCGTTCCGGTTCGTCGAGCACCGGCAGGGTGACCGCTGGATATTCGAAGCCAATCCCGATTTCCCGGAAGCGCTCGGCGGTCGGCCATACATAGACCGGCTCGTCTACAGGGTGATCGAGGACCAAACGACCCGGTTGACCGAGTTCCTGGCTGGAGAGGTCGATGTTTACTTCTCTGTAGCTCCGCAACAGGTAGCGGCGATCGAGGAAGACCCTGACCGCCGGACCCTCGTTTTCCCGAGTCGTAGCTATGCGTTCATCAATTGGAACGGGAGACTGCCTCTATTCAGCGATGCCCGGGTGCGGAGAGCGATGACGCTCGGGATCAACCGCGAACAGATCATACAGATCGCCCGCAATGGATTCGGCGAAACGGCTAAAGGCTCCGTGCCGCCCTTTCACTGGGCGTTCGACCGCGATCTCCCGCAACTCACTTACAACCCCGACGCGGCGCGCAGCCTTCTCGACTCAGCAGGCTGGATCGATAGCGACGGAGACGGCGTCCGCGAGCGAGACGGCATTCGCGCTTCCTTCGAGCTCAGGACCAATCCGAATCCCACTCGGGAAGACATCATGGCCCTTGTCCAGGCCGACCTGGCGCAGATTGGCATCGAGGTCAGGACAGATGTTCAAGAGGCCCAAAGTCTCGCCGAGGATATAACAAGCCCCGAGCGACGCTTCGACGCATTCGTACTCGGATGGACGGCCGAGTTCCGACTGGATGACAGAAACCTCTTCGCGTGCTCGCGAATCGATGGCCCGTTCCAGTGGGCGTCCTACTGCAACCCGCGGGTAGACGAACTCCTCGATCGGGTCATGCTCCTGGAGGATCGCTCACAAGCTCTACCACTCTGGCACGAATATCAGGAAATCATTCAGCGCGATCAGCCCTACACATTCATCTACTATGACGTACGGCCCAACGGCATACGGCAACGGGTCAGAAATGTCGAGATGGATATTCGTGGGAACTTCATTAACGTCCAGGAATGGTGGATTGCTCCGAGTGACCGCTCATGAACGTGCAAATACGTCCCCTGCTCACTCTCGTCACCGCATTCGCTGTCGTACAAGCGACCGCGGCCTGTGAAGACTCGCCCCTCCAGAATACTATCGTCATAGGCGTTTCCTCGGAGCCGGGCGAACTACTACCCGCGCTCGAGACAGGGCCTTCCTCCATCAACGGTCTTCTCTACCTCGGCCTAAATGCGCCTAGCTGGAACGACGGCATGCCCGATTATTC
>JBDHJS010000056.1:0-20287 GCA_039586795.1 Gemmatimonadota bacterium
GGCCTCAGGCCGATCTGCGACGACTCGTTGCCTGTGATCGGTCCGGATCCCGATCTGGGTGGACTGTTCTACGCCACCGGCTACGGACGAGATGGGATATTGATCGCACCACTGGTTGGGGAGATCGTTGCCGACCTGATGGTGTCGGGCGCATCGGAGTTCGCATGGCATGCGTTCAGGCCGGATCGGTTCTCGAAGGTGGGCTGAGCGGTATGCGACGCTCAGCCGCCTTCGCGCATCTAACACGACAAGTAGCCTACCCTAAATCGATGGAGAACTAGCTTATGTTGCGAGGAGCGAGAGGTTTCACGCTCATCCTTCCTGTCCTGGTGTTGGCCGCCTGTTCCGGGGCGGCGCAGGACGACACGTCCTTGGCGGTCTCGGCGGAACTGGAGACGACCTTCCCACAAGCGTTCAGCATGGTTCAGCGCGTACACGAGTTGCCCGACGGCCGGGTGATGGTCGCCGATCCGCTGGGTCAGGCGTTGGTCGTCGCGGACATGGCGGCGGGGACGGCGGATACGGTTGGTGCGGTCGGCAAGGGACCGGGAGAGTACAACCAGCCGGACGCGGTGTTCCCGCTGCCGGGTGACTCGGTTCTGCTGGTCGATCTGGGCAACGCTCGGCTGACGGTGTTGGGCCCGGATCGGAGCTTCACGGAGACGATGCCGATCGCCCAGGGCGATCCAGCGTCGGGCGGACTGCAGATTGTATTGCCCCGGGCGACAGACTCGCAGGGGAAACTCTACTTCCGGCCGATGGGCGGTATGATGGGACAGCTACCCGACTCGGCGGCCGTGGCGCGCTACGATCGCGCGGCCGGCGTCTACGACACGCTGGCGATGGTGAAGATCCCCGACATGAAGCGGTCGACCCAGGGTGGTGCGGGCAACCAGAACGTGATGATCAGGCCGGTGCCGTTGTCACCAGAGGATGCCTGGGCGGTGTCGTGGGACGGTCGCGTGGCGGTGGCCAGGTCGGGCGACTACCACGTTGAGTGGATTGACCCCGATGGTCGTGTGGTTGTCGGTGACCCGGTGGATTACGAACCGGTCGCCATCGGGCGCGCCGAGAAGGAGGAGTGGGTCGAGGGGTTAAGCAACGGAATCTCGGTCGGCATTTCTATGAACAATGGTCAGCGCCAGATGCAGATGGGTCGTGGCGGCGGTGGCGATTCGCCGGCCCTCGATACGTTCGAATGGCCGGAGTACAAGCCGGCGTTCGAGGCGAACGGCGTTTTCGTGACTCCGGAAGGTGACATATGGGTCGCGCGTCACGTGCCCGCGGGGGCGGCCGTCCATTTCGACGTGTTTGGCAGCGACGCGCAGCTGAAAGGATCGGTCTCACTGCCAGCCGGGCGGGATCTTGTGGGCTTCGGCATCGGAAAGCTCTACGCCGTTCGGACGGACGATGTGGGTCTTCAGTGGCTGGAGGTCTATACGCGTCCCGCGACGTGACGGCTGGGCAGAAGTGTTGGGACTCGAGCGGGGCGGCCAGGTCTTGGCCGCCCCGCTTCGTCATCGAGAGTCACGAAATCGGCGTCGGGATCACGTTTCGATCTTGAACGAAAGCGCGACGCGGGCGCGGTAACGGACGCTGCCATCCTCTACGGACATGTCCAGCTTGGCGATCTCTGCGATCCGCAGATTCTTGAGGCTTTCGCCGGCAGTGTCCACCGCATTCTTTGCCGCATCCTCCCAGCCTTTGGAGCTCGTTCCGACCAGTTCGATGACCTTATAGACGCTATCGGCCATTGGGCACCTCCTCGCCTAGTGGGGAGTGACATTATTGCTGGATGTCGATGGCCTGAATCTGGGTCGCCGATCTCCCGGTCGCCAGAGGCGCCGGGGCGGCGGCAGTCAGCGGAGTGTGTCCAGGAGGTGCTGTGCCTCTGTGCGGCCTTCATCGGTGAGAGCGACTCGGCCTTCGCCAGCTAACTCGAAAAAGTGGCTGCCCTCGACCTGCTGTTTGATGTTCTTCTCCGTCGTGCTGGTCTTCGGCGTATAGTCGAGCCTCTTGAACCGATTCGCGATGTCCTTCGGCTTGATCGCTTTCCGGTGGTAGGCGAGGAGCAAGATGAGCTCCTCCTCGAACGTGGAGGTTCGCGGCAACAGCTCGTGGGTGAAGTACTCCTCGTCCATGGTCTCGAAGGTGATGGGGCCTGGATCAGTAGCGGCGGGCGCATCGGGGACGGTCGGCGCAGTTAGGGGCTGGCCGAACTCCAGGTCGTCCAGTTCATCGTCTTCGTCAGGCTCCATCATGGCCGCATCGATCGACTCATCGATCGCCGGCTCCGTTGGCTCCGGTGTAGCCACCGGCTGAGCTGGCTTGGCCTGGGCCTTCGGCTTCGGCGTCATCGGGGCCGCGGGTTGTGGGGCGGGTTCCGGTGCGGGCGGCGGAGGTGGCTCTCCGGCCGGAGAAGATGCCGCCATCTCCATATAGGCCCGAAGAAGAGCGACGCGCTTCTCGATCGATTGTGCGTGGCTCTCGAGTTCCTGGATCTTGCGCTGCGTTGACTGGATCTGCGCCTGGATGGCCGTGATCTGGCCACGCGCCTCCTCGATCCGCTGATGAGCCGCACGTACCTGGTCTCTGGCCGTAAGGAGAGCCTGTTCTTCCTGGGCCAGCTGTTTCTGGATGTTTTTGAGATCCTGCATGAGCATATTAGTAAACGGCGGGACGAAGGGGGTGACCTGTAATCTGTTGTTTCTTGGGGGGTTAGGCAAGGGGGCGGCTCCCGAATCACGGCACGGAACCGCTGATCCCGACCGCAATCAGGGTCGCTAGGTCATTGTTTCGCTTGTGATTGGCCCTACCATTGAATAACTTTCTCGGCACTCCCCCTGACATGGCCGCCTGTTTTCCGGCTATGGCTATCCCGCGCGGGGCAACAGCACCTCACTCAGGAGTGGATTAGTGTCTCTGATCGTGGGTATACGGTGCGCCGACGCTGTAGTGCTTGCCGCCAGCGGCCCGTCGACAATGCCCTCCGAGGACGGCCTGCCGTCGGCACGCCAGTGGTCCAAGAAACTGCAGGTTGTGAGCGGGCAGGCAGTGCTGGGCGTATCGGGGCACGATGGCCTGGCCCAGGAGATGGCGCTCGCCCTCGAGCGCAGCCTGTCGGAGCCGGAGAAGCGGGACATATCCGAGGGGATGCTACGGGAGAAGCTGCGTGAAGCGCTGGCGGCGCCCATCCAGCGGACCGTAGCGATCCACCGGACGCTGCAGGGCCTGCCGGGGTTCGGGATCACATCGAACGAGTTTGTCGTCAGCCAGTCGTTGCTTGGCATTCCCTTCCACAACGTGTTGCGGCTCTTCAAGCTGGACCCCGAGTGCTCGCTGACCGAGATCACTCCCGACCTGGCCTGGTCGGTTATCGGTAGCGCCCGGTCTACCGCTGAGCCGTTCATGTCGTTTCTCAGTAAGGTGCTGTGGGAGAGTGGCCGACCGAACGTGGCGCAGGCTGAGCTGGCCGCGTTTTGGACGTTAAAACAGGCTATCGAGTACAACCCGGGCGGCCTGAGCTATCCGATACAGCTAACTGTAATGATACGGTCGGAAGGTGGCTCCATCGACATCATCGAGCGGGGCGATCGGGAGATGGATGTCATGCGACAAGTGGTCGATGAGGGCGAAACCGCATTTCGCCGGAACTTCCACGTGTTGCCGAGCGGCCAGGTCAAAGTCCGGGGGAGGGAGGCCGTGGCCGATGTTACAACCCGGAAACGAGTCCCTGAGGTGCGGTTGACGCTGGATCGACCGAGGAAAGAGCAGGCGAAGAAGGCGGCTGAAGAGTCCTCCGAGTAGCAAGGTTCTCGGATCCGGCCCAACTCCCTCCCAAGTTGTCACGATCACCGTACCTGCCTAAATTTCCTGAACTACCGGTTCAGGGCTAACTCCACCCGCCATCCGCCGGCTTGCGCCCGACTACGCCTGAACATCCGAGGTGTGCGCTATGTCCCGTTGGAGATCTACCCTGTTCTTGTCCGCTTGCCTGATGCTGCTGGCCGCGTGCGACAGCTTCGATGAGGAGGACGCCGCTCTTCAGATCCGCCAGGAATTCTGCGAAGGCTGGCCGTTTGGATGCACCGATAGCACGTTCGTTCGGATCGAGGGCGTAAACGAGACGCCAAACGGTCGACAAGTCGAATTCAAGGTCATCGACGGCGAGGACGAGACCGCTACGCTGGTCGCGGCGTACTTCGAAGAGAATGAGGAGAGCTGGAGATTCCTGCTCTTCGAGCCGCCCTTCAGTCAGGCGTACAACCTCGAGAGAAGCCGCGTGGTGGAGGATGAACGGTTGTTCGACGAGCAGTTGATGGACCTCAAGAGTGCTCAGAAGTGGTTCAACACCATCTACGGACGATTTGCCAGAAGCCTGGCGGAGCTGGACAGCGTTAGTTACAAGCAGCCGTCGACTCCCATCGAGATGACGGTGACCGGAAGTGGTTGGAGAGGTGAAATCCGAAGCCAGTACACGCGGTGCATGCTGGAAATACCCAGCCAGCAACTTCCGCGATGCGAGGGCTTGCCGGCGCTGAACACGGGCACCCCGACGGGCCCACTCAGCACGGCGTTCGGAAGACAGTAGCCGGCTGATATCTTGGCGGCTGCCGGGGGTTATGGTAAGCTGCTGAAACCGCTGGTTTCGCTGGTACGTCGGGAAGCATAGCGGGCGTTTGCAACGTTAGATGGTGGTCGGGGGCTCTAATCCAGAGAAGGGCAGAGCCGACCACACTTCGGTGGGTGAATTGGGTGGCCGGGACGCTGGGGCGAATTCTGGCGGCCGGTCTAGGAATTGGCGTAGGCAATATGAACGACAATCCGTCCAGGCTTCGCGAGTTCATAGCGGAGTTGGAGCGGCGGCGTGTCTTCCGCGTGGCCGTTCTGTATGCCGTTGTCGTGTTCGTCATATTGCAAGTGGCGGAGATCGTCTTCCCAGCGCTCCGCCTTCCCGAATGGAGCCTCACCTTCGTCGTCGCCTTGTCCCTCCTCTGTTTCCCCGTCGCACTCGTCATGGCCTGGTACTACGACATCACACGCGAAGGTGTGGTGCGCACGAAACCGCTGCAGGTTCCGGGTCTTTCCGGCAAGTCGGGCCGGTCGATCGCGCTCGCTTCCGTGGTGCTGGTCGTGTTGATGACGGTGGTGGCCGGCTGGTATGTGTTGCCGCGATTACCGGGCTGGTGGAGCGTCAGCAACGAGGGTGCGGTCGCCAGAGGCGACGAGCGGACCATGCTGGTTGTCTTGCCGTTCGTCAATCTCGGGTCGCCGATCGATAAGTACTTTGCCGACGGAATCACGGAGGAGATAACGGCACGACTGGCCAGCATCCAGGGTCTGGGTGTCATAGCCCGAACCACGGCGATCCAATACAAAGATTCTGAGATGACGGCGCGGGAGATAGGCGAGGAGTTGGCGTGTGACTACGTACTGGAGGGAACGGTTCGCTGGGAGAATCCAGGCGACGGTCCGGGCCGCGTACGCGTCACTCCGCAGCTGATCCGTGTGGGCGACGACACGCACGTGTGGGCGGAGATCTACGAGGAACCGCTGGAGAGTGTGTTCCAGGTCCAGACCCAGATCGCGGAACGCGTCGTGGAAGCCTTGGACGTCACGATCGTAGAGCCGGAGCGGTTGGCGCTGCAAGAGACCCCAACCGAGAATCTGGATGCGTACCGGTTCTATCAGTTGGGCAACCAGCTACTGAAGCGGAGCACGTCGCCGGCCGCGGCGCAGCAAGCGATCGAGATGTTCGAGTTGGCGGTGGAATACGATCCGAACTTCGAGCTTGCCCGAATGAAGCTTTCCGAAATCTACACCAATCTCTACTGGGCGAATTTCCGGATGCTCATGTTCGGCAGCATCGAGGACTACGAGCGAGCGCTGGATCGACTATACGTAGACTCGTTTGGCGCCGATTCGGGCTCGTATTATCTGGCCAGCGGTATCTTGCGCGAGAGAATGGGAGAGTCCGCGGCGGCGCTCGCCTACTTCGACTCGGCTCGCGTGCTTCTCGAGCGAAGCGTCGAAGAACATCCGCAGGAACCGCGCTACCGCGCGCAATTGGGACTGGCCTACGCGGGACTCGGCCTGGTGAGCGACGCGGTTCGAGAAGGTGAGGAAGCGACCCGATTGACGCCGGTGTCGGAAGAGCCGTATGTCGGGGGTGCTTTCCTAGACAACCTGGCCCATATCTACGTGTTGGTGGGTGACATCGACTCGGCGGTCACCGCTCTCGAGACGCTGCTGCGGGACGGCGAAGGGCCGATGTCGCGATCCTGGATGGGTGTTGACCCAACCTGGGATTCATTGCGGGATTCGCAGCGCTTCGAGAACTTACTTCTGGAAGATCAATAATCTGTCCCGGCCCCGGATTCGCCCAGCCTCGCTTGGGGACCCCGGACAGGCTAATCTCTACAGATTCAACGGTGGCACCTGAGGAAGGGAGATACGCATGCTACGTAGGTCGTTCGTTCCTGTCATACTGTTGGCGGTCGCCTGTTCCGGAGTAGAAACCGAAGAGGAATTGACTGCCAGGGCGCGTGAGATCCACGATCGTGTGATCACAATCGATACGCACGACGACATCCCGTCGAACTTCGCGACAGCCGAGGTCGACCCGGGAGTACGCGGCGATCGGCAGGTCGATTTGCCGAAGATGGAGGAAGGTGGCCTCGATGTCGGCTTCTTCGTGGTCTACGTGGGTCAAACGGAACGGACTCCTGAGAACTACGAAGCGACGAAGGATGCCGCGATGATGAAGTTCGACGCCATCCACCGCATGGCCGCTGAGATGTATCCGGACCGCATCGAGCTGGCCTACACGCCGGACGACGTGGAACGTATCCATGCCAGCGGGAAATTGGTCGCGTGTATCGGTATCGAGAACGGCTATGCTATCGGCCGTGACCTGAGCCTGGTGGAGAAATACTACGATCTAGGTGCCCGCTACATGACACTGTCTCACAACGGACACAACGATATCTGCGATTCGGCGAATCCGCGGGACGGTCTTGGAGATGCGGAGAGCGAACACAACGGGGTCAGCGAATTCGGAGAGCAAGTAATCGCTGAGATGAACCGCGTCGGAATGCTGATCGATGTTTCACATATCTCGAAGAAATCGATGCTCGACGCGGCGCGCCTGTCTCGGGCTCCGGTCATCGCATCCCACTCCTCCACAGCCGCATTGCGACCCATTCCGCGCAACATGGACGACGAACAACTCCTGGCCTTGAAAGAGAACGGTGGCGTCATCCAGATCGTCGGCCTCGGCTCTTTCGTGAAGGAAGATCCACCCGAGAAAGTGGAGGCGATGGAGGAGCTCCGCGCAGAGATGGGCGTTACCAGCTACGCTGCATGGGGCACGCTGTCGGATGAAGAGAGAAACGAGTACCGCCGGCGTGCGGGAGAGATCGAAGCAGAGTGGCCGACCACCGTCGCCGATTTCGTCGATCACATCGACCATGCCGTCGAGCTGATTGGTATCGATCACGTGGGCATCAGCTCGGACTTCGACGGCGGCGGCGGCGTATACGGCTGGAACGACGCCAGCGAGACCTTCAACGTGACCCTCGAGCTGGTCCGGCGCGGCTACTCCGAGGAGGAGATTCGCAAGCTGTGGGGTGGGAATCTGCTACGCGTGTGGCGTGAGGCGGATCGCGTGGCGGCGGAGATGAGCGCCGAAACCCACTAGGCTTACCAACAAAGCCGGCGACCAACAACGCTAGGGGTCGACGGGGGCCTGCCGATGGGCAGGCCCTTCCGCTTTTGATTCTGATGACAGGCGCGCCGGATGGGGGCAAAATGTCACACCTCGGCGCCGGTCGCCATTCCTGAAAAGAGGGCGTTCTGGCAGGCGAATCGCCGGAACCGCGGCCTTCGGGGCCACGCCTTGACGGGCATGGAAAGTGCGTGGAGATTGGGGGCCGGTCCTATGAAATTCAGCCACGGTCAAAGGCGCGACAGCTACCTTGACCCAAGCGTCGGGGGGCTATGAGCGATCGATCGCTGGCCGCCCAGCCACCGTCACCGGAACGACGCGACCAGGCTGTGGACGAGCTCTGCGAGCACTTCGCAGCCGGTCACATCGAGTTGGAGACGCTGGAAGAGCGGTTATCGGCGGTGGAGAAGGCGGTGAGCGAAGCCGAGTTGTCGGAGCTCGTGAAGGACCTGCCAGCGCTGCCGACAGTTGCGGGAGAGACTGCTCCAGTGGCGGTGCGAACACAGGAGGCCGCCGTTGCCGTTCGGCCGGCCGGGCGCGGCTGGGCCTTGGCGCTGATGGGCGGTGCCTCGAGGAAGGGAGTATGGACGCCGCCGCGGAGGCTCAACGCGGTCGCCGTGATGGGCGGTGTAGAGCTGGATTTCCGAGATGCCCAGTTACCGGCAGGAGAGACACACGTCACGGCCGTAGCCTTGATGGGCGGCATCGAGATCGTCGTGCCGCCGGGTCTGCCGGTCACGGTGAGGGGTTTAGGTGTGCTGGGGGCGGTTGATCAGGTCGAGCACAGCGTTGCCGGAGTCGGTCCGAATACTCCACAGCTCAAGATAACAGCACTCGCCTGCATGGGCGGAATCGAAGTTAAGACTGAAGCAAGCAGCAGCACGAAGCAGATTGAGTCCAAGCGAAACGAGAAGGAAACATGAAGATCGGAGTCCCCAAGGAGATTGCTGAGGGCGAACGCCGAGTCGCCCTGGTGCCGAAGGAAGTGAAGAAGCTGGTTGACGCCGGGATCGATGTGCAGATCGAAGCCGGCGCCGGAGCAAGCTCTTACTTCTCGGACGACGAGTACAAGGAAGCGGGCGCGAGCATCGCCAGCGGTGCCCAGGCGGCTTATGACGCGGACGTCGTCTTCAAGGTCCAGAAGCCCGAACTGTCCGAAGTGGACATGATGAAAGAGGGCCTGGTCCTCATCGGGTTCCTGGACCCGCTGACCAGCCCTGACCTGGCGAAGAAGATGGCGTCGCAGAAGGTCAGCTCGTTCGCGATGGAGACGGTGCCGCGGATCAGCCGAGCGCAGAAGATGGACGCCCTCTCCTCTCAGGCCAACATCGCCGGCTACAAGGCGGCGCTTATTGCGGCGGTCAGTCTTCCCAAGTTTTTCCCCATGTCGATGACCGCAGCGGGAATGATCCCGCCGGCGAAAGCCGTGATTCTGGGCGTCGGCGTTGCCGGTCTCCAGGCGATCGCCACGTGCAGGCGCCTCGGCGCTTCGGTGGAAGCCTACGACATTCGTCCGGCTACTCGTGAAGAGGTGCAGAGCCTGGGCGCCAAGTTCATCGATATCGAGCTGCAGGAAGAGGGCCTCGAGGACGAGGGTGGCTACGGCAAAGAGGTCTCGGAGGACTCCGCGAAGCGGCAGCAGGAGGTCGTCGCCGAGCACACCAAGGCGGCCGACATCGTGATCACGACCGCCGCCGTCCCCGGAAAGAAGGCGCCGATCCTCGTGGAAGAGGAAGCGGTGAAGGGGATGAAAGAGGGTTCGGTGATCGTCGACCTGGCGGCGGAGACGGGCGGAAACTGCCCGCTCACCGAGTTCGGCAAAACCGTGGTGAAGCATGGTGTGACGATTCACGGGCCGGCCAATCTGGTCAGCGAGATGCCGGTAGACGCGAGCACGCTGTACGCCCGCAACGTCACGGCGTTATTCAACGAAATGGTGAAAGAAGGCGAGCTGAAACTGGACTTCGAGGATGAAGTGATCAGCGGCAGCTGCGTCACGCACAACGGAGAAGTCGTGAACGAGCGCGTCAAGGCGCTGCTGTGAGGTAAGCCAAATGCCTGAAGCACTACTCAACAATCTGTACATCCTCGTCCTCGCGATGTTCACGGGGTTTGAGGTCATCACGAAGGTGCCGCCGCTGTTGCACACACCGCTGATGTCGGGATCGAACGCGATCTCCGGGATCTCGGTGGTTGGCGCGATCATCATCACGGCGGCAGCCGCGGGTGACCAGATGATCCTGATCCTCGGCGTGATTGCCGTGGCGATGGGGATGATCAACGTAGCGGGCGGATTCCTGGTGACCGACCGCATGCTGGAGATGTTCAAGAAGAAGCCGGATACCGGTGGCGCGAGCAACTAGACGTTACCGTGACTCCAAGATTACGAAATTGCAAACGTTAGCATAGCGGACCTGCGATCATGGATTTCTTTACAGTAGCAAACCTGGCCTATCTGGTTTCTGCTGCCCTGTTCATCTTCGGGTTGAAACGGTTGCAGTCACCGAAGACGGCCAGGACAGGCAACATCATGGCGGCGGTCGGTATGGGGATCGCCATCATCGTCACGTTGCTGGAGACGGACTTCGCCAACTGGCAGGCGATTCTGATCGGCGGCATCATCGGCGCGCTGATCGGGTCGATATCGGCGCGAGCCGTGCAGATGACGGCCATGCCGCAGATGGTCGGAATATTCAACGGCTTCGGCGGCGGCGCTTCAGCGCTGGTGGCGATCTCGGAGTTCCTCCGCATCCTCGGGCACGGCGACATCCTGACGGGAGATGCCGGCGTCAGCATCATGCTCGGCACGCTGATCGGTGGCGTCACCTTCTCGGGTAGCATGATTGCCTTCCTGAAGCTGCAAGGTCTGATGACGGGGGCACCCATCACGTGGCCGTTGCAGAAGAGCCTGAACCTGACGCTGATCATCGCCATCATGGCCATCGGCGCCTACGTGGTTTGGTGGGACTCGGGCAACCTGACGCTCTACCTGGTCATCATCGGCCTGGCGTTGGTGCTCGGTATAACTTCGGTGATCCCGATCGGTGGCGCCGACATGCCCGTGGTGATCTCGCTGTTGAACTCATATTCGGGACTCGCCGCCGCGGCCGCCGGCTTCGTCGTCGATAACCGCGTGCTTATCATCAGCGGCTCGCTCGTCGGCGCGTCCGGTCTCATCCTGACGAACATCATGTGCGTCGGCATGAACCGCTCACTGGCCAACGTGCTGTTCGGCGCGGTGGGTACTGAAGACGTGGGCGCCGGCGGTAGTGTCGGGGCCGGCGAGCACGCGGGAACGGTGCGGGACATCGCCGCCGAAGAGGCCGCGATGATCCTCGCCTACGCCAACTCCGTGATATTCGTACCCGGCTATGGCATGGCGGTGGCGCAGGCACAGCACGCGGTGCGGGAACTGGCGGACGTGCTCAAAGACCGGGGCGTGGACGTGAAGTACGCGATTCACCCCGTGGCGGGCCGCATGCCCGGTCACATGAACGTGCTGTTGGCCGAAGCGAACGTGCCCTACGACGAGTTGTTTGACATGGACGACATCAACCACGCGTTCAAGACGACGACGGTAGCCGTGGTCATCGGCGCCAACGACGTGGTGAACCCGGCGGCGCGACATGATACGACGAGCCCGCTTTACGGCATGCCGATCCTCGATGTCGACGAGGCCGAGCACATCATCGTCCTCAAGCGCTCTATGCGCGCTGGATTCGCCGGCGTCGAGAACGAGCTATTCTTCCACCCGAAGACGATGATGCTCTTCGGCGACGCGAAGGACTCGGTGACGGGGATGACGACGGGCGCGAAGAACGCTTGATTCGGTAGACGGTAGGAATGTAGACAGTAGACGGTGGACGGTTGAGCAGGGCCGTCCACCGTCTTGCTGTTTAGCACTGGATCGTACATCGGGTCAGCGTCGACGCCCCGTCAGCGACCGCGGCCGCGCCCCGCGCCAGCGACTTCAGCATCCCAGCCCGACAGCCAAGACTCACCGCTCAAGACGGGAAGTCGAGCATTGACAGCCGAGTTAACGCTGTTATCTTAACGCCGTACACTAAACACTGTTAACCCTCGGAGGCGGTATGACGCCAAAAGTATCGGATCCGGTGCGCGCTTCGGAGACCGAGGCAGCGATACTGGAAGCGGCGCGGGATCTATTGGCTGAGGGCGGGCTGGAAGCCGTGTCGATGCGGAGCGTGGCGGCCCGGGTGGGGCTTAGCGCTACGGCGATCTACAACTACTTCGAAAACAAGGGCGATCTGGTACGCCAGGTCGTTCACCAGGGCTTCGAACGCTTTACGAGCTACCTGCAAGATGCGGTGAAGGACCTGCCGAAGGGCTCGCGAGAGCGGATGCGAGCGCACGGTCGAGCATACCTGCGCTTCGCGTTGGAGAACCGCGAGTATTTCCGTGTGATCTTCGCGGCCCATGGAGAAGCGGGTGAGATCGACGAGCTGCCGGCGGGCGGTGGCTACCCGATGTTCAGACAGGCGGTGGCGGAGGCAATGGATGCTGGGGCTATCCGCAGTGCCGATCCCGACCTTGTGGTTCTGTATCTGTGGACGTTGGTGCATGGGCTCGTGACGCTGCAGTTGGCATTCGAGCCGGACGCGCGTTGTCCGCACAGCGGTGAACAGCTCACGGGCCTGGAGCTCTTCGAGCGGTTTGCCGATTTCGTATACCAGGGGCTGCGTCCCGACCAGCCGTCGCTGGCCGAAACGACCGAGGTTACGGCGACGTAGTTGGGTGTAGTCCCTCAACCACATACATGAACAGCGCGAGGAGAGTAAGCGTGTTGAAGATAGCCAGGTGGCAGGCCAATGGGCTGGCGGTGCTGCTGAGCGTGGCGCTGGCCGCGACGGATGCGGCTGGGCAGGATCCCGATGTGGATACCTATTCGCTGCGCGATGCGATTCTTGTTGCCCTGAAGAACAACCGGGATCTGGAGAACGCGCAGCTCGGATTGGAGTCGGCGAACGCACAGGTAAGAGAAGCCTGGGGCAGCGTTCTGCCGTCGATCGACGCGACAGTTGGCTACACGCGCAACTTGCGTGTGCAGGAAGCCTTCTTGCCGGCGATCATCTTCGATCCCAACGCTGATCCCAACGAGTTGGTCCCGGTGAGATTCGGCGCCGACAACGCCTGGTCGGCCCAGGTGTGGGTGCGCCAGCCGCTATTCGACGCCGGTGCATTTGTCGGCGTAGGCACGGCCGGTCGATTCAAAGCGATGCAGGAGGAGGTCGTGCGTGGCCAGGCGCAGCTGACAGCCTCGAGAGTGCGACGTGCGTACTACACTGCGCTGTTGGCCAAAGAGGATGTTCGACTGATCGAGGAGAGCATCAGGCGCACCGAGGAGACGTTGGGTGAGACCGAGGCGATGAACCGCTCGGGACTGGCCAGCAACTACGACGTGCTGCGACTGCGCGTCCGGCTCGCCAACCTGAGGCCGAACCAACAGAGAGCGGTGAACGCATTGGCGAAAGCGGAGCGTGACCTGTCGGTCGAGATGGGACTGGATCAGGTCCAGCCCATCCGAGTAGCCGGCGAGCTGCACCAGGTCAACCTGGCCTCGATCGAAGTGAACCAGGGCCCCAACGGGGACTTGCTGCGTCTCGTTGGATACCAGAACGCGCTCGATGCCTCGCTCGAAGATCTTTACCAGATGGCGTTGACCATGCGCTCGGATCTGCGGCAGGCGCATCTCAACTACCAGTTGCAGAACGCCAGAGTGAAGTACGAGAAGACCAGCTACTACCCGAAGCTGAACGCGATCTTTAACGCCGGCCTCGTCGCGCAGGAGAACGGAAATCCCGACTTCTTTGGCGAACGGGGCAACCAGCGGTCGACGTTGGCAAACATCGGAATAGCGGTCGAGATTCCTATATTTCAAGGTTTCCAGCGGTCAGCACGCATGCAGCAGCGAGTTCTGGAGCGACAGCAGGCCCAGGTTAGTGCCGATCTGCTGCAGCGGCAGGCGGCGAACCAGATTCGCACGGCCTACGAGGCGCTGATCGAGGCTCGTCAGCGGGCCGAAGCGCAGCGCGAGGCCGTGAGCGAGGCTGGCCGCGGTTTTCAGATCGTGACCTCACAGTACCTGGCGGGTATCAGCTCGCAGCTGGAAGTAACTGAAGGGGAAGTGCTGCTGCGGGAGTCAGAGTTCGCGTATGCGCAGGCGATCTTCGATTACCTGTTGGCGCAGGCCGTTCTGGATGAAGCTGTGGGTATCGTCCCTCTGGTGGATGTGGGCGTACCTGAAGAGCCGAGCACGAGCATCTCTGAATAGAATGGCACAGTACCCATCAAGAGAAGGGGCGAGGCCCGTGATGATAGAGAAGAGAACACTGAACGACGCCGGCTTGCTGCTCGGGCTCGTAGCCGCACTCGCCGTAGCTGGTTGTAGCCCATCGGGCCAGGAGAGCGAGGCTGCCGAGACGGAAGGGTCGGCATTCGTCAAGGTCGTGAATGTCGAGGTCGAGACGATCGCACCGAGAGATTTCACGACGTACATCCGACTGACCGGCGAGATTGAAGCGTACAGCGACGTGGATGTAAGCGCCGAGGAAACCGGCGTAATCGAGCAGTTCTTCGCGGATAAGGGTGACTACGTGAGGGCCGGCGCACCGATAGCCAAGATCCGCGACGAAGTTTTGCGTGGCATGGTAAACGAGGCGGAAGCCGCATCCAAGCTGGCGGCGGAGCGCTTCGAGCGCCAACGCCAGCTCTGGGAAGAAGAAGAGGTCGGCAGCGAGATCATGTTCCTGGAGGCCAAGTACCAGGCTGAACTACAAGCCGCCCGCTTGCAGACGCTACAGGCCCGGTTGTCACGGACGATAGTAAGAGCGCCGATAACGGGTGTATACGACGACCGTTTTGTCGATCTCGGTGAGATGGTCGCGCCGGGAGTGCCGGTGGCGCAGTTGGTCGAAATCGATCGACTCAAGGTGACCGGCGGCGTAGCGGAGCGCTACGCGGCTTCGGTGCAGCCCGGTGACGCGGCTCGCATCAGCCTCGAAGTACTTGGCAACGAGGAGTACAGCGGAGTCATCCAGTTCGTGGGCAGTACGGTAGACCCGAGGAACCGGACGTTCCCGATAGAGATTGTGATGGATAACCCGGGACGCGTATTGAAGCCGCAGATGGTCGCCAACGTGGAAATCGCCAACAATCGTCTGAGCGATGTGTTTGTGGTTCCGCAGGACGCGGTCGTTCGCACGGAAGACGGCTACCAGATCTTCGTTGTGTCGTCTTCCGACGGTGGCTTGCTGGCGGAGGCGCGGCCTGTTCGCTTGGGCCCGCTCTACGCGAACCTGGTGGTCGTCGAGGAAGGCCTCGCCGAAGGAGATCAGATCATTATTCGCGGCCAACAGCTGGTTGAGGCTGGTGATCACGTGCGCATAGTAAACGCGGCCGAGTTGGGCGCGAAATAGAGATAGAGGATAGGTCGACATGTCCAGGTTCTTTGGTCAAAAGAAGGCAGGAGACGGCCGCCGCCGTCGGGACCGAGTCGAAGGAGCAGGCCACGGCGAGTACAAGGAGTTCTGGCTGACCTCGTTCGCCGTCGATCACCCGACCAGCGTATTGGTTTTGATGATCAGCATCATCCTTGCCGGGTTCGTTTCCTACATCCGGGTTCCGAAAGAGGCGGCGCCGGAGATCACGGTTCCCTTCATCTCGGTGAACACGATCTATCCAGGCGTCGCACCCGAGGATATAGAGACGCTGATCACTCGCGAGATCGAGCTCGAGCTCAATAAGATCGGGGACGTGAAGGAGATCACGTCGAACTCGGTTGAAGGCTACTCGAGTGTCGTCGTCGAGTTCGAGGCGGGGATGGACATGACCGAGGCGCTCCAGCAGGTGCGCGAAAAGGTCGATATCGCCAAACCCGAGCTTCCGCTGGCGGCGGAGGAACCGATGATCATCGAGTTCAACTTCGCCGAGTTCCCGATCATGCAGGTGAACATATCAGGCGAGTACAGCCTGGTCAGGCTGAAGCAACTGGCAGAAGATGTCCAAGACCGAATCGAGCAGATCCCCAACGTACTCGAAGTGACTCTGTCCGGCGGACTGGAGCGCGAGGTCCAGATCAATGTCGACCTGCCGAAGCTCAAGTACTACGGGCTGGCGTTTCAGGACGTGATCGACGCGATCTGGGAAGAGAACGTGACGACACCGGGTGGCTCCATAGACGTCGGTGACATGAAATACCTGGTGCGAGTGCCGGGCCAGTTCGAGAACACTCGCCTTATCGAAGACATCGTCATCACCACGCCGGGTGACCGGCCGGTGTATATCCGCGATGTGGCGACGGTCGATTTCGGATTCAAAGAACGGGATAGCTACGCGCGACTCGACGGGCAGGCCGTCGTTACTCTCTCCGTCTCGAAGCGCGTCGGAAAGAACATCATCCAGACCGCTGACGCAGTTAGGGCGGCGGTCGAGGAGATGACGCCGAGTTTCCCACCGACCACGACGGTGAAGATCACTTCTGACGTATCAGAAGACGTTCACCACATGGTCAGCAGCCTCGAGAACAACATCATCTCGGGTCTGATCTTCGTCGTGGCGGTGCTGCTCTTCGCGTTGGGTATTCGCACCGCGTCGTTCGTCGGTGTCGCCATTCCACTGTCGATGCTGTTGTCGTTCAGCGTGATTCAGCTGTCCGGAATGACGATGAATTTCATCGTCTTGTTCAGCCTGATTCTGGCGCTGGGGATGCTGGTCGACAATGCGATTGTGATCGTGGAGAACATATATCGGTTCCGAGAGAACGGATACGACAACAAGGAGGCTGCAAAACTAGCCGCGGGCGAGGTTGCCATGCCGGTAATGGCGGCGACAGCCACAACGCTGGCGGCTTTCGCGCCTCTAGCATTCTGGCCTGGGATCGTCGGCGAGTTCATGGGCTACTTGCCGAAGACGCTGATCATCACCTTGAGTTCGTCGCTGTTTGTTGCGCTGGTCATCAACCCTGTACTCTGTTCTCTCTTCTTGCGTCCCGAGGGCGAGAGGGGCCCTGGACTCACTAAGGAGATGAAGTGGGCCTTCGCCAGCGTCGCCGTGCTCACGTTCGTGATCGTGGCGCTGATCCGACCGTTACCGGCGATCTTACTCGCCGCGACGGTAGCGCTGCTGTGGGCGGCCCACCACTACATTTTAGCTCCCGCGGCACTCTGGATACAGGAAGTCAGCCTGCCGGCGACGCTTCGCTGGTACGAGCGCGCTTTGCGGTTGGCTTTGGCGCATCGATTCAGCGTAATGGTCGGTGCAGGTCTGTCGCTGGTCGGGGCTGTGATGCTGTTCGGGATGTTCAGCAAGGGCGTCGTCTTCTTCCCCGAGGATATTCCGCCGTCGACGATTTACGTCCAGGTGGAGGCGCCGACAGGCACGCGGGTAGACGTGACGAATGACATCGTGCGGCGGATCGAGGAAGAGCTGGACGAGCTTGCCGGCCGAGAGGACGTCGAGTCAGTGGTTTCGACAATTGGTGGGACGGCAAGTGACTTCGGCACAAGCGCTGGGACACACCTGGCGACTGTGGCGGTGACCTTCGTCGACTACGAGTATCGACAGCACGATACGTTCGAGACGTTGGAGCTGATGCGTAGCACGATTGGCCGTGATATCGCGGGCGCGACCATAGTCGTCGAGAAGCCGCAAGATGGTCCCCCGACTGGTTTGCCAATCACCATCGAGATCGTTGGTGAGGATGCTCAGCTGCTGAAGCAGTTGGGCGATCGGATCGTGACGACGCTGGAGAATTCCAGCATCGCGCCGAAGCTCGAGGGCCTGGAGAGCGACATGGCGGATGCCCGGCCGGAGCTCACCGTGAACGTCGACCGGGAAAGAGCTCAGCTCTTTGGGCTCAACACTTCGAAGGTCGGCTTCACCGTTCGCAGCGCGATCAACGGCGTCGAAGCCGGCGAGTATCGGGATGGCAAGGACGAATATGACATCGTCGTGCGGCTGGCCGAGGAATACCGGCAAGATCTCAGCTCGGTGTCCGACTTGACGATTGTGGCCGAGGACGGCAGCCAAGTACCGCTGCTCTCGGTGGCCAGCTGGGACGTGAACGAGAGCTTCAGCGGCATCAATCGCAAGGACCTGGACAGGGTGGTCACGGTTTCGTCCGACGTGAGATCCGGCTACAACGCCAATGCTGTCTTGGCCGAAGTGCAGGCCGAGATCGCCGACTTCGCGGCATCGCTTCCCACGGGTTACGACTTGCGGTACGCGGGCCAGCAACAAGAGCAGCAGGAATCAGCGACGTTTCTGATCGGGGCGTTCATGACCGCGATGCTGTTGATCGCCTTCATCCTGGTTTCGCAGTTCGATTCGGTGCTGAGACCGGTGATCATCCTCAGCTCAATTATCCTGTCGACGGTCGGCGTGTTGATCGGTCTAACGATCTTCCAGATGCCGTTCGGCATCATCATGAGCGGGGTAGGGGTGATCAGCCTGGGTGGCATCGTGGTGAACAACGCCATCGTGCTGATCGACTACATCCACATCCTTCGCGAACGGGACGGTATGAGCAACATCGAATCGCTGGTCCGTGGAGGGCTGACGCGATTCCGGCCGGTGACGCTGACGGCGATCACTACGGTGGTGGGGCTAATACCTTTGGCCATCGGTATGAACATCGATTTCTACGGCTTTTTCGGGCGCCTGCAGCCCAACTTCTACTGGGGCGGCGAACAAGCGGCATGGTGGGGACCGATGGCGATCGCGGTGATTTGTGGCCTGACGTTCGCCACGTTCCTAACGCTGATCCTTGTTCCGGTGATGCATTCCTACACAGATGACATCGCGGCCTTCTTCGAGCGTCATTTCACGCACCTCAGAGATGATGAGAAACTGGAGGAGGCCGTCGAAGGGGCGGATATCGAGGTTCGCGAGGCTGTAACAGCGTAGAGCGTTGCAGGCGAAACGGCCGCGTCACCCTCAGGGCGACGCGGCCGTTTTTTCTTGTGGCTCGTGCTGGGCTACGCGCCGACGCTCGTTAAGGCCTCGAAGATTGGCAGATAGAGAGCGACGACAATTCCGCCAAGCAGTGCCCCGACAATCACAATCAGGGCTGGCTCCATGGCCTTCATCAGTCGTTCGACAGCGGTATCGACCTCGCCTTCATAGAAGATCGCCACCTTTTCGAACATGTCATCAAGTCGGCCGGTCTGTTCGCCGACTTCGATCATGCGAGAGACGAGCTTTGGCATGACTCCCGATTCTGATAGCGGTTTGGAGATCCCCTGGCCCGCTTCGATTGCGTGGCGTGTCCCGAGGATCGCTGACTCGATCACCACGTTGCCGGCCGTCGCGGCGGAGGCGATGATCGCGTCGATCAGGTTCGAGCCGCTCGTCAGCAGCGATGCCATGCTTTGGGCGAAGCGCGCGATAGCGGTCTTCTTGATCAAGTCGCCAAGAACCGGAACTCGCAGCAAGATCTGATCGAGGGTATAGCGTCCCCCACTGGTCTTGTAGGCCTGCTTGATGAAGACCACGGTACCGATGGTTCCGCCCAGCAGGTACATCCAGTATGACTGGACGAACTCCGACATGTTGACGAGCATCTGGGTTGGCCAGGGCAGCGTCATATCGCTGGACTCGAACATCTTCACAAAGGTGGGAACGACGAATCCCAGCATGACGCCCATCGCTGCGATCATCACGAAGATGATGACAGCGGGGTACACCATAGCCGTTTTTACCTTGCCGACGATCTCTTGGGACTTCTCCAGGTAGTTGGCCAACCGTACCATGATCGTATCGAGCACGCCGCCATGCTCGCCGGCTTCGACCATGTTTACGAAGATATCGGGAAACGCCTGAGGCTGCTCACGGAGCGACGTGGCCAGATCTTTCCCGGCCTGGACGTCAACGATCACCCGTTCCAGCGCTTTGTGGAGGACGGCATCCTCGGTGAGGTCCCGACAAATCTCCAGGCCATGCACCATGGGCACGGCGGCATCGATCAACGTGGCGAATTGACGAGAGAAGAGAACCAGCGAACCCGGCTTGGCTGACTTTCGGAAGCTAGATCCGCGACCACCGCTCTTCTTGGCCGCCGCCATCGGTTTGACGGCCTCGGGAACAAGTCGTTGCTTGACCAGCGCGCGGGTGGCTTCGTTGAGGTCAAGCGCCTGAACCACGCCCTCGCGGATCTGGCCGTCGACGGTATGCGCTCGATATGCAAAACTGTTCACTTGTGCCTCATTTGTTTTTCCACTACTCCACAACCTCAAACCAGTGTCGCCCAGATAGTGGCCGGGCGATCACGGCGTTTCCCATGGCCCGTGTGGCCGAACAGCTGCTGTACTGCAGAGTGGTGCCGCCACGCAGATAAGACTCGTCGCCGGCGCTAACGCCGTTGCGCACCGCCAGGCCGCCGTGTAACTCGGTGCTCCCCTTGAAGTCCGCCTGACCCAGGACGACGATGACGCCGTAGAACTCGAAATCGCCCGTGACCTCGAAGTTCCCATCAACGAGCAGAATGCCCTGTCCGACGCCGTTACCGGAGATCTTCAAGTCACCGTTGACGTGGATGATGGGCAT
>JBDHJS010000097.1:0-5886 GCA_039586795.1 Gemmatimonadota bacterium
CGTTGTTGCGGCGCACGCCCAGTGAAACGTCCGCGTTGCGGATCAGCACGACCCGCGACTTGTCCGACTGCGTGGTCTTTCCGGAGGCCGTCGTCGGCAGACCGATTGCCATCCCCGCTAGCGCGCCGCCCACGCCCTTCATGAAATCGCGTCGGCTGAAACCTGTCTTCTCCGTTGACATGACTTTCGTCCTCACTGTGATGACTGAGCGAGTCCGTTCACCGTCGACTGTATGAGATCGCTGGCCGCCGCTGCTGACTCCGCATCCAGCACCACGACGACGTAATGATCGCGTTGTTCGTATGAAGAGAACTTGCCGTTCTCGGTCTGCTGCGTTCGGGAGTCTCCGGCATCCGGCAGGTAGGCCTGCTGGAACGATGATGCAGCAGCCGCCGCATCGTTCGCGTTCTTGTAGTCGACCAGCAGGAGATACGTTGAGCCCGGCGCGTAGCGCGCCAGGACGGCATCTGTTTCGGGACCCAGGTTGAGGATGTTCTCCCGCGACAGGTAGTAGTTGTAGTTGAGCGACTGGTGCAGGTGGAAGAACCTATCGCTGAAAGCCACGCGCCCCTCGTCGGGCAACACCGCCACCAGGTCGGGAGGGTTTGACGCCGGTGGCATGCGTTCCGAGATCGCTCGGGCAACCTCCATCAACGCGCGGTCCGATTCCTGTGTGCGTTCTTCGGAGGCGACGCAGACGTAGTAGCGGTCTTGCCAGAAGCACAACACGCGACCTTTGCGCTCGTAGCCGCCGCCCAGGCCGGTTTCCTCGCTCTCCCTCGCGTAGCTGAAGACGCCGTACGCGTCCGCCGGGTTGCCCATGTCGAACAGCTCCGCGGTGATGTCGGGCCCACCGGGGCCGGAGTAGAGCGCGACCACCACATGGCTGAAGGCGTACGAGCGATAGACTTCGCCGGCGCCGTTGATGTAGTCGAAGATGGTCTCCCGGTCGTAGACGACGGAGGCGTCATCGCGCGTCCAGCCACCTATACGTCCGGGGAGCAGGTCAGTCATGGCCGTCATCGACGTGTCGGACTCTCCTTCGCCGCAGCCGATCAGCGCCGCGCCGCAAAGCGCCAGCGCGACCAACGTTCCGGTGGGTCTCTTCATCAAGGGTGAGCATCTCTTGTCAGCGTTCTCACGAGCGTGACTGCCGATGGAAGGGGTATGCGCGAACGTAGCGCCGGCCCGGATGGCCCGTCAAGCAATGCCTATATAGGTCAGATAAGAAAAGGTTGCCGTCGAAGACTTTTCGTTGAAAGTTGCAGGATCCCAACCAGCACAAAGGCCACGGGTCGCCCCGGCCCCGGGCGGCGAGGCCTACCCACACATCTGTTTTCGGCGGAATTCCAGGAGGTGCACGTATGAAGTACTACCTCGACTGGCCCGAACCCGACGCCGGCGATCTGCCACCGCCCGACCAGAATATCGAGCCGTGGGGCGAGACCGACGTGGTCGGGAAACCGCTTCCCCGGATCGACGCCTACGAGCGTGTGAGCGGTTCTGCGGTCTACACTCTGGACATGGCGCTCCCGGACATGCTGCACACCGCGATCGTGCGGTGTCCGCATGCCCACGCCCGCGTTGTACGCGTTGATGCGAGTCGCGCCGAGGCGATGCCGGGTGTGCGGGCGGTGATGACGACTGCGTCGCCCGAGGCGGCCATCCCCTGGTACTTCGGTCGCGGCGGGGCCACCAGCTCACTGTTCGACGAGCACTGCCGGTACGCCGGCGAAGAGGTGGCGGCGGTGGCGGCCGAGACGTGGCATCAGGCGATCGAGGCGGCCCGCGCCATCGACGTGGAATACGAGGTCCTGCCTTTCGTGCAGGACGATGCCGCCGCCCTGGACGAAGATGCGCCTCGCGTTCACGACAGCGGCAACATCCTGGGGCAGCAGACGGGTGGTCGCGGAGATGTGGAAGCCGGCTTCGCCGAAGCGGACGTGGTGCTGGAGGAGACCTATCATACGCCGTGCGAGCTGCACGCGCCGATGGAGGCGTTCGTTTCCATCGCGCGTTGGGATGGAAACCGTGTGACGGTTTGGGATTCCACCCAAGGCGTCTTCGGAATTCAGGCCGGTCTTGCCCGCTATCTCCAGCTTCCTCTCAGCTCGGTCCGCGTCATCTGTCATTATATGGGCGGCGGATTCGGCAGCAAGCTGGGGCTCAGCAAGCACACCGTGATCGCGGCGCTGCTCGCCCGCATGACGGCACGCCCGGTTAAGGCAGTGTTGACGCGAGAGGAGTCCTTCCTCTGCGTGGGCAACCGACCCGCGACAACGATCAGAATAAAGGCCGGTGTGAAGCGCGACGGGACGATCACGGCGTTCGATGCGTCGTTCCTGGGGAGCGGCGGCGCTTACCCGGCTGGCGCGAACTCGACGTTCTTGGTTCAGGCGCTGTACGAGTGTCCGAACGTTCGGGTCGAGGACAACGAGGTGTTCACGAACGCCGGTCAGGCGCGCGCGTTCAGAGCACCGGGCGATCCCAACTGTGCCTGGGCACTGGAGCAGATGATCGACGATCTGGCGGAACGGATCGACATGGATCCAGTGGAGTTCCGCCTCAAGAACTACGCGACCGTCCTGCAGACGAACAACACGCCCTACACGAGCATCGGTCTGGGCGATTGTCTGCGCCAGGGCGCCGAGGCGTTCGGTTGGGCCGAAGCGCGAGCCCGCACGCCGGAGGAGGGACACTTGCGCCGCGGCGTCGGCATGGCGGCCGGCATGTGGCGGTATCCCGGCGATCCGCGGGCCACTGTGTTCGTGAAGGTATTCTCCGACGGCAGCGTGAACCTGACCATGGGCGCAGCCGACATCGGCACCGGGACGAAGACAACGATGGCGATGGTCGTAGCCGAGGAACTCGGTGTTGCTCTCGAGAGCATCCAGATCGTGCACTCCGACACCGGTACGACGCAGCCCGCACCATCAAGCGGCGGCAGCCAGACTCTGTTGGTCATGTCGCCGGCGGTCCGCGCCGCCGCGATCGAGGTGAAGAACCAGCTGTTGGAGATCGCTGCCGCCGAGATGGAGCTGCCGGTCGAGCAGCTGGTCGTTCAGGACGGCAAGGTAATGCCGGCGGGCGAGCCGGAGGCCGGGGTAGAGTTCGCGAGCCTTACTGGCCTCCGAAGACGACAGGTCGTCGTCGGCGTGGGACGCCGACACCCTCATCCGGAAGGCAAGATCGCGCTGCCGTTCGCGGCGCAGTTCGCCGAGGTCGAGGTCAACACCCTCACCGGCGAGGTGCAGGTGCTGCGGTTGGTGGCGGCGCACGACAGCGGTCGGATGTTGAACCGGCTGACCTACGAGAACCAGGTGTTCGGCGGAATGACGATGGGGCTGGGTCTGGGACTGACGGAGGAGCGGATCCTCGATTCGAATCAAACGGGGAAGATGGTCAACGCCAACTGGCATGACTACAAGATTCCCACGGCCAAGGACGTTCCTGCGGACAACACGTGTATTCCGATCGATCCGCAAGACACCGAGGCCAACACGGTTGGAGCGAAAGGGCTCGGCGAGCCTGCCCATATCCCCACCGCGGCGGCCATCGCCAACGCGGTCTATCACGCCACGGGCGCTCGCGTCTACGATGCTCCCATAACCCGAAGCCGGATGCTGGAAGCGCTGGCCGCGGCGGAAGGAGAGTGAGCCATGTTGCCGAACTTCTCATATGAACGTCCCGGCTCGGTCGATGAAGCGCTCGAACAGAGCAGCTCCGAAGGCGCGGTGCTGCACGCCGGCGGTACCGACTTGTTGGGCTGTCTGCGTGACGGCGTGTTCTCGGCTGAGAAGGTCGTATCGCTCTCCGGTCTGGATGACCTGCGGGGGATTCGGTCGAGCGGCGGGGGCCTCCGTATCGGAGCGCTGACCACGCTCACCGAGATCGCCACACACGATGCCATCGCGGAACGGTATGGGGCGCTGTCCCAGGCCGCGGCTTCCGCCGCCAGTCCCCAGCTGCGTAACCAGGGGACGGTCGGCGGCAACATCTGTCAGCGGCCACGCTGCTGGTACTTCCGCGGCGACTTCGATTGTTTACGGAAGGGCGGTGATCGGTGCTACGCCATCGCCGGCGAGAACCAATTCCATTGCATCTTCGGCGGCAGCGGCTGCTACATCGTGCACCCGTCGGACACGGCGCCGGCGCTTCAGGCGCTGGGCGCCAGCGTGCGCATCGCTTCGCGCTCGCGTTCGCGAACGGTGCCGATGGAAGAGTTCTTTATTCTGCCCTCCGATGACATAAGTCGCGAGAACGTCCTCGAGCCCGGCGAACTGGTGACGGAGATCGAGTTGCCACGCGTCGCATCCGGCACGCGAAGCGTCTATCGGAAAGTCCGCGATCGCGGGGCCTGGGACTTCGCACTCGCCGGACTGGCTGCCGTGGTGAGGATGTCGGGCGATCGCGTTGATGAGGCGAGCCTGGTGCTCTCCGGGGTCGCGCCGAAACCATGGCGCGCCGCCGAAGCCGAGGCCGCGCTCACCGGCAATCGTCTCGATGCGGCGACGATCGAACAGGTCGCCAACGCGAGCGTGGCCGGCGCTCAGCCGATGCCCCACAACGGCTACAAGGTCGACTTGGTGCGCGGCCTGGTGATGGAGACGCTGCAGTCGCTGGCGTGATGCTAAAGATATTGTCGCCTAACCGGATCACCGGTTGGCGTTAGGAAAAGGCGGAGGAATCAATGGGCAAAGATCCGAAACAGCCGGGCGCGAAATCGGGAATGAGCCGCCGTAACTTCATCGGTACCCTGGGCGCGGGAACGTTGGGCGCCGCGGTGGCCGGTCCCGCGACGGCAACGCCGCAGGAAGCGCAGAGCGCCGGCGGCCAGGTCGGCAGATACGCGCGGCTATCGAAGCGCGCTACACGCTGCTCGAAGTCCTGCGTGATCAGCTGGAGTTGACGGGGACCAAGGAGGGTTGCGGCCGCGGTGAGTGCGGCGCCTGCACAGTCCTCGTGGATGGAGTGCCAAAGTACTCCTGCATGACGCTGGCGGTGGAGGCGGAAGGGACGGAGATCACGACCGTCGAAGGACTGATGCACGGCGAGGAGTTGGGGGCGGTGCAGCAGGCGTTCGTCGAGGAGGATGCGTTCCAGTGCGGCTATTGCACGCCCGGCCAGGTCATGACGGTGGAAGGTCTGTTACGGCAGAACGCGAACCCCGCGATCGCCGAGATACAGGAGGGGATGAGCGGCAACCTGTGCCGCTGCGGCGCCTACGACCACATCTTCAAGGCCGTCCGCCGTGCCGCCGAGCTGAAACAAGCCGGCGCTGGATAGAGGTACGCCGGCGTCGGCCAGGCTAGAGAGCAGGGCTGGTGCCGAGAATCACTCCGCTGACCGTCGCTTCGGTTACGGTCGCGAGGAGCTGGAGCGATTGGAGGCCGAGGTCGAGCGTTGAGACCGTTCTACTTCTTTGGCTATCTGTGTGTTGAGTCCGTTTGTCGCCTGGGATTTCGTCTTTCGGTGAAGGGCAGGAAGCACGTTCCCAAGTCACAACCCTTCATCGCCGCCAGCAATCACATTGCCTACTTCGATCCGGTTATCGTCGCCTGTGCGCTCCAGCGGGAGGTCTGCTTTCTGGCCAGGGCCGAGCTGTTCGAGCAATTCTTCGTCAAGGATCTCATCACGAGATTGAACGCTTTTCCCGTACGTCGCGGGGAAAGGGACATCTCCGCCATCAAGACCTGCATTTCCATTCTGAGAGAGAAGCAGCTGCCTCTGCTGATGTTCCCCGAAGGGACGAGGAGCAAGACGGGTAGGCTGGGTGAGCCGCGGCGTGGCATTGCCTTCATCGCGGCACAGACCAAAGTACCGATCGTGCCGGTCTATATAGAGAACAGCAATCGGTTGGGCGACTGTCTCAGGTTTCGGAAGCGG
>JBDHJS010000017.1:0-115167 GCA_039586795.1 Gemmatimonadota bacterium
AGAAGCTCAAGAATCTCCTTGTTTTGTTTCGTTAGCTTGTACTCAACACCGTAGGCATGGCGAACGAAGAAGAGTGGCAGCAGCACAATGAGCAATCCACCGATTCCAAGCTGCGCAAAAGCGAACACGACAAACAGAGAGAATGAACTCGACGCCAGTTCATTTGCGAACGCCACCGGGCCAAGTTCGCGCCAAATGGCCCGAAGTCGTTTTCCCGTGTCGAGCGCGATCACAATACCCACGAGCGTGGTGTTGATCAGGAAGTAAGTGACTATCAGACCGCCGAGCGGCAGAACAATCGGCCACAGCACGAATTCATCCGCGTGGTGACTAACTGGTCCGCCTAGCGCCCGGTAGACAACCGCCCCACACCCTATCGCCAGCGATATCTGAGCAATATTGAAGACGGCTTTAACCGGATTCTGCTTTAGAATGAGAAACTGCGATATCGTCTGAGAGAGAATGGTTGAAAGGAGTGCTACGACCGGCCCGAACAAGGGGACCGTAGCGACGGTTGGGATTAGGGAAACGGAGAAGACGGCTCTGCCAGCCGAGAAGCGCACACCGAGGCCTTCGGAGACAACGGTAATCACCATTAGAGCCGAAATGCCAGACCATGCCTTGGGGTCGTTGAGCGGTATCTCGTAGTTAGGTACGATGAGTACCGCAACCGCGACTGCCGCGATTGCCACAAAGGCAACGTAGGCTAGTAATGATCGTTTCATAGCTCGGCGTTGAGAACGAAAGAAAAACCCCCAATCAAGCTCTAGCCCCAAGTAATAGTTCCGGCAAACAAGCTCGCCATTGCGAGCAACATCCGGAGCAGCCACGCCATGGAGCTTCACCTCCTTTCGCGGGATCATGTCACGCTGGTTTCGCTAGTCCAGCGTGCGGGTACTTCCGCTCCGCTAAATTCGGCTACTTCGCTCCGCTTCCAGTGACGCGTCAGCTAGAGCAGGATCGGGGGTTTTTTCTCACTCACGGGGCAGGCGGGGTACCCAGTGTCGTTAGGGCTCCTTTCGCTAGGTCACCGGTCCGCGTCAGCGGACCGACAGTATCCAGCGATTCGTGGCTTGCAGGGTCGCCAGAATCGCCGCGTGTTCCGTCGATTCATTGACCGGCGCGGCGCCGGCCAGATATGTCCTTGTCCTGCCCGATAGGCCGTACAGTGCCGTGACGACCACCGGGACATCAAATATGTCAATTAGCTTCACGCCGTCGAGGGCGAAGTTGAGATCGCCTTTTTCGGCCTTTTCGAGGGCGAAAAGGACCGCCTCGGCAGCGGCGTTCAGCCGGCCGCGCTCGATATCGGTGCCTTCTGCTTCGCCGATGAACTTCTCGCCGTCCAGGGTCAAGCGCACTCGACAGATGATGCTCTGCGGCATCTTCCGCTCGAACTCGTAACCCTCGAACAGGTAACGCCGCAGGGCAGTGCCCGACGGCCCGATCCCGATGACCTTGTTCGTCGCGGCGTTCGCCGTGCCCTGGGTTTGGGCGACGCTCACCTTGCGGTGATCGACTTTCAGGCCCAACTGGGCGAGCAACGCCGACTCGACGTTTCGTACCGTTTGCTTTGGCGTCACCGAATCGTTGGTGAGGATATGTATCTCCTCGATCCGACCCGTCGGGTCGGCCACGATACGAGCTGACACTACACCGGTCAGCTCCCCTAACAGCGCCTCCGCTCGCTGAAGCTGCTCGGGGTCACTGCCGCTGGTAAATGCTTCCAACCGCCACGCCTCACCGAAACTGTGTTCGTTTGCCTCCACGGCCACACCCATGGCTGGTCACCCGGCGGGGAGATGTCCGGGAGAGTTAGTGACTAGTTCGCGATTCTGATCGCATCGCCGCCGGAGCGCTTGGCCTCCAAAAGCGCTTCATCGGCAGCGGCCAGCATCTCGTCGTAACCGGCGGTCAGGGATTCCCCCGGCCCGACTTCAGCGATGCCCACACTGACGGAGACCCCCATCTCGGTCCCGTCTTCGCCCGTGGCCCGAACCTCGGCCACACGGGCCCTTATCTCGCTTGCGACCCTCAGCGCGCCGTTCTTGTCGCCGTCCGGCAGGATGATCACGAACTCATCGCCGCCGAAGCGGGCCGCGAAATCGTTGGCGCGGATCGATTCCTTGATCACCGCCGCCACGTCACGCAAAACCTGGTTGCCGGCCGCATGTCCCAGCCGGTCGTTGACCGGCTTGAAGTGGTCGAGGTCGAGAAAGACGACCACGAACTTGCCGCCGGTCCGCCGCACCCGGGCGCATTCCTCGAGGATCCTGCTCCGCAAGACCCGGTACGAGTAAAGCTGCGTCAGCGCATCGTAGGCGGCTTCCTGCACCGCCGTCTCGTACCTTCGCGCCTGGAAGAACGGACAAATGTCCAGACGCGCCCGCGCCCTCAGTACCGCCGCTGCGAACGACCTGCATCCTGTGAAGCCGCAGGCGCCGCAGTCCCAATCCTTGCCGTTGTTGGCGCGACCGATGCGCTGCTCGATCAGCGCCTCTACCTCGGCTTCCGTCACAATGCCGCCGTTGCCCGCCGGCTGCCGATCGGTGGAGAGATCGACCGGTTGCTTGACGTCGATCACCGGGACCGACGCCCGGGGCGGTTCGGCCTCGGCCGCGATCTCGCGCCGCAGGTAGAGCTGCGACTTGGGGCCCATGACCGGGTGGTCCAGATCTCGCTCGTAGACCAGCAGGTCGATGAACCCGAGCTGCGGCTCGCCCGCGGAGCGCTCCACGGCCTCCGCGATCGCGGAAACCTCCTCCAGGCCTCGTACCTTCCGGAAGCGGCGCGAGTTACCGCGCTCCTCTTCCAGAACCGGCAACGGCATGCCGCCCGCCGTGGACAGATAGCGTTGCCGCCCAACCGTCTCCCGCTCCAGCTGCAGTGGCTGCTTGAGCGGCGCCGCGCCGTGCTCGTCCAGCAAGCACTCCAGCTCGGCGAAGGTGATGGACGCGTCGATCGGCCTCTCTTCCTCTTCGGGCGCCCCGAAATTGCCGATCCCGCAGTACACAATCTTTACGCCATCACCGTGAATCCGGTGCAGGTACCGGGCTTGAGCCACGGCCGGCGTCACCACCGGCGCCATGAACGGCATCAGCTCCGGGTACCTGCGCTTCACATACTCCACCACGATGGGTGAAGTAGAGCGAATCGTCGTCCGGTCCAGCCCGTCGCGCCACAACCTCAGGTACTCATGCGCCACGAGCTCGTCGCCCAACACTCCCGGGTAAACCGCCCGGAATCCGGCGGCGTAGCAGGCATTAAGCACCTGCTCGGCCGTCGCCGGGTGGAAGTGGACGACGGACTCCGTTCCCAAAATCAGCACCGCGGCCCGACTGTCGAGGTGCTTGCGGGCGGCCGCCAGATCGCCAGTTGCGTCGATGGCGTCATGTTGGCAGGCCGGCACGCAAAGGCCGCATTCTATGCAGCTTTTCTCGACGATTTGTAGGGTGCCGTCCTGGGTCTGCACCGCTTCAACCGGACACACCCGAACGCACGCCATACATTCGACGCACCTCGACCGGGCTATCCGGAATGTCAAGCTCATAGTCCCAGGGGTAGCCGGACAGACTACTAGAATTGAATGGCGGGGTATCCCATACTAGGTTTCGGGCCACCCCCTTGTCAAGCTTACAGAACAGGGCCGTGAAGAAACATTTGTTTCCCCTCCTGACGGTGATCGGCGTCGCCGCTCTCGGCGGTTGCCCCTCCGGCATCGAGCCCGTTCCCTTTCAAGGCATCGGCGGCACCATATCCTTCGTCGGTGATGTGCCCGACAACACCGATTGGGTCCGTCTCATCGTCTACCGGAGCACGCCACAAGACTCCGCCGACTTCCTCGGCTTCGTCGCCTTCACGGACACACTGCCGCTGGCCCGCACGAACACTCCGTACCTTCTCGGCCTGGAGGCCGAGGAATACGGCTGGCTGCCCCTGGTCTGGAAAGAGAAAGACGCCGACCTGTCGGCTGGCTCGCTCAGAGTCCTCGGCTGGTACACGGCGGGCGGCGGCCCCTTCGACCCGCCCGCTTCAGTCACCGTCGAAAGCGGCAAGGAAACAGATGAAGTCGACCTGGTCGGCGACTTCGACAATATGCTGACCCCCGAAGAAGTGCTGGAGCTGCTCCGGTGAGACGCTTCGCACCTGCCCTGATACTGATCCTTTGGGCAGCGCCCCTGCCCGCCCAGCAGACGGGCGTGGTGGAGGGTCGGGTCACCGACGTCGAGTCCGGGGTGCCGGTGGCGACTGCGCTGGTGCGCGTGGTCGGCACCGTGCTACGAACCTTCGCCGACGACTCGGGCCGCTTTGTGTTGCGTGGAGTGCCGACGGGGGAGCAACGGCTGAGAGCGGAGCGGATCGGCTACGTACCCGGTGCAACCACCGTTCAGGTTCCGGCCGACGGCCGAGTCGAGGTCGAGATCGTGATGTCGCCCGAGCCCGTGGCGCTCGGCGAGATCATCACCGTGGCGACGCGGCGGACGACCACGACACTTGATGCTCCGATCTCGGTCTCGGTGATGGAGGAGCCCGAGATCATGCTCCGGGTGCCGGAAACTGTGGCGGACGCGGTGGCCTACGTGCCGGCGGCCCAATTCGTCGGCGAACAACTGAACATTCGCGGCCTGTCGGGCTATGCCCGGGGTACAGGGAGCCGGGTACTGCTGTTGATCGACGGGGTCCCGGCGAACGCCGGCGACAGCGGCGCCATTAACTGGGATGTGATCCCGCTCACCGAGGTCGAGCGGTTGGAGGTGCTGAAGGGACCGAACTCGGCGCTCTACGGGACAGGGGCGCTGGGCGGCGTGGTGAACATCGTGACGGCCCGGGCGCCCGAGAAGCCTTTGACCCGGCTCCGATTGGTGGGCGGCCTCTACGACAATCCCCCGCAAGAGGACTGGACCTGGTCCAACGAGACCCAGGGCTTCCTGTCGGGCGAACTGAGCCACGGCCGCCGGGTGGGGGACTTTGGGTTCTGGCTGCGCGGCGGCCAGTGGTTCGACGATGGCTACCGGCAGCGCGGCGACCTGGAGCGAACGAACCTGGCGGGTGAGGTGGAATGGGCGGGCGCGTCGGACACGGTAAGCGTCTTCGGCTCGTGGGCCCGGGAAGACTACGGAGCGGCGCTGCTGTGGTGCATGCGCGGAGAGTGCCGTGATCCATACCAACTGGCGTTCCAGCCGCTGAAAATTCCCCTGGACGCAAGGGACGACCGCACCCGTTCCGACAAGACGCGAGCGTTCCTGGGGCACCGGCACAACTGGAGCGAGACGCTGAACTCGTTCTTCCGTCTCTCCTACCAGCGGAACGACTGGGAGACCGACTTCGGCAACGACACGGTGGGCTCGGTCTCGAACGTGTACGGCGGCGAGCTGCAATTCGACTGGCGCGCGGCGAACTGGATCTACCTGATCACGGGCGGCGAAGGCACCTACACGCCGGTGGAGGCCAACCTGTTCGGTAAGCACGACCAGTCGATCGCCTCGGGCTACATCCAGGGCGAGTTCGAGTTGGGCAGGTGGGTCACGCTGACGGCGGGCGCTCGCTACGACCAGGTGTGGATGGATGGCGGCAACTACTCGAGCCAGGTGAGCCCCCGGGCGGGGGTCGTCCTGGCACCTTATCCGGTGACGCGGATTCGTGCGTCCGTGGGCCGCGGGTTCCGGGCGCCGACCGTTGCGGAGATGTTCACGGCGACAGAGGTGGGCGGATTCCTGGTGATCCCGAACGACTCGCTATTACCGGAGCGCTCGTGGGCGGCGGAGCTCGGAATCCAACAGCTTGCCGCCTCGTGGCTCTCGTTTGATGTGGCGGGCTTCTTCTACGATCTGGCCGATTTCATCGAGGCGGACACGACGGCCACGTCGGAGGGTGGGATCGTCATCCAGTTCGACAACCTGCCGAAGGCGCGGATCGCCGGCGTCGAAGCGATCGCCGTGATGTCGTTCCTGCGCGATCGGCTGCGCGGGCAGGTCGCCTACACCTACCTACTCACGGAGGACCGGGTGACCGGCGAGCCGCTGGCCTACCGGCCGCAACATCACCTGCTGACGGCGAGCGGGACATTCACGTTCCGCGGCCTGGAGTTCGGCGCCGACTATCGTTACGCCTCGCCGTACGATCATGTTAAGGTGTTCACGAGCCCGGTGACGGACCCGATCGTGGCCATGAGCGTCCTGGACCTGCGGATCGCCTACCGTTTTGGCCGGCAAGTGATCCGTTTCATGGTGGACAATTCGGCCAATTACGCTTATACAACAATAGAGCGGAATATGGAGCCGGTCCGACGCTACACGTTGGGACTTGATATCCAATTCTGAGGGGGGGACGATGCGGTGCATCGGGAGAGGATTGGCGTTGTGTGCGGCGGTCGTGACGCTGGCAGCGTGCGGGGGCGCTCCGAGAGGCGTGCCTATCACCGAGTTGGAGCCGGTGCCGACCAGCACCGTGAAGCCCGGCGACATCGTTGTGATCGAGTTCTGGCAACAGGAAGCGCTCACCGGCGAGCGGGTGGTCGACCGCTCCGGTAATATTCACCTCCCGCTCATCGGCCCGGTTAACGTGGCAGGGCTCGATTCTTATCAGATCCAGGACAGACTCACCGACTTCTACAGCCAATACTATTCCGATCCCCTGATCGTTGTGAGCGTACGATTGGGCGTGAACGTGACCGGCGAGGTCCGGGAACCAGCGCGATACGCGGTGGACCCATCGTTCACGGTGCTGGACGCGCTGGGCCTGGCGGGTGGTCTAACGTACGACGCGAAGGAAGAGGAAATCGAGTTCAACCGGGGCGGTCAGCGCTACATCCTCAACCTGAACGAAGCGCAACTTACGGAGAATCCGGACCTGTTACTGCTCCAATCCGGCGATTGGATCTACGTCCCGCGGAGTTTCTGGACGCTGCAACGAACGGCGATCTATTTGTCGATGACGTCAGTCACGCTGTCGATCATCGCGATCATCGTGTCGATCTCGAACAACTAACAGCTGCGGTCGACCGCCGCGGCCACCCGTCTCAACTCGCTCATCATCTTCTCGAACATCGGCGGCGTCAGCGACTGGGCGCCGTCTGACAACGCTTTCTCCGGCTCGACGTGCACCTCGACAATGATCGCATCCGCTCCCGCGGCGACGGCGGCACGCGCCATCGGCAGAACGTGATCTCGTACGCCCGTTCCGTGGCTGGGGTCGGCAACGACCGGCAGGTGGCTCCGCGACTTAGCGACGGGTATCGCGCTCAGATCGAACGTGTTGCGCGTCGCGGTTTCGAAGGTGCGGATGCCGCGCTCGCAGAGCAGGATGTCGGGATTGCCGCACGAGGCGATGTATTCGGCGGCGGCCAACCACTCGTCTAGCGTCGCCGCCGGGCCGCGCTTCAGCATGACCGGGCGACGCGAACGGCCGAGCTCCCTGAGCAGTGTGAAATTCTGCATGTTGCGAGCGCCGATCTGCAGGATGTCGCAGTAGTGGGCGGCCAGAGGGATCTGCGACGGCTCCATCACCTCGCTGATCGTCAGCAGACCGTTGGCGTCCGCCGCCTTCCTCAGCAAATAAAGACCTTCTTCACCCAAACCCTGGAAGCTGTAGGGGCTGGTGCGCGGTTTGTAGGCGCCGCCTCTGAGGATCTTTGCGCCCGCCTTCGCGACGGACTCGGCGACGCGGTTCACGGTCTCTTCATCCTCGACCGAGCACGGCCCCGCCATCACCACGATCTGCTCGCCGCCGATGATGACGCCGTTGCCGACATCGATCCGCGAGTCTTCGGGCTGGAACCCACGGCTGACCAGCCGATACTCGGACCCGGAGACGGAGAGCTCGGCGATGCCGGGGAGCCCGTCGAGCAGTTCGGGGTCCGGGGTCCGGCCGACACCCGAAACGCCGAGGATTACTCGTTCGACGCCAGAGCGGCGCGCGGTGAATCCGGCCGCGGTGATGGCGTTCACCACATCGGCGATCTGGCCTTCCGTGGCGTTCGATTCCATGACAACGATCATCTCAAGCGTTCTCCGTTCTGCTACCCACCATGCGGATCCCGTTCATCAGTTCCTCGGTCTTCGCTCTCACCGCGCCCACGGCCGCATCGGGCGCGGAGTTTGCCGCCAGGTCGACGAACGCGCTGCCGACGATGACGCCATCGGCAACCCGGGCGACGCGACGCGCATCGTCAGCCGTCGTCACGCCGAACCCGACAGCGATGGGGAGCTCACAAACAGCACGCGCTCGTGCGACCTCTGCCTCCAGCGTTTCGCCTACGCCGCCGCTCGGCCCGGTAACGCCGCGCCGGCTGATCAGGTATAGGAACCCCGTGGATGCGGCCGCTGCGGCGGCCAGCCGCCGTTCGCTGGTGTCCGGCGCGCTCAGGCAAATCGTGTCGATTCCTGCGGCGTGAGCACGGCTCCACAACGACTCCGAATCCTCCGGCAGCAGATCGGGGACGAGGAGGCCCGCCGCGCCGGCGGCGGATGCGTCTTTGCAGAAGATTTCGGCGCCGTAGGCGAGCACGGGATTCAGCGCGGTCATCAGCACGATGGGAAGCCCGGGGTCCTTCGCCAGCTCGGGCAGGACTTCGATGATGCGGCGCGTCGTGATGCTGTTGGCCAGGGCGCGGGTGTAGGCGGCCTGGATGATCGGGCCATCGGCCAGCGGATCGCTGAACGGGATTCCGAGTTCGATGATGTCCGCGCCGCCTTCGGCGGCGGCGCGGACGAGCGCTACAGTCGTTGCAAGATCGGGGTCGCCGGCGGCGAGATAGGCGATCAGGGCTGCTCGGTTCTCGGATCTTGCGCGTTGGAACGCTGCTTGGATAGTTGCTATCATCGGCCTAAGACCATCTTGGGTCGATCCTAATCGGCATCATCACGAACAACATCCTTGTCCCCTCGTCCCGACAGATTCACCAGCAGGACCGATCCCGATCCAAGCTCCTGCCCCCACCTCATCGCATAGGCCAGAGCGTGGCTCGACTCCAAAGCCGGGATGATCCCTTCACTCTTGGAAAACGCCGAGTAGGCCGCCGTCGCTTCCTCATCCGTCACCGATACGTAGCGGGCGCGCCCCGTCTCCTGCAGCCAGGCGTGCTCGGGGCCAACCCCGGGGTAATCGAGACCGGCCGCGATCGAGTGCGTCGGGGCAACCTGTCCATCATCATCCTGGAGCACGAAGGAGAGGGAGCCATGGAGCACGCCGGGCGTTCCGCCGCCCAGCGATGCGGAGTGACGACCCGTCCCCAGTCCTTCGCCGGCCGCTTCCACGCCGACCATCGGGACTTCGTCATCGATGAAGGGATGG
The DNA here is from genome assembly GCA_039586795.1 of Gemmatimonadota bacterium. Taxonomy (GTDB): domain Bacteria; phylum Gemmatimonadota; class Gemmatimonadetes; order Palauibacterales; family KS3-K002; genus Kutchimonas. Next base: position 9,292 of record JBDHJS010000017.1, read on the forward strand.
AAGAGCCCGATGGCGTTGCTGCCACCGCCAACGCAAGCGACGAGCCCGTCCGGGAGTCGACCCAACTCTTCGAGGATCTGCTGCCGCGCCTCGCGGCCGATGACGCTCTGAAACGTCCGGACCATCGCCGGGTAGGGATGAGGCCCGACGCACGATCCGATGACGTAGTGGGTATCCCGATACGACCCCATCCAGTCGCGGATCGCCTGGCTGGTCGCGTCCTTCAGAGTCTGCGATCCGCTGTCCACCGGTATCACCTCGGTTCCCAAGAGCTCCATGCGGATGACGTTCAGGCGCTGCCGCTCCATATCGATGCACCCCATGTAGACCTGGCAGGGGAGCCCGAGCAGCGCGGCGGCGGTCGCTGTGGCAACACCGTGCTGGCCGGCGCCGGTCTCGGCGATCAGGCGCTTCGCGCCCAGCGTTTTGGCCAGCAGAGCCTGGGCGAGTGCGTTGTTCAGCTTGTGACTGCCGGTGTGGGCGAGGTCTTCGCGCTTCAAGAAGATCGTCGCGCCGCCGGCAAGCTCGCCAAAGCGGCGGGCGCGGAAGAGGGGAGTTGGTCGTCCGACGTACGTCTTCAGGAGCTTGTCGAGCTCATCGCGGAATTCTTGGTCGCTCCAGAGGCGCTCGAAGGCGCTGGTTAGGTGGTCGAGGGCGGGGACCAGGGTTTCGGGGACATAGCGTCCCCCGTACTCGCCGAAACGGCTCGGGATCATCTTGTTAACCGGATCCTGCGGTCGGCTTCACGAACCGCCGCGACAAAGGCTTCGATCATCGACGCATCCTTCACTCCGGGTTCGGACTCCACACCCGACGAAACATCAACACCGCCGGGCCGCAGCTGTCGGATCGCCAGGCCCACGTTATCGGGGGTCAAACCTCCGGCCACGATGACCCGGTCAAGCGGCCACGGCAGCACGCCTGCCTTTGACCAATCGAAGGTCCGGCCGGTCCCTCCCATCTGTCCATCGAGGGGCGGCGAATCAAGGAGGAAGGCATGGGCCGGGTAGTCTTTATTGTTCTGGAGTTCGCCCTCATCCGTGACGTGAATCGCCTTGACGACGTTCGACTCCACACTGCGGGCGAGCTCGGCGGGCTCGCTCCCAGAGAGCTGGACCCAATCCAGGCGCAAGGCGGCAACCGCTTCACGGATCAGCTCGATCGGCTGGTCGGCGAAGACGCCGACGCGTCGGATATAGCCCGGCGTCGAACCAAGCACCGCTTTCGCTTGTTCCAGGTCCACCTGTCGCGGACTCTCCGCGAAAACGACGCCTAACGCGTCGGCGCCCGCCTCCATCGCTCGCGCCGCATCCTCGGCGCGGGTCAACCCGCAAACCTTGATGCGCGTTCGTGAACTCGGCTTTGCGTGGTCCGAACCGAAATGCACGATCATCGCTCGACTCCCGAAAGCTCCGAGGTTCTTTTCGCACGCGCCTCCGACTCCAGTCGCAGGAGCGACTCGCCGACCAGTACGGCGTGAGCCCCGGCATCGCGGACGCGCCGTACGTCGTCCGCGCTCTTGATTCCGCTCTCGCTGACCAGCGTCACGTTGCCGGGGACTCGCTGCGCAAGACGGTCCGTAACCTCGAGATCGGTCGTCAACGTTCCCAGGTCGCGGTTGTTGATGCCGATCAACGTCGCCCCAACATCGAGCGCGCGCTCCAATTCCCTTTCATCGTGGACCTCGACCAGTGCTTCGAGCCCGACTTCTTTCGCGCTCTCGACCATCGCCTTCAACTCGAGGCGCGACAGGATGCGCGCGATCAGCAATGCGGCGGCTGCACCAGCTAGCCGGGTCTCGAAGATGCCGGCGATGTCGACGATGAAGTCTTTACGCAACGCGGGCAGCTGAACCGACTTCGCCACCGCCCGCAAATCGTCCAACGATCCGGCGAAGTCTGGCTTGTCGGTAAGAACCGATAGCGCGGCCGCCCCGTTCTCGTGATACATGAGGGCCACATCCTGGGGCCGCTCTCCTTCGGTCAGCTGGCCGGCGGACGGACTGCGCCGTTTGAATTCGGCGATCAGGGCCACGTGATCGCCTGCGCGGAGCGCCGCCTCCAGTGAACCGACTCGGTCCCGGGCCTTCGCACGCTCGCGTAGCCGGTCAAACTCTCTAGGCCGCGGAGCCTCCCGGGCCCGGAGCAACCTCACCTGTCGCGCCTTCTGGTCCAGGTATCCCATGCCGATCAGCCTTGCCCCCAACCGGGAATTCCGCCGTCGACCTTCTCCGCTTTCGCTCGTGTGCCGCCCTCCCGCTCGCGCAGCGCCTGCGAATAGCCGAGGAGCGAATCGAGTCGATGCAGTGCGGCGCCGGAATCGATGCTCTTGCGAGCCAGCTCGACGCCCTCGCGCAGATCTTCCGCGGCGGCGGCCGCGACGATCGCCGCGCCGGCGTTGAGGAGCGCGACCTGGCGTGGTCCGCCATCCGCACCTTCGAGGACTGACCGCAGGATCCCGGCGTTGGTCGGCGCATCACCGCCACGAAGACTCTCCATGGAGCCGATGGACAACCCGACATCCTCCGGGGCGATCGAGTATTCCTTCACCTCCGATCCGGTCCACTCGGCCACGAAGCTCGGTCCAGTGATCGTCAGCTCGTCCAGTCCATCGCTGCCGTGCACGACCAACGCTCTGTCCACTCCGAGGTTGCCGAGGACCGCCGCCAGCTTGGGCGCCAACGCGCCATCGAAGACGCCCATGATCTGCGCCGTCGCACCCGCCGGGTTGCACAGCGGGCCCAACACGTTGAACACGGAACGCAGACCCAGCTCGCGGCGCGGGCCCGCCGCATGTCGCATCGCCGAGTGGAAGGTCGGCGCGAAAAGGAACGTCATCCCCACCTCGTCGAGGGCGCCCGCCGCCTCAGGCCCGGCCATATCGACCTGCACGCCCAGCGACTCGAGCACATCCGCCGAGCCCGTCTGACTGCTGATCGCCCGGTTGCCGTGCTTCGCCACCCTGCAATCGGCGCCCGCCGCGATGAAGGCCGCGGTGGTCGAGATGTTGAACGTCGACGACCCGTCACCTCCGGTCCCACAGGTGTCGAGCAGCTTCGGGTAGTTGTGCGGCACCGGCATCGCCTTGGCCCGAATCGCCTCTGCGCACCCGGTGATCTCATCCACCGTCTCGCCTTTTGCGCGCAGTCCCATCAAGAACGCGCCGATCTGAGCCTGGGTCGCTCCGCCGTCCATGATCACCTTCATCGCCATCGCTGACTGCTCCCGCGTGAGATCCTTCCTCGCAGCGAGCGCGCCGAGCACGCTTCGAAACTCGTCGCTCATGACCTAACCCTTTCGCCAACCTGCCGTTGGATGCGTCGCCAACCTCAAGAAGTTGGACAGGATCATCTCCCCGTCCGGCGTGAGTATAGATTCGGGATGAAACTGCACCCCCTCGAGTGGATATTCCGAATGCCTCAACCCCATCACGACGCCGTCATCGCTGCGCGCCGTGACCGTCAATTCTGAAGGCAGCGTCTCCTCAACAACGGCGAGTGAATGGTAGCGGCCCGCCTCGAACGGGTTGATCACGTTGGTGAACACACCCTTCGAGTCGTGTTCGACCTGACTCGTCTTTCCGTGCATCGGGCCGGGCGCCCGTTCGACCCGTGCGCCAAACGCTGCGGCGATGACCTGGTGCCCGAGACAGACACCGAGCACCGGACAGACCGGAGCCATCGTCCTCACTACATCGATGGAGTTGCGCGCGTCGTGGGGGCCGCACGGGCCCGGCGAAACGACGACACCCGCCGGCTCACGGGCGCGAACTCCATCCGCATCGATCGCATCGTTGCGATATACCTCGACCTCGGCGCCCAACGCGCCCAGCATCTGGACGATGTTGTAGGTGAAGGAGTCGTAGTTATCGATCATCAGGATCATTCTGTCGCTCCGGACAAGCCCAACGCCGCCATCAGCGCACGCGCCTTATCGTTCGTCTCTTCCAGCTCCTTCTCCGGCACCGAGTCCGCAACGATCCCGGCGCCCGCCTGCACGTGCGCCTTCCCGCCATGCACGATGATCGTGCGAATCGCGATGCACGTATCGAGGCTCCGTGCCCCGAACCCGACGTACCCGATCGCTCCGGCATAAGCGCCGCGGCGAACCGCCTCCAGCTCCTCGATGATCTCCATCGCTCGGATCTTCGGAGCGCCGCTCACGGTGCCCGCCGGGAAACAGGCCTCGAGGGCACCGAGCGTGTCGACGTCGTCGCGCAAGCGGCCGGTCACCGTCGAAACCAGATGCATGACGTTGCGGTAGCGCTCCACCGACATCAGGGTAGGCACGTGGACGCTGCCCGGAGCGCAGACGCGACCGAGGTCGTTGCGGCCCAGGTCGACCAGCATCACGTGCTCCGCTTTCTCCTTCGGATCGGCGCGCAACTCCTCCTCGAGCCCCGCATCCTCGTCCGGATCCTTGCCCCGTGGCCGAGTGCCGGCGATGGGACATACCTGGGCCGCATCGCCCGCTGCCCGGATGAGCATTTCGGGGCTCGCACCGACCAGCGCGACTTCCGGAAACTCGAGGAAGAACATGTAGGGGCTGGGATTCAACACGCGAAGTGCGCGGTAAAGGCGGAACGGGTCGCCGTAGATCGGAAGCGTCAGCCGTCGGCTGAGCACGACCTGGATGGCGTCGCCGGCCAGGATGTACTCCCGAGCCCGCGCCACCGCGTCGACGAATGTGGCGTCGTCGGGCGCGCGCTCGGCGCTCTTGAGCAACATGTCGGCGTCATCGGCGCTGCCCATCGTCTCGAACGGCGGCGGCGGCGCGGCGCGGCGCAAGGCGTCCGCCAGTTCTTCGACCCGGGCGATCGCGCGATGATAACCGTCCTTGCGGGGTGTGTGCGGCGGAATGACCGACACGACCATCATGCGCTGCTTCAGATGGTCGAAGATCAGCATCGTCGCGTAGCGAGCGAACAGCGCCGCGGGAAACGGAGAGGCATCGGGGAGATCGCTGGGCAGCCGTTCCAGGCTGCGCACGAAGTCGTAGCCCAGCGCGCCGACCACGCCACCGATGAACCCCGGCAGCCCGTTTCCGGGGTGGTGGATCGGCGCGTCACCGACCAGCTGTCGCAGCGCTTGGATCGGCGTGCCTTCGTACGAGGTGACGCCGCTCTGCGTCTCCACCGTGCCGCGATCCAGATCGGCGCGCAGCACCGAGTCCGGCCCCACGCCGATGAACGAGTAGCGACCGAGGCTGCCGTCTTGCTCGGCGCTCTCGAGGAGGAAGCCGGTACCGCCGCGACGCAATTTTAGGAAGGCGGAGATCGGCGTCTCGGTGTCCGAGGGCAAGGCGCGCCAGACCGGAATCGACGCGTCGATCGGCGCCGCGAGGACTTCCTCCAACGAAGGTTGTAGCTGCTTGTGGAACACGATCATTCCTCGATCCATCAAAAAAGAAAGCGGGCGCGGTCCCCTCATCGGGAGAGGAGCGCGCCCGCCTTGGGCATTTCCGGGGTCCGTCTGCTAGCCTGAAGACCCCCGGATTCCGCGCACCACTCCCTGCGGCCCGGGCCACCACCAGGCCCACCAGCCGTTGCCGGAATACCGATGAGAGTGATACGTGTTCATGAGGCGGACCAAGCTAGGGCCTGAGGCTCACGCGGTCAAGCTTTCGGTGCCGCCGCCCTTGCCAGCGGCCTGCCTTTTGCGTTAGATGATGCCGGCCCAGACAATCAGTGGACGGTGGACGGTAGGCGGTAGACGGTTAACCGCCGCGACCATCGAATACAGACGTTGGAGGAGCAGTGCCCAGGAAAGTCCGCGCTGCCAAGCGCAAATTCGACGCGCCCAGCGGGCGCAAATGGGAAGCCGAGTTCACCATGCACGCGGGCACCGACGAGCAGGCGCCCAATCTGCTGGTGATCTTTCGTGACCCGGTTCGGGGCGAACCCGACCGCTACAACACCCTGCCGGCCGGCTCGCCGAAGATGCCCAAGGAAGCGGCGAAGGCGATCAGCGACGAAGAGCTACGGAAGCTGCTTCAACGTTCCGTGCCTCTGAATAGGACGTAGGAGGCGGCGCCATGCGAAAGACCTTCATGGACGACCAGTTCGACGAGTGGGAAGCCTATGTCTCGGGCGGCCAGCCCGGCGCCAAACTGGCGGCGCAGCTGATGTTCGTCTGCATTTCGACGCCGTCGCGGCAGCCACGGCAGATCGTCCACGCCAGCGGCGACCCGGCGACAGCGGAGCACGAACTGTTTCACATGGACGAAGCGGCGTTGAAAGAGCTGTTCGCCAGCGCCGAACCTCTTCCCTAGCCCAGCGCTTCGCACGTTGAACATCCTGATCATCGGCGGTACCCGCTTCGTCGGCCATTACACTGCAACGGCATTACACGAGGCGGGTCACTCCGTTTCCGTCTTCACCCGGGGACGTCAACCCATCGAACTGTCTGACGGCATTCAGCACATCATCGGTGATCGCGATAACGAGGCCGACCTGGAGGCGGCAGCCTCGGCGAACGACTGGGATGTAGTGTGGGACAACATGAGCTACACGGCCGAACAGGCGACATCGGCCGTGAAGATCTTCAAGGACCGTTGCGCTCAATTCATCCACACGAGCACACTTGCCGTTTACAGCGTCTGCGACGGAATCATCAGTCCTTATAGAGAGGCGGACTTCGAGCACGGCCGCGAGCTTCGAGAGCGGCTGGGTACTTATCCGTACGACTACGGCATCAAGCGTCGCGAGGGCGAGCGGGTCTTGATGGATGCGCACGGGAAGTTCGGCTTCCCGTTCGTCACCGTGCGTCTTCCCGCCGTGCTGGGTCCCCGAGACTACAGCCTGCGCGCCTGGTGTTATTGGCGGCGCATCCTGGAGGATGGTCGCATCATCCTGCCGGACGGCGGTATCGAGATGCACCGGTCGGTCTACTCGGGGGATGTGGTGGATGCGATGTTGGCGATCATTGATCGAGGAGCGGAGATCGCAGGCAACGCCTACAACATCGCCGGCACAGAGATCGTGAGCCTACGCAGGTTCGTCGAGGATTCGGCGAAAGTACTGGGCGTCGATGTGGAGATCCTGGGGATCTCCCGCGCCGCAATCGAGGCGGCGGGCATCGATGTCGACAAGCTGTCGCCGTACACGATGTGGGGGGATCATTTGGAAGCGACCGCCAAAGCGCAGCACCATCTCGACTTCAAGCCGACGCCTTCCGCAAAGTGGCTCGCCCCTACCATCGAGTGGCATCTCGAGCACCGCCGCGATGCGGAGCCGCCGGGCTGGGACCTGAGGCCAGCAGAAAAAGATCTGGCCAAGCGCTGGACGAAGTTTCTCAGCGAGCTGTCCTGACGCTTTCGCCCTCCGAATAACCGAGCTTCCAAACACGTAGCGTCGCGCCGCCGTCCGCCAAAGTGCGTACCGAGTAAAATATCGGTCCCTCTACGCCGATGATGCGCTCGGGGTTCTGCAAGCCCAGGGCAATGGGCGAACCGTTCAGTTGGTAAAGATCGTAGAGGTACCCACCGCCGCGACGATCCTTGAAGGCGGCGATCAACGGTCCGCAGGCGGTTGCGAATAGACCGCGCAGCGGCCTCGAGTTGTCGTCGGACGGTCCTGCCTCGTGAACAGTCGGCGTGAGGCAAGGAAACGAACTGACAGAACTGGCTCGAAGATCATAGATGGCGAAAGAGTCGGTGGCCGTGTGGCCGAGATACACAGTGTGCCCGGCGACGGCCGAGTATGCGCGACCTGCCCCACCCCGAGGCTCACCGTACAATGATTCCACATGATCGCCGGTCGGTGCGTAGAGGTGAATCAAGTGGCCGGAGCCACGCCCCCAACCCGCACCAACCACCGCCAACAGACGATCATCCACGTTGCAGACCTGGAGTGGTCGATCGAGCTCCGGCAATGGGAAGCGTCTAAGCGGCCTGCCACGATCGTCGAGAATGACTATCGCCCGTCGACCACCGTCGAGGGCCGCGACCCAACGCCCGTGAAACGACGTCAGGCTGACCGGGCGTCGGAGTCCCGTGACGCTGCGACTGAAGACTCGAAGCAGTTGACCCTCCTGCGAGTACACGAGGAGGATGCCGGCCCGGGCGTCAGCTACCCAGAAGCGTCCCGACGGAGCGGCTAGAACATCGGTGACGGTGATGCGACCGCGGTAGAGTTGCAGCGGGATCGTTCGTATCGCGGTGAACGTCGCACCGAATGTATACCGCACCGTCGGGCAGCCTTCCGCAGGCGCCGGTCTACCGGTGTCGCGGCCGGGTCGGGCTACGTTGATCTCACGTTTATCGACCGCTCTTCCTCCAGGCTTCGCGAGCGACTGTAGGACCGAGTACGCGCATATTCACATGTTTCCGCTCAATTGTGGCATCTGGACCTCAACAGATCATCAAGAGAGTCCGTTTCGATGGTCCGCCTACGAACGGAACGCCAGGCTTCGACACATTTTGCCGAATGTCCGGAGGTCACAGGAGCGCCGCCCGCCCGAGGCCGAAATCGGTATCGTTCAACTGGACATAGGGTTACGCCGAAGACCGGGTGGCGTAGAGACACCGGTGGCCAGATATTTGCCATGCAGGCAATAGCCTCCCCGCTCGTGTTTCTCTATCATCTGTGTGGCCCGAGGGGTTTGGTCTGACAGAGAAGATGAGCAACAGCGAGTTTCCAAAAGACTGGCGTAAGAAGTGGCCTTGGCCAGAGTGGCTGGCTGACGGCGGTCTTCCTGAGGAGCAGTTGATGGCGCTTCAGGAGGAAGCCGAGAAGACGGCCAACGAGTCGTGGATTTCCGGGGGACCGCAGGTTGTGCCCGCGGTGCCGCGGCGGCGCTACATCTATCGGGCGACCCAGATGACCCGAGTGGCGCCGAACTCGTACCGCTGCCGGGTCACGATCTTCTCAGCCAACGGTGAATTCACGGGTCAATCCGAGGGTCCCGAGTTTCCGGGAGCGCGGGCGGAGGTCGCCGCGCGTGCAACCCTGGACGCGCTGAACCGGGCCGAGCACGGCAGCGTGACCCTGGGGCTGAAGGGCGCCCGGGTACTGCGCCTGTTCGAGAGTCCGATCGTTGTGGTCGGCGTCTACGGAATGACCACGGGGACGACACCGCTGGTGGGCGTCTGCCTGCTTGACACGTCGGTGGAGCAGGCGGCGACCCTGGCCACGCTCCAAGCCGCCGACCGCTGGCTGGCCTGGGAAGCGAAGAAGCGCACGACCTAGAGACGCTCTCGCCCGACCGCTGATCTAAGCTGGGAAGACGTGTAACGCGGTTGCCTTGACCTGCGCTTCGACGGGCGAGCCCACATTAAGATTTAGCTCTTCCTGCGCGTTCCGCGTGATGACCACCTCCAGGCTCAGCCCATCGGTTTCCAACCGCAAACGCAGCAGACCTCCAAGCGGATGAAGGCGCGTGATCTTCATCGCGAAGCGATTTCGCGCGCTAGTGGGCGACGATTGCGGTGGACTCAGCAGGACGTCCTCTGGCCGGTAGGCGACGCGCACCGGCGTGCCGACGTCCACCAGCCCGGCCGCCAACAACGCCTCGCCGGAGTCCAAACGAACGAGTAGCGTCCCCTCCTCCAGCTCTTCGACGACGCCATCGAGCATGAACTCGGCGCCGGTGAACGATGCGACGAACTGGGTGGCGGGCGCCTCGAACACATCGGCTGGAGGCCCGGTTTGCACGATTCGTCCGCCTTCGATCACGGCGACACGATCCGCCAGAGCGAACGCTTCACCCGGATCGTGGGTGATCAGCACGATGGCGGGCGCGGAATGACGTACGATACGTTCGAGGTCAGCGAGCAGGCTTCGGCGAACCGTGATGTCGAGGTCGGCAGTGGGTTCATCAAGGAACAGTATCTCCGGCTTGACCGCCAGCGCCCTGGCGAGCGCGACGCGTTGCGCTTCACCGCCGGACAACGAATCGACGGGCGCATCGGCCAGATCAGCGATACCGAGCGTCAGCAGCGCTTCACGAACACGTTCGCGCCTGTCCGGCGCCGGCAGCCGCCGTGTCTTCAGTCCGAACTCGATGTTTTGAGTGACGGTACCGCGCCACAGGTATGGGTGCTGAAGCACCGCCACGGCTGCACGCCGAAGCCCCGGATCATCTCGAGCCACCTCTCGATCGTGAAAGAACACACGACCCTCATCGGGTGTTTCGAGTGCGGCAAGTAACCTCATCAATGTCGATTTCCCCGCCCCGTTGGGTCCGAGGATCGCCAGCACTTCGCCGGCGAGCACTTCGATCGCCTCCACGTCGACGACACGTCGCCCGTCGTAGTCGCGTACCAAACCTTCCGCACGTAACAGAACACCGTTCACCGCACCGGCCCGGTCGTTCATCAGCTGGTCAACGGGCGGCGCCGGCGCGGCTGCGCCTGCTGGACGTGAGTGATGAAGGCGTTCGCGGCGAAGGCGATGGCCAACAAGATCAACCCGAGGGCCATGGCAGTGGCAAAGCGTCCGCGTCGGGTTTCCAGTACGATCGCGGTCGTGATCACCCGCGTTTCGCCGTGTACGTTTCCGCCGACCATCATCACGGCACCTACCTCAGAGATGACAGCCCCGAATCCGGCAGCCACCGCAGCCATCAGAGAGAGCCGCGCCTCGCGCAGGTGCAGAAGTAGCGCAGCCCAGCGACTGGCGCCCAGGGCCCTGGCCTGCAAACGCAACTCCGGCGGCACCGACTGGACGGCGGCCAGCGTGATGGCGGCGACATAGGGCGCGGCCAGAACGAACTGAGCGGTGATCATCGCGCTTGGCGTATAGAGCCACTGCAACTCACCAAGGGGCCCCTGGCGTGAAAGCATGATGTAGACGAAGAGACCAACGACCACGGGAGGCAAAGCCAGGCCCGTATTCACAAACGCTACAGCGACGCCGCGGCCGGGAAACCGTGCAAGGCCGAGCCATGTACCCAATGGGATGCCGATGATCAGGCCGAGGAGAACAGCCATGCCGGAGACCTGGAGCGAACGAGCGATGATGCCCCAGAGGTAGGCGTCGCCGGTCAGCAGCAGATTGAGAGCTTGTTTGATGGCGTCCGCGAATACGTCCATTGGGATAGTTTCGGCGCCAGCGCCTCAGAGCGCCAGTACGTCAGCGTGACGGTGAGTTCGCGTTAGGCGTGAAGAGTGCCATGCCAAACCGATCAACGCCGAACTCGCCGATCAACTCCTGGGCTTCCGCCGAGACAATCCAATCGGCAAAGATACGAGCACCCTCGGACTCCGACGCGTCGCTGACGATCATGACGGAGTACTGGTTGGTCAACGCCGAATCACCCTCGATCAAGACAGAGAGATCCAGTCGATCGCGCAGACTGAGGTAGGTTCCTCGGTCCGCGAGTGTGTAGGCGCCCTTTTCGCTTGCCATCATCAACACGGCGCCCATACCCAGTCCCGCTTCCACGTACCATACGCCAATCGGCTCGAGCTGCGCCGCCGTCCATAGGCGTCGCTCCCGGGCGTGTGTCCCCGACTCATCGCCGCGCGAGATGAAAGACGCCTCCTTGCGGGCGATGCAAGCGAGCGCATCGGCGGCACCAAGGTCAGCACACCCTCGTGCCGGCCCATCAGCCGGCCCGACGATCACGAAGTCGTTGTACATCACACGGCGGCGCGACTCACCGTGTCCGTTTCGCATGAACTGCTCTTCCGCCTCGGGAGAGTGGGCCAAGACGATATCGGCGTCTCCCCGCGCGGCCAGGCGCAGCGCCTCGCCCGAACCCACTGCGATGACACGAACGCGGAACTCCGAGTGCGCTGCCGTAAACGCGGGAAGCAGATAAGCGAACAGGCCTGAGTCTTCGGTGGACGTTGTGGATGACAAGACGATCTCTCGTGGCTCGTAGCCGCAGGAGACGTAGAAAAGGCCCAGCGTGAATGCCAGGCCGAGAAATCTGAGGATGCGTTGTCGCATAGACTGATGATCGCCTCTTGCTACCCTTCCTCCTCACCGCCCACACGCTGATTGCGGATCTCGAGATACGGATAATCATCTCTATACTTTGCCGCAATACGCAGGCGCACCTGCCCCCCGCGACTCGCCGGTAGCGAAATGATGCAGCCGTTGTAGCTCGATGCGAAGATGAGATGCCAGTCGGTCTCCAGGTCTACGGCCTCGAGGAATGCCTTTAGTTCGGCCGTATTGTGGGCGCTCATCCTGTCTTCGAGCCCTGAATCCTGGTCACTTTCGGCGTCGTCCGGGGAGCTCGCGTGCTGAAGCTCGAGGTATGGGGTTCCATCGCTGAACTTGGCGGCGACGTAGAGTTGGGTATCCCCGCCCTGCTTGGCCGGTAATGTGACTATGCAGGCGCTGTAGCTGGATGAGAAGATGAGCTGCCAATCACCCCCGAGCTGAGAACCCTCGAAGAAGTTCTTGAGCTCGGCCGTGTTGTGAGAACTCATCTTGCTGATCAGCGTCGTCTGCTTATCGTCGGCCAAGTAAGGTGCCTCCAGGTGTGAGGTGAGAGGATCGACTAACGCTAGCGCCACGAAGGCAGGCTGCAAAAAGCTAATGAGGGTAGGCGGAGGCTACAAGGCCTGTTTCAGTCTTCGCTGCGTTCCTGGTGAGAATGTTCTTCACCGTCGAAGGTCATCACGATCGGTCGATCGTCATCGTAGGTCTCGAGATGGATGGGCCGCTTCCAGATCCGAAAGAGGTTTTCCATTACTTCCTGCGCGTAATCCAGCCGAATCGGAACCCCCTCGTAGCGATGCCAGAGGACCAGTTCGCCCCGGTTCAGGAAGTTCCCGTCGCGTACGAAGACGAAAGGCTGGCCGAAGTTCGTGAGCTGAAAAAGCAGTGCCTTCTTGATCTCGTCGAACGAGCGGGTCGATATCTGGTATTGGTTGGTCGACTCGTTGTAATCGTAGACGAACAACTTGTGCTTGTGACAGAACTCGGGCGTTAGAAACTCGTCGATGAAAGTGACGTCGTTGTAGAATCCGCGGACCTGGAAGATCTTCTCACGCCCCTCTCCGGCGCCTGTGTCCCAGCTCTTACGCGCGTCGTAGTCGTCGCAGGATTCCCAATCCAAGCCGTGGCGACCTTTGTTCCAGCGCTCTTCGATGTCCCTGAACAGCTCGATACCCAGCTTGTACGGATTCAACCGGCCGGGCTGTGTGGCCACGGTCCCGCTGTGGTGATCGGCGTAGTCGATGAGCTCCGAGTCGTGAAGCGCCTTCTCCGTCATGATCGTCGAGTGCCAGTAGCTCGCCCAGCCCTCATTCATGATCTTGGTGCGACCTTGCGGTGCGAAGTAGTAGGCCTCCTCGCGAACGATCCCCAGGACCGTGCGTTGCCAATTGGGGATTGGAGCGTGCTCGAGCAAGAACGCCAGAATGTCCTTCTCGGGCTTGACCGGGAAATGTTCTTCCTGTTTTTGCTCCTCCTTCAGTCGTTCGGCTTCGGCTTCTAAGACGTCTTCCGGGTTGATGTACTCGTCCATGTACTCCTTGGCGGCGAGACGCCTGGGCTGGACCTTGCGCGAAGGGTGCTCCGGGTCCTCGTACCGCGCGTCTTCGCGGCGGCGGCGCTTGATGTACGGTGCGTTGTAGTCGATCAGATTATCTATGGAGTGGCAGATGTCGAGAAAACTCTCCACTTCGTCTTCGCCATAAACCTCCATGTAGCGGCGGATGCGCGTGGCGTGATTCGCCATCTCATCCACCATCTTTCGGTTGGTGTGGGCGAAGGAATAGTTGTTCTTGAAGAAGTCGCAGTGCCCGTATACGTGGGCCATGACCAACTTCTGGTCGACTAGCGGATTCGCGGCCAGCAGGTAGGCATAACACGGGTCGTTGTTAATGACCATCTCATAGATCTTCTGCAACCCGTACGAGTAGCCCTTTGACAGAGCGTAGTATTCCATCCCGAAGCGCCAGTAAGGATAGCGCATCGGGTAGCCGCCATAAGCGGCCACTTCATTGATCTCTTCCCAGTCGAGGACCTCGAAGACCACATCGAAAAAATCGAGACTGTATCCGTGAGCGTAGCCTTCGATCTCTCCCTGTAGTTCTCGAAGCTCCCGCGATAATCTCTGAGGCATGTGCGTGTGCCTACTTGCCTTTGCCGAGGAAGTCCTTGATCGAGTCTAGAATCGCGTCTCGATCCGGGATTTGCGATAGGACCAGCTTCTCGTCTTCCACGTTCTCGCTTAGCGATTCGTAGAATTGGCCTGAACCGTACCGGCTCTCGACCTGACCGTAGCCGAAGAGATTCACTGGAGGCAGCAGGCGTTCCTTAAGCAACTCGTAGCAACGCTCGTCGTCGCCTCCACCCCAATTGTCTCCGTCCGAGAAATGGAAGCAGTAGATGTTCCACTCGTCGGGATCGTATTCGGCCGCGATGATCTTCGCCGCCAGCTCGAACGCGCTTGAGATGCGCGTGCCGCCCGACTCACGTGTCGTGTAGAATGTCTCTCGGTCGACCTCGGCCGCGGCGGCATCGTGAACGACGTAGCGATTAGCGATGCCGTGGTAGTGTGCCCGAATCCAAGTATCGATCCAGAAAGATTCGATGCGAACGATCTCCTTCTGTTCGTTCCCCATCGAGCCCGATACGTCCATCATGTAGATGATTACGGCATTGGCGACGGGCTCGGGTTCCTCCTTCCACGAGCGGTAGCGGTAGTCATCGCGGACCGGCATAACCATGGGGGCACGGTGATCGTAGGAGCCGGAGGCGATTTGTCGCTTCAGCGCCTGCCGGTAGGTGCGCTTGAACGATCGCAGACTCTCGGGGCCGGTGCTGCGAACCGTCTTGTAGCGGCTCCGGCGACTCTTGATCGTGCGGCTCCCACGAGGCTCGATACGCGGCAATTCCAGCTCTTCGCCTAGCAACTCGGCCAGCTCCTGGATCGAGACTTCGACCTCCCGGATGTGAACGCCCGGCTGGTCACCCGCGGAGCCAGCGCCGCTCTGGTCGCCCTGGCCGAGGGGCGCGCCATCTTCGCCCTCGCCCTGTCCGACGCCGGACATCTGCTTGCGTCCATACTTCAGGTGCGGCAGCTCGATCTGCGGCAATGGGATCGACACCACCTCGCGCCCGCGCTTGCCGATCAGCTCGCCGCGGGTGATGTGTTTCCGGAGGTCCTTCTTGATGCGACCCCGGATGATGGCGTCGAACCGCTTCTTGTCCCGCTCGATTCGCTTGATGGACGAGAAGCCGCTGAAGATCTCTCTGGTCACTCTTCTTGCTCTTTCACGTCCCCGCGCGCGAAGATGCTCGCCACGAAGTTGAGGACGTCCGTAGCGCAGATGTCGCAGTACCCGTGATCCCGAATCAGGCGACCTTTAACGACGTCGATCTTCTCCTGCGATTCCTTATCCATGACCGAGGACACCAAGCTGGTGAGCTTGATGGAGTCTTTTTGATCCTCGAACAGCTTGAGCTCGAGCGCTTTCTGTAGCCGGGAGTTAGTCGTGTAATCGAACGTCTTGCCCTCGACCGCCAGCGCGCCGATGTAATTCATGATCTCGGCGCGGAAGTCGTCCTTGCGGCCTTCCGGTATTTCGATCTTCTCCTCTATCGACCGCATCAAACGCTCGTCCGGGTCCTCGTATTCGCCGGTGTATTTGTTCTTGACTTTTTCCTTCTGTGTGTACGCCTTGACGTTGTCGATGTAGTTGGAGCACAGCCGGGAGATCGCTTCTTTGTCCGCACTGATGGCACGTTGGACCTCGTTCTTAACGATGTCTTCATACTCTTCACGCACGGTGGTCAGTAGCTCGCGGTAGAACTCGCGCTGCTCCTCGCTGGTGATCAGCGAGTGGTGTTTGAGTCCGGACTCGAGCTCTTTCATCACCATGAACGGGTTGACGCAACCCTCCTCGATATCGGCGACAAGGCAGTTCGAGATCTTGTCCTGGATGTAGCGCGGCGAGATGCCCTGCATACCCTCACGCTCGGTCTCTTTGCGAAGCTCCTTGACGTTATCCTCCGTGAAGCCGGGGAGCGTCTTGCCGTTGTACAGCTTCAGCTTCTGCAAACGTGTGAGGTTCACCTTCTTCGGTTCCTCGAGCCGCGTGAGCACGCTCCACATGGCTGCCATCTCGATGGTATGCGGAGCCATGTGCTTGCCGCGCACGCGCTTGTTGCTGAAATCGCGCTCATAGACATCGATCTCCGCGTCGAGCTGTGTCACGTACGGAATATCGATCTTGACCGTTCGATCCCTGAGCGCCTCCATGAACTCGTTGTTTTGGAGACGGCGGTACTCGGGTTCGTTTGTGTGGGCGATGATCGCTTCATCGATGTCTGTCTGCGCGAACTTCTTCGGCTTGATCTTGTGCTCCTGCGAAGCGCCGAGTAGGTCGTACAGAAAGGCAACATCCAGCTTCAGGACCTCGATGAACTCTATCAGACCGCGGTTCGCGATGTTGAACTCACCGTCGAAGTTGAAAGCGCGCGGATCGGAGTCGGAACCGTAGATGGCGATCTTGCGGTAGTTGATGTCGCCAGTGAGTTCTGTCGAGTCCTGGTTCTTCTCATCCTTCGGCTGGAAAGTGCCGATCCCCACCCTGTCCTGCTCCGTGAGCAGCAGCCGCTTTACGCGCACATTCTCGATCACCTTTGTCCAGTCGCCTTCGTACCGATCCATGTAGTGGTTGAACATGAACCGACACGCGGGACACAGATCGCCTTCCACGCTAATCTGGAGGTAGTCCTCCAAGCTCTTGTTGATGTGATCGAGGTACACCTGTCTGAAGTTCACCGGGATGAGGTGGAGCGGCTCCTCGTGCATCGGGCAAGGCATGCCTTCTTCCTGTGCGCGTATCGCCGCCTCGGCCGAACCGGCAAGCTCGTCGGGCAGCCGCGGTGCGGCAGCACCTTCACCCACCCACCAGAACGTGTACAGCGCGCCGTCCGCCGTGCGCGAGTAAGCTTCCAGCCCCTTCTTCAACAGTCGCACAATCGTCGACTTGGCGCTGCCGACGGGGCCATGAAGCAGAATGACGCGCCGCTCCGGTCCATAGCCCATCGCTGCCGCCTTGATGGTTTGGACTAGCTTCATCAAGGAGATATCGAGCCCAAAGACGGCGTCTTTCCCATTCTCGAACGGGTCCTCGAAGAACTTGTAGTGCGTGATCTTCTTCTTGTACTCCGTATACTCCTCGGTTCCATACGACTCGATCATGTCGTACATCCGCTGGAAGGCATTGCGCGCGACCAACGGTTCCTCGTGGAGAAGCTCGAGGTACTCGGAGAACGAGCCGTCCCAGTGGAGATCTTGATACCGGCGAGCATCCTGCTTCTCGCGAATCAAGCCAATGATATCCATGCCTTTCTCAGCCATCCCGCTCATCTCCCTTTAGTAAAACCTACTACAATTATCTATATATCTGATTTCGCGCTCGACAATCACGAATCGTTCCTGCGATGTCGGCTCTCCCTTTGCTCAGACTGCCCCTTAGTGTCCCCTACACAAGCCTAACACCCGAGTTCCGCTTGCGGGAGCCTCAATGAGAGTGATAGCCATCGACTGCCTGACGGAGCAGTCGGTCGATGGGCGAAGAGGAGCGCGGGAAGAAGAAGCGATCTGAAACGTGGTTGAGTGCGCGGCGAACCGCGCGAAAACCGTCCGCTACATCGAGGTAGATCCGCGCCAGGTCGAATTGGTCCGCAATGCCGAACCCGCTCGCCATGCGAAAGCCTGTGGCGCCTAAGTCCTCGTAGTAAGCGAAACCGGGTGCACCGTGTCGGTGCACGCGGGCAACAACGTAGTCGGGAAACAAACCCGACAGCCACAGCGAGTAGTTACCAAGATGAGCCTGCAAGAGAAACTTCCTGCGCTCAGACTTCTCCTCCTCCATGTGAGTAACCAGATCGATCAAATAGCGGTACGTAGCGTCATCGTGTCGAGCGATCTGGTGAGGGCGGCCATTAACAGCGAATTCAAGAATCAAAGCTGCAACGTAGTCCGCTATGTTCGGATCGTTAAGGCCCGACTCTAACAACGTGTGCCGAACCATCACATAGAAGGTCAGCCTAGGTGATACCGCGCCGACGCTATGATCCTCCATGATGGCGGTAAGAGTCTCCGGATGGTCGAGTAGTGAATCAAGGCCTTCTTCCGTCAATTGCATTTCCAACGCACGTCGCTTCCGCCCGGTTCTCTTGTGAAGAACGCGGGCCAGAATACGGATCTCCTCTTTGCCAAACGACGCACGCACATTGGGAATGATCAATTGCCGCCTCCTGCAAGGTTACGGGCGCTACTGTACGCTATCACTCCGCCTCCATTACCTACCCTATAACAAAGACCCGGGTCCCGCGCGTTCCGCACGATGAGAAGAAGGTGAAGGTTTGTCGACGCAGGAGCGAAAGACCTGAGATCGAAAGTCTATTGGAAGGTACTGCTAAGCGGGGGACACCCATCCACTATGAAGTACACCGAGCGAAGCGTCAAGGTTCTGTTGTTCAACCCGGTTGACAAGGTAAGGATGGCTGTGGGTGCAGGCCACGCTGCGTCACGAGTAACCTCAGCGTAGATCTCTTCCAGGCCCACAGGCTTGAGCCTCAGCGAGCGCAACGGGATACCGTGGAAGTAACCGGCGACCTCCTCGAGCTCGGTCTTCTTCGGAAAAGAGGTGACGACCGCCGCCGTCCTACGGCACGTCCGGCAGCGTCGCGAGGAGTTGAAGTCCGAACTGGCTTTGTTCGCTTCTGTCGAGGCCGGGCTGCGCACGGAGCGGAGCTCGTCGCCGGGCTTGCCCTATTGGTTATTAACGATCCGCCAGGGGATACTCGTGGACGAAGCGCTACTCGAGTGGTGCGACGATGCTGAGCGCGAGCTGGAGCGGCTCCAGGATGCTCGCTGAACGAGTCGCGCTACGATGGGCACCAGATCTGTCTACAGCGAAACCAATCGCCCGGCTGCTTCCTCCAGCACGTTGATGGTCTTGCAGAAGGCGAACCGCACCTTGTCGCGCCCCTGATCCGGATCGCTGAAGAAGCTGGAACCCGGAACCGAAGCGACGCCGACGTTCTGCGCCAGCCAGACCGCGAACTCATCATCCGGCAAGTCACTGAGCCGCGAAAAGTCGGCGAGTATGTAGTAGGAACCCTGTGGGATGCGGCACTCGAATCCTGCATCGACGAGTCCTCGGTACAATACGTCGCGGCGTTCGCGATACTCTCGCGCGAGCGTGGCGTAGTACGCTTCTCCCAACTCTTCGAGTCCGACCGCGCACGCCTCCTGAAGCGGTGCCGGCGCGCCCACGGTTAGAAAGTCGTGCGTCTTCTTTATCGCCGCGGTGAAGTGCGCCGGGGCCACGATGGAGCCGACGCGCCAGCCGGTCACACTAAAGGTCTTGGACGCGCCGCTCACGGTGACGGTGCGATCGCGCATCCCGTCGATCGTGGCGAGGGAGACGTGTTCACCTTCGTAGATGATGTGTTCGTAGATTTCGTCGGTGAACGCTACGGCATCGTTCTCGATACAAAGATCGGCGATGACTTCGAGCTCCTCGCGACTGAAGACATGACCCGTGGGATTGTTCGGTGTGTTGATGATTATCCCGCGGGTGGCGCTACTGAACGCCGCGGTCGTCGCTTCAACGTCCAGTCCACCGTCGGCTAGCGTGGGCACGAAAACCGGCCGGGCACCGCACAGGATCGCATCCGGTCCGTAGTTCTCGTAGAACGGCTCGAAGATGACCACTTCGTCGCCGGGGTCGACCAACGCCAACATCGCGGCGGCCATCGCCTCGGTCGCCCCGCAGGTCACGGTGACCTCCGTCTCGGTATCGACCTCCATACCGTAGAAGCGCCGATACTTGTCAGCCAAAGCTCGTCGAAGCCGTGGCGAACCCCAGGTGATGGCGTACTGGTTGACGTCGGCGCGGATCGCGTCGCACGCCGCTTCTTTCAGTACATCTGGCGTCGGGAAATTCGGAAAACCCTGAGCCAAATTTATTGCGTCGCATTCGATGGCCACCCGGGTCATTTCGCGGATGACAGACTCGGTGAAAGTGTGTGTGCGTTGGGCCGTGCGTGGTTCCATTTTTCCTCAGATGAACATTGATCAACTGCCCTGTACCGGTACCAGCGTTGCATCTTCCTCCACCGCCGCCCGCCGTCCCGCCTCCAAATCCACCCGCGAAAGCAGCAGCATGCCACCGATGAAGAACACAACCAGGCCGAGTATCCCGTACCGGCCCGAGCCTGTCACCGCCGCCACCCAGCCGACTAGGAAGGGCCCGACGATCCCGGCAAACTTTTGAAAGACAGAAAGGAAGGCAAAGAACTCCGACGACTTCCCCTTGGGCACGAGCGTCGCATAGAGCGACCGGCTCAACGCCTGCGCCCCGCCCTGCACGGTCGAGACTCCAACAGCCAGCGCCCAGAACTGCCAGGCCGTCGTCATAAAGAAAGCGAACACACAGATGACCGTGTAGACGACGAGGGCAATGTAGATGCCGTTTCGAGCTCCGATGCGGCCGGCCAGCGAACCGAAGGCAAATGTGAACGGGATGCCCAGGAACTGTACTAAAACGAACGCACCGATAAGGTGTGTCTCGCTAATACCCAGCTCGGTCCCGTAGATAGATGCCATCTTGATGATGGTCCCGATCCCATCCGCGTACAGCCAAAAGGCGATCAGGAAGAGCAGCAGCTCCCGATGCTGGCGCACCTGGCCGATGGTGTCGAACAGCCGTCGGAAGCCAACGCCCAACGGATTGGTGCCACTCCGCTCGCCTTCCTCGAGGCGGCGGGGCGGTTCACTAACGTGACGGAAGAGCGGGATCGAGAAGCCTAGCCACCAGACGGCGACGCTGACGAACGACAGTCGCGACGCCATGCCCGTGTCCGCGAGGCCGAACAGGTCGGGTTTCATGATCATCGCGAGATTGATGGCGAGGAGTACGCCGCCGCCTACGTATCCGAGGGCGTAGCCGGCTGTGGAGACGCGATCGACCTCGTCCTCTGCGGCGATATGCGGAAGGAGCGAGTCGTAGAAGACGTTCGCCCCAGCGAATCCGATGTTGCCGGCGATGAACAGCGCTGATGCTAGGACCCATTCCCCCTCGGTAACGAGATAGAGGGATGCGGTAGCGATCACGCCGAGGCTCATGAACCCGGCCAGGAACCGCTTCTTCGCACCGAGGAAATCGCCCATCGCGCCGAGCACCGGCGAGGCCAGTGCAATGATCGCCAGTCCGATGGCCGTCGTGTAGCCCCAGTACGCGGTGGCCATGTTCTCCGGCATGTGACTGGCAGCGACGCGGCCGAAGTAGATGGGTAAAACGGCGCCCATGATGGTCGTGGCGAACGCGGAGTTGGCCCAGTCGTAGAGCGCCCAACTGCGAAGCTCACGTCGGTGCAACCCCAAACGATCGAGCCAACCGCGAGAAGCCGTCTCCGAGTTACCGAGCTCGTTCATCGTTCCCTCCGGGTTCGCCAAGTATCTCATCCAACTCAGCGACGATTGCGTTGCGACGCTCCGCCAACCGATCGCGCAATCCTGGGCGTCGAACGACCTGGAAGAAGAGCCTCACGTCCTCAGCCACTTCTTCGCGGCGTTGCCACCATCGAAGCGCGATCAGACCCAGCATCGGGGTCGCCGCGCCGGCGATGATTGCCCCCAACCATCCAGCGAACGCAGCGGCCACGCCGATCCAGACCACGTACATCGCCGGATAGACCACTACACCCGTCAGCAGTTTCACGGTAGCGACGGTCTCGATCGGCGGACGCATGATCCGCGAAACCAGACCGGACAAGAAGTAGGGAAGATACCACGCAAATGTCCCCGCCGCCGCCAGTGGTAGGGTCAGCCCAAGTCGAATCGCTTCCCGAGACACGTAACGGATCACGCGTCCCCGCTCATAGCCCGGCGGCACATCGGCGTCGCCACTTCCCAAACGCTCCAACAGGCCTCGGTACCGCCGTAGCTGGCTCGCCAGACGGTCCCAGCGTTCCGGGTCGCACGCTTCCAGCGACGCGAATGACTCGGCAAACTTCTGCAAGCGCGGCAGTCGTGATAGCATGGACTCGCGTTCGCGCCAGCTGGTCTTGCCGCGGGCACGGCTGTACAACAGGTCGGCAGTTTCCACCAGTTCCCGGTGCGCTTCCTGCGAGAGGTTGAGCGTCTGACGCGACAGCCCCGCTCCGATCGCCCGGTTGAGCGAGCGAACCGCGGCAGCACGATCTGATTCGTACGCAGCTCGCCAATCGGCCACCGGAATCGGATCGCCGATGCCGACGACTACCCGGCTCCGAAAGCGGTGCTTCCTTTTATAGGCCAACCCGATTGGCACGATCCTCACTCCCAGCCGCCAGTCCGAGGCCTCCTCTGCCGCGAGAGTCATTCGAGCCACACCGGTCTTGAGCGGGGCGAGTGCCGGGGCGGAGTGGCTCTTTCCCTCGGGAAACGTGAGTAGCGCGTGTCCAGCGGCTAACGAGTCTACGGCTTCCTGAAAAGCCAGCTTGTTTCTGTGAAGCTGTTCGGGATCATCCTGAACTCGATAGAGCGGAAGAGTGTCCAGCGATCTCAATACGCTGCCGAAGATCGGAATCTCGAAGAGCGGCGCCTTGGCCAAAATACGGACACGCCGTCGCGCCGCCTTCATCGAAAGCAGCGGATCCATCAGCATGTTGGGGTGGTTGGTGACGATGAAGACCGGGCCCTCCGGAAGATCACCTCCCACCCGCTCGATACGGTAGAAGATCCCGGATGACCAGACGGTCGCCTTCGAAACTGCTCGTCCGATCAAGCCCATCTTCAGTTGGAGTTCAGATGGATCATTTGAACGCGGTTGGTGACCCGTTGGTCACCGAGCATTCCGCCGACGATGATGAGGCGGTCTTCAAGCACGGCGAAACCGCGGTGATCCATCGACGGAAGGGTCTTGTCAGCGAGCGTCTCCCACGCGCCGGTCTCCACGTTGTAGGCGAAGAAGGCCACCGAAGGACCTGAAGGCCGGCCGTCGTAACCGATCCCATTATAGTTGTATGGGTTGTCGGTACCGCCAGCGAAGATCACGCGCTGGCCAACACCGAGCGATGCCATCCGATAGAGCGGCGACCCCGGGTGAGGCGGAAGCTCGCGCCATTCGATTCGCGTAGGATCCTGCGGATCGATCGACCCCAGGTAGGCAGCACCAGTAATTCGGAATCTCGGAGCGACATCATGCGTGCGGACACCGTCTGCGAATACGATCGCATCGCCGGCGATACCGCCCGCGTGGCCGAATACCGGTGCACCCGGTATCGGTGTCGCCGCCTGCCAGCTATTGGTGAACGGATCGTAGATCTGCACGTCTCTCACGTTGTCTGTGTCGTGCCATCCGCTGACGAGATAGATGAGCGAATCCCGCCAGACACCAGAGACCGCATCATCAACTGGCAGCGGCATCGGTTTACCAGCGCTCCAGACTCCGGTGGCTGGATCGTATATGTCGAGATCGGGGAGTGACTTTTCGCTTCCGTCTTCGGCCACCGTGTAGCCACCGAACAGATAGATCTTTCCATTTACCGATTGGGCCGTGCCGGCGATTCGCCCAGCACCGGGGCCTGCAATCTCTGACCACTCAGCGTCGCCGACAACGTACTGGAACGCCCGATCGTGGATCCCGGAGAACAGTCGGGTTGAGTCGAGACCCAGGAAGCTGAATACCAATTCCCGTCCGTCCACCGTCGCCGCTGCGACGGCGTTGTTCGTCACCGGCGCTGGCATGACCGGAAGCTCGCTCCACGATCCAGCCAGCTCTGAGAGTTGATCCGCATCGGAGCGTCCGGACGATTCGGCCCCGCCATCGCAAGCCGATATGAGCACGACAGTGACAATCGAATTGAGTACTCGACTTCGCACGGCTACGCCTCCTTATTGTGACCACAACAGGGCTGCGCTAGGATTGTTGAGAGTGCATAAGATAGACAACGGGGTTGACCATGACGAGCGTTCAGGACCTCAAAGATCTAGCCCGGCTGTCCGCCGATGTCGCCGTTCCGAGGCTCGAAGAAGCACTCGCGGAGGCTGGCGGCATCGGGCCACTCGATGAGGCATCGCTCGAGCTGGACCGCGAGATCATCCGGTTCATCCGCGACTCGGGAAGCCGCGACACGATCCTCGAGACGTTGGATCTCGAGAGCCTCGCAGCGCTGTTAGAGAGGTGCGTGGAGCGGGTCGAGGAGAGGGATCCGCCGGACCTCGCCCTCCGGGAGATGACCTGGGATGCCCTCGACCTGGTCCGCTACTCCGCTGTGCTTCGCCGCATCGATGCAGGCGGCGAGACCGGCCTATGGGAGCAGCGGACCCTGACAGCCATCGAGGCTTCCCACTTCACCGTCGGGCCGCTGGTCAGACATCGCGCCCGCACGTACGCGGATAAGGTCCTGTTCGAGATACCGAAGCGGACGGGCGGTGAGAGCCTGACGTACGGACAGGTCGCCAAGCGGATCGACACTCTGGCTCGCGGTCTACTTTCTCTTTATCACCCGGACCCGCCCGAGCGGATCGCCATCCTGTCCGAGAATCGCCCGGAGATGGCGATGCTCGACCACGCCTGCCTGACGTCAGGTCTTGTCAACGTCATGGTGCCGGCGAACGCCACGGACGCGGACGTGGGCTATATCCTCCGCCACGCGAGGATCGGGACCGTCGTCGTCTCGAATCGCGAACAGCTGGACAAGGTCGAGAAGAACCGCGCTTCGCTTCCCGATCTGAAGCACGTGGTAACGATCGAGAGAATAGGTGATACATCGGGCAAGCTCCTGGCGTTGGCGGATGTGGAATCACAGGCGGACCAGGTACCGGCGTCGCTAGTCGAGGAGCGATCCAATGCGGTCCGAATCGATGATCTGGCGACTGCGATGTACACGTCAGGCACCACCGGCATGCCGAAGGGCATTCAGTACTCGCATCGCAACCTGGTCTTCAAGCGGTTCGCCCGCGCCCTGGCACTGCCCGAGATCGGCGACGGGGATGTGTTCCTCTCCTACTTGCCGCTGTTCCACACGTTCGGTCGGTACCTGGAGCTGATGGGATGCGTCTTCTGGGGCGCAACGTACTGCTTCCTGCTCGACCCGGCCGTTGACGCTCTGATAGCCGGAATGAAGCGTTACCGACCCACCGTCTTCATCAGCGTGCCGCGCAAGTGGATCCAACTATACGAGTCGATAACAAAACGCGCTGATCCGCTCCACGCCCCGGATGATGAAGTCCGTGTAGCGGTGAACGAACTAACCGGCGGACGACTCAGGTGGGGACTATCAGCTGCGGGCTACCTCGATCCGGACATCTTCCGGTTCTTCCACGAGCACGGCGTGCAGCTACTGAGCGGATTTGGCATGAGCGAAGCGACCGGTGGCATTACTATGACCCCACCGTTCAAGTACAAGGACAACTCGCTTGGCGTTGCGCTGCCGGGGATCGAAGTGAAGCTGGCGGAGGATGGCGAGCTCATGATCCGAGGTCCCTATGTAATGATGGGATATCTGGATCCGCCGGATGAGGAACCATCCTTCGACGAAGACGGTTGGTTTCGCAGCGGTGACCTGATGCGGATGGATGACGAAGGGCACATCCAGATCGTCGACCGCAAGAAGGAGATCTACAAGAACATCAAGGGCCAGACGATTGCGCCGCAACGGATCGAGAACCTGTTTCGCGAGTTCGCGTCCGTTGGTCGCGCCTTCCTGGTTGGAGACCATAGAGAGTACAATACACTGCTTATCTACCCGAACCCGGAGTACGACGAACTCGATTTTTCATCCGCGTCCGCCCAAATGGTACGCGATCACTTCCGCTCGTTGGTAGTTTCGGTCAACGAGTTCGTAGCTCCGTTCGAGCGGATCGTCGACTTCGCTATCATCGATCGTGATCTCGATGCGGACAAAGGCGAACTCACACCGAAGGGAACACCACGCCGCAATACCGTCGTCGACAATTTCGCCGACGTTATAGAAACGCTCTACCGAAGGACCGACCTCAGCGTTGGCGGCGTCGACATCACGCTACCTAACTGGTTCTTTCAGGCGCTGGGCCTTACAGCACAGGATGTTCGCGTCGATGGGGAGTCGCTGACACTTCCATCACTTGCAACGAAGCTAACCGTACAACGGCGAGCCGATGCCGAAGTTCAAATAGGAGCCTGCGTCTATCGGTTCGCCAGCCGCGTGTTGAATCTGGGTGCCATCCTCGCAACGCCTCGTTTGTGGCTGGGCAACGACGAGCTTGTCGCCTTCGCGCCATTCGATCTCGACGATCGCCAGCGCCCCGGGCGTACGGCGGACGAGATCCAATGGGCCGGTCGAGCCGCGCCATTCAAGCCGTCGGCAGCGGACTGCGAGGCACTGGAACGGGCGAACCACCAAGCGGAATGGACTCTGCTGGACCTGGATCAAGCGGCGAGAATGCTGGTCTCGACGGACGAAGCGTGCGCGATGGGTGCCGTCCGACTGTTCGAGCGCATTCTGACGGCGTCCGAAGACGGTGCATTGGCCAGACCGGCGCGCTTTCTCCTGGCTCGCGGGGCGGAGATCTCGTCCGAGGACGTTAGACGGCGGGCTTTCCAGGTCCTTGTACCGCACGAGCGGGTGGCGCGATTCCGCGATACGGTTGGCATGTTCTTGGAAAGAGACCCGGAGTTGTTCGACTCCGAGACGCGCGCCGTCCTCTGCGAACGGACGCTTTCTGAATCGAAGATCGACGCTTTCATCCAGCTCGCGTGGGAAGCGTGCACAAAACCGGAGATGGACGAGGCGGACGCAAAGCTCGCTTCCTCGTTGGTCGACTTCCTCGCCGAGTACGGTGGCGGCCATCCAACTCGCTTCCGTCAAATCAGAGCGTTCATGGTGCGAGTGAACCTGTTCGCGCCCAGCGACACGATGCGGGTACATGCGGGTGAGGCGCGGCGGCAGATGCGTGACGGGTTTTTCCAGTGGCTGGGACCAACGCCGCGCATTGCCGTCGACACGGAGACCGGTCAGGAGTACCGGTGGGAAGACGTGATTGTGTTCGAGGAAGGCGCAGATCCGGAGGACAGACGTCGACTGCTGTCGGCGATCAAGAACACGCCGTTCCTCTCCGGATCGATCTTCCTCCTCTTCGGCGGCAAGGTGATCCGACTGGGTGACATACCGCCAGGTGGTGTTTGGGTGCGGCTGGCCGGCGAGCGATACGGCAAGCGCGTGTATCGAATCACGATCCAGACGCGCTCCGACGAATCGTACGAGCTTGCGGCGAACGTAAACACAGCGCTCACCGCCGAGCAGGTGCAGGAAGAGGTTGACTGGCTGATCCTCTGCGGTGAACACGAGAACAGACCGCCGGTGGTCGAGGAGTTCGGGGGCTACGTATCGGAGCAAGACATATGGACTGAAGAGTTCATATCCGGCTCTACTCTGGATAGAGAGATGCGCCGATTGGCGCGTCGATCCGACGCCGTTGAAGGCATAGCCCAGCTGTGGCCGTTCCTGGCGTGGAGCGCGTTGAGCGCGTTCGTCGATTTCTGGGATCGCACCGGCCGGCGCTGCGAGATCTCCGCCCTGGCGCCCACCGATATCGTGGTGCCGACTCACGACTACCACCGCGGCTCGCGAATCGTATCGCTGTCTGTCCGCTGCGATCATCGTGGCGTGTTGGCCATGCTCCAGTCGTTCAAGGACCAGTTCGTTGGTTCGATCGAGAACGACTACGACGACCTCAAGGGATTGGTGGGATGGGACGTGGTCTTCTCCTCGGCGTTGGAAGTACTGGGCGAACAAGAGGGCCTCGCCACCCTGGAGGGTGCACTGTTAGCGGAGACCGGCGCTTCCGACGAGCTGCGAAGCGCTCTGCGTGAGTATGTGGACACCGTCCGTCGCCGCGGTTTCCTGCCAATGCGACTCTACTTCGCCGCCAAGCGATATCGCCGCTGGGCACGTCTGGCCGAGGACGCTACCCTCGAGGCCAGCGCCCGCACCCTCCAGGAGTTCTATGACACGTACGGCCTGGAGCGCCTTACCCGATCTTATCCCGAGGCTCGGCTTCGCTTCTTCCGTGAAACCGTATTCAGAGACAGTTCGCCTGCCCTGATCCAGGGCCTCGACGATTTGATTCGGAAGGTGCGGTCAGGTGAAATGAGAGACGCTGAGCTCGCAGGTGCGGTCGCCGACCTGAGAACTCGACTGGAGGCGGATCCTGGCGACGACTATTTCCTGGCTCGAATCCCGTTCGCCTATCTACGGCCGGAAGACGCCGTCGACTTCGTGAGCAGCGATATCAGTGGCGAATACCAAAGCGAGATCGTCGTCAGCCTCGAGGACGCGGATGGCAACGCGTTCCGAGTACGTCACGCCCTGTTGCCAAAGGAAGTTGAGCGACTGCATCGCCTGTTCCTCGCCGCCAAGCTCGATGTCCGATTTGGCCCCGAGCACAAGTACCTGGTGGCTATCAACGATCGAGAGCAGATCATCGGGGGCATCTACTATACCGTCGAAGAGGGTGGCACCAACGCACACCTGGAGAAGATCGTCGTCGCCGATCGCTACCGCAGGAAAGGCGTGGCGGACGGCCTGATGAAGCAGTTCTTCAACCGGATGCGCGCGGCGGGAGCGGAGACCGTGACCACCGGGTTCTTCCGGCCCGAGTACTTCTACTCGTACGGCTTCAAGATCGAGCGCCGTTACGCCGGCCTGGTGAAGAAACTGGAGGACGAGGCGTCTACCGCGACGGCGAATTGAGCTATCGATAGGACGAATCATTCGTGAGAGCGCGGGACAGTCTTGTACCTGCCGGGATACCGCTCTCGTTGCCGCCCCACCGCGTGGCAGAACGTCACTCCAGGCCGCCCATCAGCCGCGTGCCCGCCACTTCGCCGGCGCCGATAACTCGTTGATAAAGAACACTTTACGGGGCCTACTTTATCGCGGCACCCCGGCACGAGTTATGCGTTCTTTAACCAAGTACGACTATATCCATAAGGAAGCCGGCGGCAATTACACAGGGCCGACCGCCTAGCGGGGCGAGCGGCTCGCTTGAAGCGTTTGTCAAAGGAGGCAACGATGTCGCTACAGAAGACACTCGGCGAGAAGATTGATGCGTGGCGGCCGAGAACAGTTCGATTGCTCAAGGAGTTCGGAGACGTCAAGGTCAGCGACGTAACGATCGCCCAGGCGATCGGAGGCGCTCGTGGCGTAAGGTGCCTGGTGACAGACATCTCGTACCTCGATCCGAACGAAGGAATCCGTTTCCGCGGATATACGATTCCGGAGACGCTGGAAGCGCTTCCCAAGTACCCCGGCGCCGAGATGCCATACGTCGAGGGTCACATCTGGTTGCTGCTAACCGGAGACATCCCGACCGAAGCGCAGGTCAAGGAGCTGACGGCCGAGCTGCAGAAGCGGAGCGAGGTACCCGGCTACGTGTGGGACGTGCTGCGTGCCATGCCGCGGGATTCGCATCCGATGGCGATGTTCTCGGCAGCGATCATGTCGATGCAACGTGAGTCGGCATACGTAGCGGCTTACGAGAAGGGGATCGGCAAAATGGACCACTGGCAGCCGACGCTGGAAGACGCGCTGACCATCTGGGCCAGGATTCCGCAGATCGGCGCCTTTATCTACCGCCTGAAGTACAAAGACGACAAACAGATCGATCCTGATCCGTCGCTCGACCTTGGCGGCAACTTCGCTCATATGATGGGGATTGAGTCGCCATACGACGACGTGGCGCGGCTCTATTTCATCCTCCACTCCGATCACGAGAGTGGAAACGTCAGCGCCCACGCCGGCCACCTCGTCGGCAGCGCGCTCTCCGATCTGTACTACGCGACGTCGGCGATGGTGAACGGTCTCGCCGGCCCGCTGCACGGCCTGGCCAACCAGGAGGTCCTGCGTTGGATCCAAGGCGTGATGGACCAGATGGGCGGGAAGATTCCGAGCGAAGAGGAGATGAAGGAGTTCGTTTGGAATACGTTGAATTCCGGCCAGGTCGTACCCGGCTTCGGGCACGCCGTGCTGCGCAAGACCGACCCGCGCTACGCTGAGCAGCGCAACTTCTGCCTGAAGCATCTTCCCGACGACCCGATCTTCAAGTACGTGGATGTGCTGTACAAGGTCGTCCCGCCGATCCTGGAGGAGCAGGGCAAGGCGAAGAACCCGTGGCCGAACGTGGATGCGCAGTCAGGAGTAATTCAGTGGTACTACGGCCTTCGGGAGTACGATTTCTACACCGTACTATTCTCGATCGGCCGAGCGCTCGGCGTGCTGTCCAACATCACTTGGGACCGTGCTCTTGGGTATCCGATTGAGCGACCCAAGTCAGTGACGACCGCGATGCTGGAAGACACGGCGGGCATCAAGTAGTCGAGATGTAGATAGTTAGAATTGTAGACAAGTAGACCAGTGGATGAGAGGGACATCCGTCTCGTACACCGGTCTATTTGTCTACTCTTCTTTTTGTCTACTGGGAAGTCGAGATCACCGAGTCAAGCGCACCCATGACATCGGGCAAGTACCAAGCGCTGCAACCTCTCTTCATCGCCTCCAGCGCTTCGGAAGCCGACCGTGCTTCGCGATGCGCCCGCGACTCCGTAAGCGACACGAATATTTCGGCGGCGCCCACGATCTGTGCGCCGAACGGGATCTGTTCGCCGGACAGGCCTTCCGGGTAACCACTGCCGTCCAGGCGTTCGTGGTGGTATTGAACGAAGTCAACAGCGCCTCCCAGGTTTGGAAGCGGTCGAAGGATGCTGGCGCCGGTCTTGACGTGGCCCTGAATGTGTCGGTACTCGTCATCGGTCAGCGGCCCGTTCTTGTGCATCACTGACTCGCGTATTGCGATCATACCGATGTCGTGCAGAAGGCATGCGACCCGTATCTCTTCTACGTCGGCGGAATCCATGGCAAGTTCGATGGCCATTCTTACGCCTAGTTCGGCAACGCGCTCGCTGTGACCTCTTAGGTACGGGTCCTTAGCCTCCATGGCACGGATGAGGGCCGTCAGAGTGGCAAGCGAGACCTCCTGAAGCTGCTCCGCCTGCAACTGGACTTGTTCGGTTCGCTTGTTTACCTCGGCGCGCAGCCAGGCCTCGAGCTGGTGTCGATACAGCGCGTGGCTGCGACGGCGCAGCGCGCGCCTGACCGCCTCCAGCAGTTCATCCACCGGGACCGGCTTCTGTAGGTAGTCCTCGATGCCCAGCCGCAGAGACTCCACAGCGCTATTTGTATCTGCGGCTCCCGTCAGGACGAGAATGGCCAGGTCAGGATCCTCCTCCAGCGCCAGACTGGCCAGCTCCATCCCGTCCATGTCGGGCATGCGGATATCGGTGATCAACAGGGAGACGCCGCCTTCTCTGATGCGAGGCAGCGCGCTTTGCCCGGATTCGAATACATCGACGGGATAGCCCTCGCGGCCGAGTACCTTGCTGAGCAGGTCGAGAACCTGAACCTCGTCGTCGACAATGACGACCGGCGAGTCTTCCGGGGTCGGGATGGCAGCGTTGAGGGCCGCCCGATCGTCTACGTCAAAAGGTGTCCAGTCCATACGCCGCTAACGGTGCATGTTATCGTTAGTCGAGATTTCGGGGTATCCGGCTAGGGATCCGGGCCGGGACGCGGCTTCACAAAATGCCGTACCTACTAACCCAAATACGTAAGATTTGTTTCCGCCGCCAGCACCCCAACCTCACTTCACAGCCTCGATGATACGCCGACGTTGGCCGGCTGTCAGCATGTCGCGGCCCACTACGCTTCTCACGATCCGCGCGACAAACGAGTACCCTCTCGCATCGGCGCTAAGCCAGCGCTGCCACTCGAGCTCGTCGAGCGCCGGACCCAAAGCGGCAGGATCGAGACCCGTTGCGTTCCCCAGGCTGGCGAACGTAACCGGCTCGTCGATGACCGCAGCCGCAGCGAGCACGTTCTGACCGTTCGGCGAAAGGCGGCGAAAGCCAACACGTACGGCCGCCGCAACGCCGTCCGGCAGTTCGCCGGGGAGCGACTGATCCAAAGTACGAAGCGGCTCCGGCCACGCGCCACTCGCGGCGCCAAGATCGAGTCCCAGCGCTACCGCGTGCAGCAGTTCGACAGCCAGTGTGGGCAGGCCTGCGGAATCGGTGGCCACACGCCGCGTTACGCGGTCCAACTCCACATCGTCATACGAGGGAAGAGCCCAACGGGCCAGCTGGCGGAGCGCCCGGTTCGGAAGCGGACCCAGTCGCAGAGATACTCCGGACAGGTCACGCCCGACGCGAGCACGCAGCTCGGCAATCTCCGGTCGTTCAGGATAAGTCGCTGCGGAAACCATGACGAAGGTTGGCGTGCTTGCCAGGTCACGAAGCACGGCACCCAAGCCGAGTAGCGAGTCCCTGTCGAGCCACCCCGCGTCATCCACGAAAAGGAGGATTGGCTGTCGGCTGGCGAGGGCTCGTGCGACGTCGATGAAGGCGCGTCCAGGAGACATCGACTCGTCAGTCTTCTCCACATCGAACCGTTCCGCCCAACCCGGCAATCGCCGAGCGAGCGTCGCAATCGCGGCTGGCGTTACATCTTCTAGCCATGGCGCATCGAGAGGTACCCCTTGCGCCAAAGCGAAGGCGCCGTTCCAAGCCTCGTCCAGATCGGCTTCGACTGCTCTGGCAGTGGCCACGGCGCCTCCATCCAATCGCGCCCGGGCGAGCAACTCCTCTGCTAGGCGCGTACGTCCAGTGCCCGGGTCGCCTTCTATCAGTCCCAGCGTCGCATGCCTGTCGGCCAGGCAGCTCGACCATGCCGAGATGAGCTGCTCCAGCTCCCCTTCCCGGCCGACCAACGGAGACCGACGCGTCTCCGCTCCCGCCGGTTCACCAGCGGCCCAGCGCTCCGGGAGCTTCCAGGTACGCTCGTGCCGAACACGCTCCGCCAGCTCCATCGTCTCCTCATCCGGCTCGACCTCGAGTTCTTCATCGAGGCGTCGTACCAGCGATTCAAAGACTGCCAGCGCGCCCGTACGGTCGCCAGCGATGGCCAGGCTGCGCATCGCGGTCCGCGCAGCAGCATCGGAGGTGCTATCAAAGCTGAGCGCCCGGCGCGCCGCGGCTGCAGACTCGCGTATCCTGCCGGCATCAAGGAGGTCATCGGCCCGATTGACCAGCGCATCGACCGACAGTTGTCGTAACCGAAAGCGCTCTGCGTGAAGCCAATCCTCCAACTCCGAACAACCGGGGACAGCAAAGCCCTCCATGAAATCCCCGATCGCCAGATTGGCCGCGTCTTCCCAATTCCCGTCGTCGGTCAATTCCTCAAAGCGGTCAACGTCCAACTCAACCGTTCCCGGAGACAGTCTCACCTGGTCCCCTTCGCTCTCCAGAGCCGTGGGGCCCAGATACTTGCGAAGCACGCGCACCGCTTCGTTGAGAGAATGGCGAGCGGCGGGCTCCGGCTTATCACCCCAGAGCAGACCAACCAGGTGGTCTCGCGACCGCGTGAGCTTGGGAGAACGCGCCAGGTAGACCAGCAAGGCCAGGTTCTTCCGCCACAGCAACTCCGGCGCAGCCGTTTCGCCGGCCACCGAGATCTCTACCGGACCCAGAACGCGAACGGTGATCATTTCACCTCGATCATCTTTGCAGGTCGTTGCACGCCAGCTCTGCTTGCGCCACCGCACTACTCAGATGAGAGGAAAGTCTCGGAGACGCCTGAGACCATAGCTCACTAACCCGAGCCAAAAGAGGGCAGGCCAGACTGTACTCCCCGCGATCGAAAGCGGATCTGCCCCTGAGATACCGTCCGAACGTCCCCAACGCCCAATCGACTTCGCCAGCCTGCGCCGGCTCGGTCACCGGGAAGCCGACAATATCGACAGCCTGATACCATCTCCACTCGCGTTCGGCTGCGGTGCCATCACCCAAACGCGTGAACCATTCGCCTCGCTTTAGATGAAGCGCGGCGCGCGCAAAGCTATCGCCGAGCCTACCCGGAGGTTCGGGGCCACCTTCCAGCTGGCTGGTCATCGCCTGTAGCTCCAACAGAGCCTCGCTCTCCGCCAGCGCATCCCGTGGCCGACCTCTCACGTCCGCATCCATCGCTACCAGAAGTCCGTCAAGCCCGTCGTCCGTACGCGAATCGGAGGTAGCTTGCATTAGCCGAGCCCAGCTACCGCCGCGTGCCGTGTCGCCCTGCGCATACGCATCCATCGCCAGCGCCCACGCCGCACGGCGCGCGACGGTCGAATCACCGAGCAAGGCTTCCAGCTCTTCGCGAGCCCAATGCATCTCTTCGTCCGATGTCATCGGTATACCGAGGGCCGGGGGCAGTACACGCCACTCAGCCGCCTGTAGCCGACTCTCCGGTGAGTCGAACAGAGCGGCCGCCGAATCAAAGGCAGCCAGAGCCAGATCGGTCTGGCCCAGCATGAGATGGCCGAGCGCGGCAGCTTCGAACCCTCCGGCGCGGAACAGGCTCTGTACGGCCAACTGGCTCAGCAGTGAGCCGAGGCGCACCTGGGTGTTCGGGATATCAAATGAGCCGACCAGTCTCGAGATAGGGGCCAACCACTCAGGTGAAGAGAATACCGTGTCGGCCATCAACGCCTGCAGGTTGGACGTTGCCTGCTCCGGCATGAAGCGCGTCTCATACGCCAGCCAAAGGAGATCGGACGACGCCTGCCAGCCTTCTTCCAGATTCGCTGAAACGGCAGGCATGGCCTCCAGCACACGCAACGCATCTTCCGCCCGACCCAACCGAATGTATGCCCAGACCAAAAGAACGTAGGAGGAAGACCAGGAGGATCGGATCCTGACAGCCTCCTCGAGCACAGTGGTCGCATCTTCCAGCGACTCACCCCACAACGCTCCCCGATTGAATAGTTCCTCGCCAAGCAAGAACGTTGCGAAGTCGTCCTGCGGATACCGGTCAACCGCGTCTCTGTAGGCGGCGAGTCGAGCGGGCCCCGCCGGTTCCAGTTGCGCCGCCATCAAAAGGCTATCGGACGTACCTAGGTTGGAGGAATACCGCTCGAACAGGCGGCCGTAGTCCACTGGGTACGGCCCATAGTAACCCAACCATCGGTAGGCAGTGGCCAGGTGCCACCAGGCCTGGATGAAGGTCGAGTCATACTGGATGGCCCGCTCGTAGTGCTCCCGCGCCCGCGGCCAGTCGCCACGCTCGAAGGCTTTCTCGCCATTAGCGTAGCTGGTTAGGGCATCGGGGTCCCGAGTAAGACGTCGCACCTCAGGATGCACGCCGCCCAGCAAAATGGTCTGCAGTCGGCGGGTGATAGAATCGCTTACCGAACCGAGGGACACCGCTTCCAACCGAATCTCTCCAGACTCGGGATGCGTCGCGCCGGTCGCGTCGAATACACGCAGCTCGATCTCTGCCCCGTCTTCTTCGACAATGATGGTGGCATCGACCGCATATCTCGCGTTCAGTTCACTCGCGGCCTGTTGCACGGTCTCGATCCCGGCGGCTTCCGCCGCTGAATACCAGGGAAAGGACACGGTCGTGGGGACGATGCGGACGTCGGGTAGAAGCTCCAACTGATCTCTGACGATGAACGCGGCGGAGGTATCGTCAAAACTCTGGCTCGGTAGGCCTCGAACGCTGAACGGCAGGATCGCCAGGTCGGCGGCGTCGAGCGCAACCACAGGCCTCAGAGAGAAATACAGGATCGCCACGATCGCGAGGCCGGCAGCCGCCACTGGACCATAGCGCCAAAGCGGCCGACGGCGAGCGCCCGCCAGCCACCCGCTGCCCAACGCCGCACGGAACTCCGCCGCGCTCCCCCAACGGTCATCCGGTTTCCAGCTAAGCGCTTTGCGAAGAACCGGGACCAGTCGTCGAGGTACGCCTGACCAGTCGACCTCTTCACTCGTCGCTGCGATCGACCATCGCCGACCCGTAAGCGCCTCATAGACGATCATGCCGACCGCGTAAAGGTCCGTCCTGTTGGTCGAACTCCCGCTCGCCTGCTCCGGCGGCATGTACGCTGGAGTTCCTATCCCTTGTCCCGGCTCCGTCAGAGGAGGTGAGTCGTCGTCCACCGGCTTCGCCAACCCGAAATCGCCCAGCAAGACTCGATCACCCACCAGAAAGACATTACCGGGCTTGACATCACGATGGATGATCCCGTGCTCATGGGCCGTCTCGAGCGCGTCCAACAGATCGCAACTCATGCGAACCGCAGCTTCTTCGCTCAACGGACCTCGTGTCAGGCGTTCGGCCAACGTCTCACCCTGTACATACTCCATCACGTAGTAGAACAGGCCGTCTTCTTCACCGGCGCTATGAACGGGGACGACATTGGGGTGATTGAGGTTCGCCAGGATGCGGGCCTCGCGCAGGAAGCGCTCGGCCGCTGTGGCTGTAGCTAGCTCGGGCCGCAGGATCTTAACGGCGACAGAACGCTCGAGCGTCGTGTCCCGGGCGAGATAAACGGTGCCCATCCCTCCGGCGCCGAGTTCGCGCTCGACATCGTACTTCCGGGCCAGAGCGGCTCGCAGGCGGTTCGATACAGGGTCGGACATACTCATGGGCCAATCTGGAGACTGAGAGATAGCTTACTGGCGGCGATCGCTGTCGTCAATCCGTGGTGTAGAGCCCGACCCGGAGCCGCGAAGCTCTCGGTAGATCGGATGCGGTTCGTGAGGCGCTGAAGGAGTACAGTCTTCGTTACGGTTTACGCCGACGGATCTTT
Source organism: Gemmatimonadota bacterium (assembly GCA_039586795.1). Lineage (GTDB taxonomy): Bacteria > Gemmatimonadota > Gemmatimonadetes > Palauibacterales > KS3-K002 > Kutchimonas. Next base: position 45,869 of record JBDHJS010000017.1, read on the forward strand.
CGCGGCTCGTCGCCACCGCGAATACGCTGCTCAATCTCTCCGAGCAACGTGTCCTCGCCCGCCTTGCTACCACCGAAGAGGCCGTCCGTATCGGCCTGGCGGGACGCGCTGTACAGGTTGAGCCAGAGGTCGGCTTTCTCGCCAAAGCGGAGAATCGCGTAGAAGAAGCGGCCGCGACGCTCGCCACCGAAGAGTAGTTCGACGATGGCCGCGCCGATCGACAGCGGCATCAGCGTGATGTCGATGAGACCGTCAAGAAACAGCTTGAGTTGAAAGAGCAGCAGGTCGCGGACGATGACGAAGCGGGAAACGCCTTTCTCGTCGTCGGGTCGAGGGCTCACTCCACGTGGATCGCTCCGGTACGTCATATTCGATGCGCTCTCTTTGCTGTGCACTGATTTGATCGGGTCGCGAATGATATGTCTTACCAATAGACAAGCGCAGCGAAGCGTGTCAAGCTTTCGGGCGGCCAGCCGTCCGACTAGTGTATCAAGCACCCTTGTCGCGAGGAGATCACTTCATGCAATTCGATTCTGACACCAGCGCGTTTCGTCGAGACCTTCTGAACGGCCAGGTAGCGCTGGTCACCGGTGGAGGCACCGGAATTGGGGCCGGCATCGCCCGGGCGCTTGCTGCCCACGGCGCCGACATCGTTCTGGCCAGTCGGAGGCGGTCGCACCTGGAGCCGATGGTGGGCGAGCTCCAGGCTCTGGGCAGCGAAGTGCTTATTCAGAAACTGGACATCCGCGATCGCGAGGGCTGCGAGGCCGTGGTCGCCGAGACGCTGGCTCGTTTCGGTCGACTGGATATCCTGGTGAACAACGCCGCCGGAAACTTCTTGACGCGGTCGGCGGAGCTCTCGGAGAAGGGTTGGCGTGCGGTTGTGGACATCGTGTTGACCGGCACGTTCAACATGAGCCAGGCGGTCTATCCGGTGATGCGAGATGCGGGTGGCGGTTCGATCGTCAACATAACGACGACCTACGTCGATACGGGGGCGCCGTACATGGCACACTCGGGTGCGGCGAAAGCTGGGGTCATGAACCTGACGCGTACTCTGGCGGTGGAATGGGGTGCCGATGGAGTACGGGCCAACGCTGTGGCACCTGGATTAGTAGAAGAAACGGAGGGGGCCCGGCGATTGGCTGAATCGATTGGGCTCGTCGACGACTATCTTGCACAGGTTCCGCTTGGCACCCTGGCGCGGGCGGAAGACGTGGCAGCCGCCGTATTGTTTCTCTGTAGTCCAGCCGCTTCTCACATCACCGGGGTCGAGATCACCGTAGACGGCGGCTCCAGCATCGGCGGTTTGTTCAAGCAGATCAGCGATCGGCTGCCATCACCCTGACATATCGCCGAGCTTCTTGATCGTCGCGACGGAAGACATGGGCAACACGATCTGCTCGTGCTTCTTCCACACTCCTACCTTCGCCGCTTGCTTGACGAACTCTTCTTTCGAGCGACCGTCCTTGCCCTCTTCATGCTCGTCGACATCGAGGAGCACGACCTGCTGGTCGTTCATCTCCCAGCAACGCCCGACGAAGATGCGGGGGCCAGTCGTATCGACGACCACGGTCATGCCGTGAAGCTCGCCCTTATCGCTGTGGAACGTACCCATCATCAATCAGGATGTCGTCGCGCAGAATTCCTGTAGCGCCTTGGTCAGCTCACTCGCGACATCCTCTGCCGACCGGCCTTCGATCTGGTGGCGGGGAACGAAGTGGACCACCTCGCCATCACGGAACAGTGCTATGGACGGACTGCTGGGAGGGTACTCCGCAAAGTAGCTGCGCGCCTGGGCAACAGCTTCCAGGTCCTGCCCGGCGAACACTGTTGCCAGGCGATCGGGACGCGGTCCCTGTTCGATGGCCAATCGTACGCCAGGACGAGCCATCCCAGCGGCACAGCCGCATACCGAATTCACGACGACAAGCGCCGTCCCTTCTTTGGCCGCCATGAACTCGTCAACGTCCTGGGCGGTCATCAGCTCCTTGAAGCCAATGGCAGTGAGTTCCTGACGCATCGGCTGAACGAGCAAGTTATCGTATGGCAATGCTTCCTCCTGTTGGGGCGTCTCACGAAGCGGCCGATAATATATTTCGCACCGGCCAGGTTTCCAGTTCTCCGGCTACGAGTTGGCCAACTCGTCGATCTTTGCCGCCATGATGAAGTCGTTCTCGTGAAGCCCCCCAATGGCGTGCGTATACAAGACCAGCGCTACCTCGCGATAGTGGATCTCGAAATCCGGGTGGTGGCCTTCCTCCTCCGCCAGATCGGCCACGCGGTTGACGAAGCGAATGGCCTCCGGGAAGGTGTCGAGCCGGAAGCTCCTACGAAGTCGGGTGTGCCCCTCCTTCAACTCCCAGTCCGGCGTGGCGGACTGCAGGTCCCGGGCCTCTTCCGGCGTCAACGGCGGAACCCCACCCCTGCAAGGCGTACACGTTTTCCTAGCTAGCTCGCCAGCCTCCATGGACCCTCCTTTTTCTGGCTAGAAATCTCTGTCCCTATGGATAAACGACGCGGGGAGCGATCAGGTTTCTTCGGCCGGAGGCCGCTTAAGGGCGGCCAACCGAGAGCGGGCCGCCGCGGAGTGGGGTGAGTCGGGGTGTAGCCGCAGGAGGCGCTGCATCTCAGCCCTTTCACGCTCGGATTCACCCTGGGCCTCGTGGATGCTGGCGAGCCGTATCGAGATATAGGCATCCGTCTCCGGAGTGGTATCCGCGGCCTCACGAGCCCTGAGAAAGAACCGAACTGCCGTCTCCGGGTCATCTAGCTCCTGGAGACATAGGGCCGCTGCCCTCAGGCAGGGGCCGGGGTCGTCCGGATAGAGCGCCGCCTCCTCCTCCAAAGCCTGAACCGCCTCGGCGTGCGAACCGCGTGCCGCCAGCGCCTGGGCACGCCAGGAGGTCGGCGGCCGCGGGGACGAGTCGTGCGAGAAGTAGAGCCTGCCGATGACCGACGCGGTACCGCCGATCAAGTATCGGTACACGAACCAGTAGGCCAGCCACGGCCCGGCCAGGCCGAGGACAAGCCCCACCAGCAGGGCCATGGCCGGGCTCATTCCCCAAATCTCAGACGCGGCGGCCATGACCATCATGAAGAAGACGATGCTGGCAGGAGCGATCCAGAACGCCGCTTTAATGAATCGCGCCCGTTCCACGGCGTCGACGTCCTTGAGCGGTCGCTTACGCCGCTCGATCTCGCTTGCGTATTTACGGTCGTCCTTGTTTACCACGGGACTTTCTAGGCTTCCGCGCCCGCCACGCCTCGCGGAGCGCTGTCTGGATGATCTTACTCCCCGCCCTGATCGTTCCCAAAACCGACCCGGAAATCTTCGAGCGACCGGCTGGCCGCGGCAGGTGTGAAACCGGCACCTCGGTAATCGAAAGGCCTTCTGCGACCGCCCGCGCCTGCATTTCGACGTTCCAACCGTAGTCGCGGTCCTTTAGGGCGAGTCGTTTCAAAGCGTCGAAACGAATGGCTCGGAAAGGACCGAGATCACGAAATCGATAGCCGGCGATAGTACTGATAATCCAGCAAGCCAGTCTATTACCGAACGAAACGTGGGCCGCAGTATCTTTGAATTGGCGATAGCCAATCACGAAATCAGCTTTGCCGCAGGCGATTGGCTCCAAGACGACCGGTAGCTCGTCGACCGGCTCCGACCCGTCTGCGTCGATGAATGCTACGACATCGGGTGGGCCGATCTGCTCCATCGACGCGAGTGCCGCGAGACAGGCGGCCCCATAACCGCGTCTCGCTTCGAATACGACGCACGCTCCATGCGCCGCCGCCTCGGCGGCCGTGCCGTCCGTCGATCCATTGTCGGCAACCCAAACGACGTCCACAATATCGCGCGGAATGGAATCGAGTGTGGCGCCGACGACGCCCTCTTCATTCAGCGCGGGCATCACGACGCCGATCGAGAACCCCTGGAAAGATATCGCCACTCTCCTTGCATGGTGATCGGTTGCGAGGATGAACGGATAGCGAGCCCGATCGCCCGGCGCAATCGTTAGCCCGCTCGACTCTGGTGCCGACAGACGTGTAATGCTAAAGAGTAGCATGAACGGTGACGGCACCCAGCAGAGAACGGCGAGCCATCTCGTAGCCTTCACCGGCCTCGGCGTGGCGATGGCTCTCGTCTATGGGTCGCTAACGTCTCTAGTCCCATATGAGGAACAACCGGCGCTCGTGACGGCGAGCGCGCTTCTCGCCTTCGCACTTTACCTCTGCGCCGTGGGCGTCGCCGGCCAAATCTCCGGGCGCCTCGCGTTGCTAATCGCTCTGCTGCTGGGAGCGGTGTTCAGAGCTCTGCTGCTAACCGAGCCCCCATTCCTCAGCGACGACTACTTTCGTTATCTGTGGGACGGACTGGTCCAGACCAACGGGATCAACCCGTATCGCTTCGCTCCGGCGGACACTGCGCTGACCGGAATCGACGACGCGCTGCGCTCGCAGGTGAACCATCCCGACGTGCCGACGATCTACCCGCCACTGGCACAGTTCATGTTCTTCCTCAACGCCACGCTGGTCGGCGGCTGGGTGGGCCTCAAGTTGATCTGGCTGGCATGCGATGCAGGGATCGCCGCGCTTTTATACCGACTGGTTCCGGCGGACCGCCGGCTTCAGATGTGGACTCTGTACTGGTGGTCACCGCTGGTGGTGATCGAGATTGCATGGAGCGCGCATCTCGATCTACTCGGCGTGCTGCCGCTCGTGGTGGCGATATGGTTGGCCAGGTCGGGGCGTGCGCACTCGGCCGCCCTCGGAGTCAGTCTCGCCGCCGCGGCGCTGGTCAAGTACTTCGCTGCGGCGCTTTTGCCCAACGGGACCCGCGGCGGCTCGACGCCGACCACGGTGGCAGCGTTTTCGGCCGCCGCAATCCTCCTGTACCTGCCTTACGCGGACGCCGGCGCCCGGCTCTTCGAGGGACTCCTAGCGTACGCCGAACACTGGCGATTCAACGATAGCCTGTACGGTGTGCTTGCTTGGGTCGTGCCTTCCGGGTGGGCGCCGCGTGCGATCGTCGCCGCAATCGTATTGCTAGTCGTCGCGCAATCGGTGCGTAACGAATGGACCCTCGAGCGAACCGCCTTCTGGCTGATCGGTACAATTCTGCTGCTGTCACCGACCGTGCACCCGTGGTACCTGGTCTGGATAGTCCCGCTGATCGCGATTCGTTTCAGCCGCGCCTGGCTCTTCCTGACGGGCTCCGTCTTCATCTCCTACTACGGGCTAGAAACGTACCGGGAGATTGGCATCTGGCCCGAACCCTGGTGGACCAAACTGGCCATCTACGGTCCGTTCTTCGCCATGCTGATTGCAGGCACCTGGTCGGGCTCGTGGCTGCAAGCGGCCGCAGAGGGATTCAAGTCACGACGGTGACCGCGGCCCGATTACGTCGGCGCGCCATGCTGCCGACAGCGACGGCGGTGAAGCCGTATTGGAAGAGCAAGAGAAAGGGTATGGACGCGTAGAGTCCGTTCGCCAGAGCGTAGGCGATCGCGATCGCTACGTATACGGCAAGAGCGGATTCGACTGCGGTACCCAACCAGTTGTTCCTGGGCCGGTACCCCACCCTAGCGCTACCCCGCTTGGGCGTTCGAACAAATTCCGGCTCGCCCCGACGCGCCAAGCCCGCCAGTAGGGCCCTGGCATTGTTGACCGACAATCCGATCCCCAACGCGAGAATCACCGGCACGTATAATAGGACGGCAAGCAGAAGCAGCGGCCATCCGTTTTGGAGGCGCACAATGGCGGCGGGAAACACCAGCACGGCCACAGCCAGCGTGAGCAGCGACGGCATGTAGGACGTCAGGTGCATGATCGCCTCCAGCTTCACACGCCACCCATGGCCATCGCGCAAGAGGTCGGGAAGTAGTTTGCGAGCTGTCTGCATCGAGCCCTGCGCCCACCGAGCCTGCTGGGTCTTGAACGACGTGATCTCGGCCGGTAGCTCACCGGGCACGACCACGTCGGGCAAAAAGACAAATCGCCAGCCTTTCATCTGTGCTCGGTAGCTAAGGTCCAGGTCCTCGGTCAGCGTGTCGGACTGCCAACCACCCGCTTCGCGCAGGCATTTGACACGCCAGATCCCGGCGGTACCGTTGAAGTTGAAAAAGAGACCGGCTGCGGCGCGAGCTCCGTGCTCGATGTGAAAGTGGGCGTTCAAGATGAGCGCCTGCGCACGCGTGAGCCACGAGGCGGTCTCATTCAGGTGCCCCCAGCGCGCCTGCACCATCCCGACTCCTGGATCCGCAAAAGGAGGCAGCAATAGGCGAAGCAGGTCCGGCTTGGGAACGAAATCGGCATCGAGCACCAAAACGAATTCTCCGGCTGCCCGCTCGAGGCCATGAGCGAGAGCACCCGCTTTGTAGCCGGTGCGACGAGCGCGGCGAACATAGCGCACGTCGACGCCGGCGCCTCGGTGGTACGCGACTCGGCGGCGTGCCAACGCGGCGGTCTCGTCCGTCGAGTCGTCAAGCACCTGAATCTCGAGCCGGTCGCCAGGGTAGTCCAAAGCACACGCCGCATCGATCAAGCGCTCGACCACGTATCGCTCGTTGTAGATGGGAAGCTGAACGGTCACACGCGGTCTCCACTGTCCTGGACCAGGCGGCCTCGGGCGCCCGACGCTCATGCTTCGACGGCGGTAGACATACAGCAGCCAGCCCCTATGGAGACTATAGATGACGAGGGCCGCCAGGGTGCCGCCGTACGCGATGAGTATCAGCTGGCCGAGCATCTGAAACCCGAGATCATATTAGACATGACACCCGACTTTACATCGTGGGGTGCGTGGCCGCCAGCGCCTTGACGGCATCGCCCCCGTCTCATAGGTGTGTGGTCTGATGTTTCGAGAACTGTCATCGAACACTCACGAGATCGTTCGGTTCCCGGGAACCGATCTGCGCGCGCGACTGTTCAGACCGAGCCAGGACAACGTGGCTCGCCGACGAACGGTGGCGAGCCAGCGAAATAGACCACTGAACTGGAGAAAGATTTGGCGGTGGCTGTGGGGCTTACCGACTCTGCTGCGACGGTACGGACCGTGAAGAAATCGAGCACCGGACGACGCCTGGGGCTACGTGCCCTCCTGCTCGCCGTTCTTTTCCTCGGCGGATTGGCACTGTTCCGCTGGACGCCGCTTTCACAATACGCCAACCCGGAAGTCATCGCCGAGTTTTTCCGAAGCCTCGGCACGCCCTGGTGGTCGCCGCTGGTCTTCGTGCCGTTGTACGCGTTCAGCGTGGCGTTCGGGATGCCCGGCACGATACCCACGCTGGCGGGCGGTGCGATCTTCGGCGTGGCGCGCGGGATGTTGTTCAATACGATCGCCGCCAACCTGGGCGCCTTGTTCGCCTTCCTGGTCGCACGCTACCTGGGTCGGGATTTCGTTGCGAAGATTCTCAAAGGCAGAGCGGCGATGTTGGACGAGAAGATCGGCGACCACGGGTTCGGGACGATGCTATACCTGAGGCTCATCCCGCTCGTCCCCTTCAACGCATTGAACTTTGGAGCTGGCCTTTCACGTATTTCGTTGCGCCACTACGTCCTGGGCACACTCATCGGAATGCTGCCCGGCACCCTAGTCTACACTTACTTCGCCGACGCCCTCATGGTCGGAACGGGCGAAGCCCGCCGCGAGGCCTTCATAAACTTCTTGATAGCGGCGTCCGTGCTGGTGGCGTTTACCGTGTTGACGTGGTGGATCCGAAAGCGACGGTCAGCGCGCTCCGTCCTTGCCAAGCCAGGCGAGAATTAGTCCACCGCCGACCCCGACCGTGACGTAGTTGTTAAAGAAACGCCAGACCGCCGTGTAGGGAACGATGAGCCCGGGCGTCAAGAACGGCGCCATGATGGCGGCGACGATCACCTCTCCTATGCCGGCGCCGCTGGGCACCGGGATCACGAACAGTAAGTACTGGACGACGATGTGGAGTAGCATCACCTCGCGGAACGGTGCTTCGACGACAAAGCCTCGCAGGACTACATAGCCCAACACGAAACGTGAGCCGAAGTGGATGACTCCGCTCAGCACCGCCAGCACGAAGTTCAGTTTGCCCGACTTCCAATAAGCGACGATGCCGACGTGTATCTCGTCGAATTGATGAAGCACACGCGCAATGCGCGGGTGTTCGGACCCCATCGTGCGCCGGATCGCGCTGCGAGCGACGCCCGGCAGGAGCGCGAGCCCGACAATCACCACCACACCGATCGCGAACAGCCAGGCCGACCATCTGAACAGTGCGGCGGCTGAAAGGTTGGCGATCGGCAGGCGAATCTCCGCCACGGTTCCGGTGGCCCCCAGCGCCCAGGCGACGAGTCCAGCCAGCGAGAGAAAGATCACGTTCGACAGGAACGACATGGCGTTGACGGCGGCGGCGCGGCCGAAGCTGACGCCCTGTCGCATGAGGCCATAGACCGTTCCGGTTGCGCTGCCCGTCGACGACGGAGTGATATACCCCATCGCAGTATTTACCACGCTGATCTGCGTACATTCATAAAAGGAGAGGCGACTCTCGTGTGGGCCGGTCAGCGCTTTGAAGCGCATCCCGCCGCCGATCCAGCCGAGCACAGCAAGCCCGGCGGCGGGTAGGAACCACTGCGGGTTGAACTGCTGTAGGCTGGATAGCTCCTGCGCCCAATTCTTTGAAACCAGGAACAGGAACATGAAGCCGACCACAGACGCGGCGGCGAAAATGACTAGCCCCCATCGGATGACGGAGACCGGTATCCCGGCGACGTTAGTCGGTCGCTTCTCCCCCACCCCGTTGCCCGCGTTCAGTCGAGCCTACCGACGCGGCCAGACCTGTCGGCCTGTGAGGTGCAGGTAAGAACGCAGCCAGAAGCTTGGGCGTTCGTGATACCTGTAGCGAACCGTCCCACCATCGCTCGTCTTCACGTCGATAGGCGAGCGTCCGCGCAGGATGATCCGATCGTCGCGACACACACTGAACTGCATCGGGCGTTCGCTACGCATACGACGCTGGCGCTGTCTACTGGCCCGGACCTGGTGACGCGATTCGCGTCTGCGTTGGCGACGCTCCCTCAGCTCACCGGCACGTCTCTGAATGGAGTCGACCCGGTCGCTCCACGCATCACGCCCGGCGCGAGCGCTGCCTCGGGCTCGCTCACCCGCCTGACGAAGGCGCGTCCCGGTTCGACGCCGAGCTTCGTCCGCATACTCGGCGGCGCGACCCGCCGTTTCGCCCAGCGTGCCGCTGGCCACTTCAACCGCTTCGACGAACCGATCCGCCAGTCTCTCGACGAACGACTTCCGGCCCGCTAGTCCCAACAGTTCGAACAACACTTTCTTTTCTCCGATCCGGTTCACAGCAACTGTATTAGCTGCTGCGGATCCAGCTGCTCCCAATCCATCCCGACAACCACATGGGCCAACCCGGACTGCGCGATTCTCATCTGAGCCGCCCGGCGACCCCAGAAATACGTGGCGATCTCTCCGACGGTCGCCGGCGTTGGCTGTTTGGTACCCTGAACAGCCAGATGCCGCACCGGCTTACCCTCGAAGAGCGATGCCTCATCATCAAAATCGATGCCGTACATCACCTGGACCCCAAACGACAGGTCCCGGATGTGGTCCGGTCGGTCTCCGGGCCAACGGTTCCAATCGCGCTCCAACTCCTGCAGATCGATCCAGTTCTCTCGCTGCTCGGCATGAACACGCAATTGCCGCGCCACATGCCGTAGCTCGATGGCGCCCGGCGACAGGTCGACGATCTCTTGGCCCACGTATCCCGGAGGCCTGGGATCGATAATGATCCAGTGACTAGGTCCGGGTGTGCTCCCGCGGTCGAATGAAAACGGCACGAATTCTGTATTCCTGGGGCTGTGACCCCTTCGTAATCGAATAACCGATCCCTTGCACACTCCTAAGATCTGTCCGCCGGCCACCGCGGGCAACCGCTACTCTCACACTACGAACTTCATCTCGTGGCCGTTTCCGGCTCCTCGGACAGGCATGCCAGAACACTTGACCCCGTTACCCGCGGAGGCCCAGACTTCAACGACACCGCCCACACGGTGGATCTGGCTAGGGAGCGTCGAGCGGTCTGGGACAGAAATAAGCCACCGGCCAGAGGTCACCAGCCCCCTGGGAGCATGGAAATGCGTAACGCTTTTCGTACTTGCCTGTCTCTCGTCGCAACCGTATCGATGGCCACACCGCTCGCCGGCCAAAGCGCGGATCCAGAGAAGCTGCAGCTCGAGCCCTGCACATTGCAGGGCACCGAGTACGAGGTCCGCTGCGGAACCTACACGGTTTTCGAGAACCGAGACGCCGCCTCCGGCCGCACGATCGATCTCAACATCATCGTTCTCCCGGCACGTAGTGAAGACCGCGAACCCGACCCGGTCTTCTACCTGACCGGCGGACCCGGCCTTGCCGCGACGAAGGTTGCGAGCGGCATGCGCTTCGCCTGGTACGGCGACAAACGGGACATCGTGCTGGTGGATCAGCGCGGCACGGGCAAATCCAACGGATTGGACTGTGCAATCGTCGCCGATGAGAACGATCTCCAAGGCTACCTCGACCCCGCGTTCAGGACCGAGGTGTTCGAGCCATGCCGAAGAGAGCTCGAGAAGATCGCGGACCTCACGCAGTACACGACGCCGATCGCGATGGACGACCTGAACGAGGTCCGTGAGGCGCTGGGCTACGACAAGATCAACGTAATGGGCGGGTCGTACGGCAGTCGGGCGACGCTCGTCTACATGCGACGGCACCCGGAAACGGTACGGACGGCGATCGTGAACGGTGTGGCGCCGATCGCGTTCCGCAATCCGCTCTATCACGCACGGGAAGCGCAGGACGCGCTGGAACTGACGTTCAGAGAGTGCGCCGAGGAAGAAGCGTGTCACGCGGCGTTTCCGAATTTGGAGCGCGAGTTCGACGAAGTCATCGCGCGGCTGGAGCAGCAGCCGGCAACAGTCTCTTACACGGATCCCAATACCGGCCAGACCGTCGACCTGCAGATGACTCGATACGCTTTTGCCGAAGCACTGCGCACGACGCTCTACTACATGCCCGGCGCCCGCAATGCGCCTCTGCTCATCCACAAGGCATACAACGGCGACTATCAGTTTTTCGTCGAGACGGGCATGCAGTCGAACCGCGCGATCGTCGACATGCTGCAGTTCGGAATGCTGTTGTCGGTGACCTGCCCCGAAGACCTGGCGCGAATCGAACCCGACGAGATCCCCGCCCTGACGGACGGCACGTTCCTGGGCGATAACCGGGTACGCAACCAGATGGCGGCCTGCGAGATTTGGCCGAAGGGGAATGTCCCGGACGACTACGGCGAGCCGGTTTCGGTCGACGTGCCAACGCTGGTGCTCTCCGGCACGAACGACCCGGTGACGTCGCCGCGCTGGGGCGATGAGGCGGCCAGCCATCTACCGAACAGCTTGCATCTCGTCGTGCCGGCGGCGCACGGCGCCAGCGGACCCTGCGTAACCTTCATCTCGGCCCAGTTCCTGAAGGAGGCGTCGGTCGACGATCTCGATACCGCCTGCGTCTCGGAGATCAAGCTACCCCGATTCCGGACCCAGTAGGCCAATGTGCTGGTCAGCGGTTGCCGGATGCCATCTTGCCGGCATCGGGGAGCGAGCGTAGGCGGAGCATGCTGGTGATTCCGAAGACCGGGCCGATCACCAGTATGGTGAAGGCCCACTCCCAGCCGATCCGATCGACCAGAGGCGGGACGAGCCGAATGGTCAGGAGCGTCAGCAGGAAGCCGAGGCTCGTCTGCATCGTCAACGCGGTACCGACGTAGCGGGAATCGCTGAGCTCGCTCACCGCCGCGCTGAACTGCGCGCTATCCGCCACCACCGTGAACCCCCAGATCAAACAAACGAGAGTCACGAGTAACGGCGACTGAAACAGCAAGCCGACCACCAGCGCGCAACTGCCGGAGATCAACATGCTGGCAGCGGCAACTCGGGTCCTTCCGAGACGATCCGCCAACCGTCCGGCGATGACGCAGCTCGGGCCACCAATCGCCACCGCCGCGAAGCCCGCCAGTCGCGCGCCGGTCTCACTCCAGCCGGCCTGCTGGTAGGCCGCGAGCAGGAAGATGGGGACCCAGGTCCACATCGCGTACAACTCCCACATGTGGCCGAAGTATCCGAAGTTGGCCAGCCGCAGCGGCTGATTCTTGAGCGCCTCAGCCGCCTGCCGCGGATCGAACGGCGCGGTAGCCGAGAGCAACGGACCCTGCCGGACGAAGAGCCCGGTCAGCAACGATCCGACCAAGGCCGAGGCGGACGCGATCAACAGGACGGGCCGCCAGGGTGGAATTCCCACCTCACCGCCAACGACGGGAAGCGCGGCGAAGAGGTGCGGTAGCGCCGAGCCGACCGTGAGCGCGCCGACCAGGAAGCCGATGCAGAGGCCCCGGTCCTCCTTGCACCAGGTCGCCATCAGCTTCATACCCGGTGGGTACACTCCGGCAAGCGCCATCCCCGTAAGAAAGCGTAAGACGATGGCGGCCCACGGGCCGTCCACGAACAACGCGATGCCGGCGTTGAACGCGGCGCCCAGCAACGCGCTGAGGGCGATCAGCCGGCGCGCCGGGATCCGATCGGCGATGTTGAGTGATGCAGAAAGCAGAGCCCCGACCACGAAACCGAGCTGCACGCTCATCGTGAGCCAGGAAGCCTCGGCGCCGCTCAGGCTCCACTCCGCTCGCAGCTGCGGCACGACGGCCGAAGCCGAGAACCAGAGCGACATCGCCAGCATCTCTCCGACGGCCAGCAGCCAGAGGCTTCGCCATTTCTCACTCATAAGCACGCCGCTCCTCGATCGAGAGCGACAATATGAGCATCTGTGATGGGTGTGGGACAGAGGGAGGTAGTGACTCAATCGTCCTCCGCTGCACCACAACCCGTTACTCCAGTGTCCTGTGACTCGGCCAGGCAGTAAGTTATCTATTCGTAAACCGGCATTGGTTGGGCACGGAAGGGGTCCCAACCGCGTTCTAGTTTCGGGTGCGTACACGATCTATGACTGATTCCGCGACTCGAAAGCCGCAGCGGCTGGCCGCGATCGACATCGGCAGCAACACGATCCGACTCGTGGTCGTGGAAGTCGATGCGGACGGGACTTACCGAGTGCTGGATGAGGAGCGCGAACAGACCCGGCTGAGTCGCGGTCTGCAGAAGACCGGCAAGCTCGACAAGGATTCGATGGAGAGATCGCTGGAAGCTCTTGGCAGGATGAAACAGATTGCCGACGGCTACGACGTAGCAGAGCTCCGGGCCATTGCCACCGCCGCCGTTCGTTCAGCGAGCAACCGTAGAACGTTTCGCCGCCAAGCCGCGCGTCGTCACGGCCTGGACGTTCAGGTCGTATCCGCGCGCAACGAGGCACGGCTCGCGTTTTTGAGCATGGGCCGGCAGTTCAATCTGGACGGCACGCCCGTAGCGATGGTCGATATCGGTGGTGGCAGCGTCGAGATCGTGCTGGCTGCCGGCACGGTTGTGGACCGCATCTACTCGCTTCCGTTGGGCGCCGTCCGTCTGACGGAAGGCTTCGGCGAGTCCGACCCATGGAAAGACCGCGACTGGCGCAAGCTGAACAAAGCAATCGACAAATCAATCAAGCGTCGAGTCGGAAAACCCCCGATCAATCCGCAAGTCATGGTTGGCAGCGGCGGAACTTTTACCGCGCTAGGCGGGATGGTGAAGTACGAACGGGAGGGACGCGCGGATGGGGTCCAGGGATACCCGATCGCCCGGGCCGAGGTCGTATCTCTAGTCAATCGGCTACGCGAGATGCCGGAGGAATCGCGAAAGCAGGTTCCCGGCTTGAGCCCCGATCGGGCGGACATCATCGTTGCCGGTGCGGCCGCGATAGCGCGGCTCGCCAAGCACCTGGGCTGCCGCCAGATCCTGGTCAACGAAGGTGGAGTTAGGGAAGGTCTCCTGCTGTCCATGATCGCCGAACGCACCCGTGGCAAGCGAATCCCCGGATCCCAGTTCAAAGATCGCATGGAGTGGGTGCGGCTGTTCGCCAGAAAGTGCGGTTCGAACGAGATGCATTGCGACCACGTAGCGTTTCTGGCGACGCAGATCTTCGACGGACTCCAGGAAACGTATGAGCTAGAGCCCGAAGGCCGCGAGCTTCTCGTGGCGGCAGCGTTGCTGCACGAGATCGGCTACCTGATCAGCCACGCGAAGCACCACAAACACGCTTATCATCTGATCATGCACGGAGACCTGCCGGGCTACTCGGCTCGTGAGGTCGAGTTAATCGCCAACATCGCCAGGTATCATCGGCGGGCGTACCCAAAGAAGTCACACGAGAACTTAGCATCGTTGGGAAAGGCAGATCGCAGGATGGTGCGGCAACTGAGCGCAATCCTCCGCGTCGCCGACGGCCTGGACCGTACGCATGCCCGAACGATCACCGCGATAGCCGTCGAGCACGATGACGACGCAACACGGTTACTGCTAGAGTCGCAGATGCAGCCGCGGGTAGAGATGTGGGATGCCGATCGAAAGGCCGGGCTTTTCGAAAAGGTCTACAGATCCGAACTTGAATTTCATTGGGTCGAGCGCGACGAAAAGCCGGCACTGCGATCGGTCAGCTAACCATGATAGACCGATGGATTTGATCATCGTTAGGCACGCTATCGCGGAAGACCGGGAGGCATTCGCAGCGAGGGGCGAGTCGGACAGCCTGCGCCCTCTCACATCGAAGGGGCACAAGCGAATGCGTCGGGGCGCCCGGGGCCTAAAACAAATCATCCCCCAGGTCGACCTGATCGCAACCAGCCCGTTGGTCCGCGCGCGCCAGACTGCCGAGATTCTGGGGCACATCTACGACAACACGGTCGCAATCGAGATCGCCGAGCTCGAACCGGGCGCCAGTCTGGAGAGCATGTTGCGCTGGCTTCAGAACCAACGATCTGATGCGACGATCATGCTCGTCGGCCACGAGCCGTTCCTCAGTATGCTGATCTCCTGGTTGACGACGCGATCGGATGACACGTTTCTGGAATTCAAAAAGGGTGGCGCCTGTTTCATCACTTTCGATGAGGGTATCTATGCCGGTGGGGCCACGATGCAGTGGCTTGTGACACCGGCACAGTTGAGAAGCCTGAGCGCCTAGCATGGCCACCGTAGGAACAGACGAGCTCGACCGGCCAGTCGGCGAGACGGCACGCCGCCTTGCCCTCGCATGGCTTGCCGAGGCGGACGACGCGCTCGATCGCTTGCATGACCCGGTTGACGTAGATGCTCTTCACGATTTCCGCGTAGCGCTTCGCAGATTCCGCAGCACCCTCAGAGCCTATCGTCCGTACCTGAAGGGAAGTGGTCCAAAGAAGGCGAGCCGCCGGATTCGCGACCTGGCATCAGCAACGAACCCGGGCCGTGACGCCGAGGTGGCCATCGTTTGGCTCGAGAAGCAGGCGGACGCCATGAGCCAGGACGAACGTCCAGGCTACGATTGGCTGCTGCGCCGTTTAGAAGCCGAGAAGGTGCGCTGTTACGATGAAGCCCGAAAGCGCATCGCTCGAGATTACCGTGACACGCGGCGCCGGATCGCCCGCCGGCTGTCCGACTTCGAGGCAAGCTGCGAAGACGCCGTTGGTCCAGACCAAAGGTCTTTTGCTCTGGCAACGGGAGAACTGATCCTTGATCACGCGGATGACCTGAAGGCGCTGCTCGCCACTATAAGATCGCCTGCTCACGAAAGCGAAGCGCATGATTCGAGGATCGCGGCAAAACGGCTGCGCTACCTGATCGAGCCGCTGAGACGATCGGTGGACGGAGTGAAGCCGTTAGTGATACAACTCAAGTCACTCCAGGATGTTCTGGGAGAGCTGCACGATACGCACGTTTTGGCAGCCGAGATCGCCGATTCGATGCCTGCGGTCGCGGCGGAACGAGCCGGTCGGCGTCACGTGCCCGCTACAGACCCCGTGGGCTCGACCACCGCAGAGGGCGTTGTCGATGGGGCGGTCGGCTTGCTCGCCCTAGCGCAACGGTTGCAGCAACGACAACGGGCGCTACACGAAGATTTCACTTCGAACTGGTTGGCTGAGGAATCTGTGTCTTTCTTCCGCGGCCTTACGACACTTGAAAGACGGCTACGCCAGAGGGGTGAGTACGACCCCGCGCGCACTATCCGGTAGCCTGCTCGCCGAGTTGCGGGCGAGTTCGTGAAACAACATTTGAGAGCGTACGGCCGACTCCCCGGCCTCGGGACTCACGCGCTCGTACGTGCCGTCGCTCAACAAGCGCCGAGTTTTTACGTTGTCGGCGAGACAGACCGGGAGCAGTTCGCTTGCGATGCGTGACTTGAGCCGCGGGTCGTCGACCGGGAAGACCAACTCGATACGCCTGTAGAAGTTGCGAGGCATCCAGTCCGCGCTTCCCAAGAGGATCTCCGGGTCGCCCCCATTCTCGAAATAGAAGATGCGGCTGTGCTCGAGGAACTTGTCGACGACGCTGGTGACACGGATGGTCTCCGACACCCCGCGGAGACCAGGGCGCAGGCAGCATATCCCGCGCACCAGCAGGTCTATCTGCACGCCGGCGTGTGAGGCGTCGTACAGAGCGTCGATAAGCGACGGTTCAACGAGGGCGTTCATCTTCGCGACGATCCGCGCCGGTCGGCCTTGCTCCGCGTTGCGACGTTCGCCTTCGATCATCTCGATGAGTCTCTCTCGCAGGCCCCTTGGCGCGACGAGAAGCTTCTTCCACCTATGCCCTTGCGAGTATCCCGTCAGCAGATTGAACAGCTCGCTCGCGTCTTCGCCCACGTCCGGGTCTGCGGTGAACAACCCGATATCGGTATAGATCCGCGCCGTCGTTGGATTGTAGTTACCGGTAGCCTGGTGCACGTAGCGCCGGATTCCGTCTGCTTCGCGTCTCACCACCAGAGCCAGCTTGCAATGCGTCTTGACGCCGACGACTCCGTACACGACGTGCACACCGGCCTGCTCTAGCGATCGCGCCCAGGCAATGTTGTTCGCTTCATCGAAACGCGCCTTCAATTCAACCAGCGCTGTGACCTGTTTGCCATTGTTGGCGGCGCGAGTCAGCGCATCGAGTATCGGGCTGGATACGCTGGTGCGATACAGCGTCTGCTTGATGGCCAGAACGTCGGGATCTTCCGCCGCGGCCTCGATAAAGTCCACTACGGCGTTGAACGATTCGTAGGGGTGGTGGACGAGGATATCTCCCTTCCGAATCGAATCGAATAGATCCTTCCCTTGTGCCAGCGCCGGTGCCGTCCTTGGTACGAGGTGTTCGTACTTCAGATGACGATGACCATCGTTCAAGTATAGGGAACTCAAGCCGGTCAGATCGACAGGTCCATCCACGACGTAGATGTCGCGAGGCTCCAGCTCGAGGGCCTCGCCCAACAGCTGCATGAACTTGTCATCTGCCCCGGCGCCGATCTCAAGGCGCACAGCTTCCCGGCGTCGACGTTCACGAAGCGATTCCTCAATCGCATTCAGCAGGTCTTCGACCTCATCCTCATCGATCGTCAGGTCGGTGTTGCGTGTGACTCGAAACACCGTCTGCGCGGCGATTCGGAAACCGCCGAACAGATCTCCGGCGTGTGCGGCAATCAGGTCCTCGAGCAGGATGAACCGCTGGTTCCCATTCTCTTCCGGCAATTGCACTGTCCGCTCCACGACCGATGGTACCTGTACGACGCCGAACAGTTGCTTGAAGGCTCCGGAATCGATGCTCTCGAGCAGCATGGCGATGTTGATGCTCTTGTTGTGGACGTGCGGGAACGGGTGCCCTGGATCGATGGCCAGCGGTGTCAGGATGGGGTAGATGCGATCCGCGAAATACTTCTCGACATGCTCGCGCTCGGCATCCGACAACTCGCTGTAATCGACGCATTCAATTCTGTGCGCTGCCATCGCCGGCATGACTTCATCGCGGAGCACGCGGTACTGATCGGAAACTAGCGAGTGGGTCCGTTTGTCGATCCGATCCAGTACAGTATACGGGTCAAGTCCATCGGCCGCGTAGTCCTGCGGCTCCACCCCGGCGCGCAGTTGCTCTTTGAGGCCCGCAACACGGACCTCGAAGAACTCGTCCAGGTTCGAGGAGAATATCGAGAGGAATTTCAGGCGTTCGAGCAGCGGAGTCGTCGGATCAGACGCCTCTTCCAACACGCGCGCATTGAACTCGAGCCAACTCAGCTCGCGATTGATGTAATACTCCGACGGATACCGCGACTTGGGCCGGTACCGCTTCTTTACCTTGAACACGCCTGCTCAACTCCTCACCGAAAAAGCGCCGCTGGCACCTTCACCACGAGGGACCAGTGGCGGTACCCGTCTTCCAGGCACCGGCTTTCCTCCGCTACCACCCAACCAACCTGTTTTGATAGAGACCGGCCAAGCCGGGTCTGGTCTCCTGAAGAAACGTTCGTCGAGGGCCCTCGTTCCCAGCTGGGGCCCTGTTGGTGCGGGTCCTCCTGCGGACCTGGCATGTGATAACTCATGAATCGTTATGCCCGGCGACCTCGACCGCAAGACCATGCAGCGTGATGAGCGTGATCGGGTTCTGTAAGTTATATTATCACAACAACATAGGGTTGCGGATTTGTCATGGCGGTTTCATGTCCGGGCCGCACCGTCGCCAATCGGGAGGGCCGACGTAGCCAAGATCCGTTCCGACGCAGGATGAATAAACGGATCGCTCCGCGTGTAGTCTCAGCGGGTGCGGTGGTCAGAAGGCAAGGCACAACGGATGGCCTCTGACGTGCCCGCGGGAGACAGCACTAGGCGTATCGGCATAAGCGCCATATATTTAGGTGCCGTGGCGGTCGCCGCCCACTGCTCTTCCGGCCGCCGTACCCAAAGAAGCCCTTTCCCCCATGTTCGATTCCCGCCCTTAGGCGAATAGCACAACGCCACAAGCGAGGTTTTGACATGTCTGAGTTTCTTAGCGTCATAGAGTGGTTCGATCAGACGGGCCAGGAGATCGTCCATCGTATCCCCCAGGACGGTTCGGCGGACACGAAGTTCGGCTCGCAGGTGATCGTGCGTGAGAACCAGGCGGCGATCTTCTTCCGTGATGGTAAGGGACTGGATGTGCTCGGGCCGGGCCGGCACACGCTGAGCACGGCGAACATCCCGATCCTCACCAAAGTTCTCGCATTGCCCTGGGGATTCACGTCGCCGTTCCGCGTCGAGGTCGTGTTCGTGAACATGAAGCTGTTCCCCGACCTCAAGTGGGGGACGGCGCAGCCGGTCGCCTATCGGGATGAAGAGCTGGGCCTGGTGCGTTTGCGCGCGTTCGGCAACTACGCGATTCAGATCCGCGAGCCGCTGGTCTTCGTGAACGTGTTGGCGGGAACGATGGGATCGTTCGTGACCGGCGATATCAAAGACTACTTGCGCGACCTGATCATCAGCCGACTGAACGACTATCTCGGCGAGAAGGTCCGCACGATCTTCGATCTGCCCAAGCAATACGACGAGATGGGCCAGGAAGTGCACGACCGGCTGGGCCACGATTTCCAGCGCTACGGAATCAACCTCGCCGACTTCTTCATCACGTCGATCACGCCTCCCGAAGAGGTGGAGAAAGCGATCGATGAGCGGGCGCAGATCGCAGCGCTTGGCGACCTGGACAAGTTCCTGAAGATGAAGGCCGCCCGCGCGCTGGAAGGCGCGGGAGGCAGCGGGGGCACGGCCGGCGATATGGTCGGATTGGGAGCTGGCGCCGGCATGGGTGCGGGTATCGGCGCCATGCTGCCCGGCATGATCTTCGAATCGATGAAGGGCCGCCCCGACGCGCCGAGCGGCGGAGCCGCCGAGGCGATCGCTTGCCCGGCCTGCCATACGGCCGTCGATCCAGGCGCCCGATTCTGTCCCCACTGTGGCGAGTCGTTGGTAGCGGGCGACCGCTGCGAGAGCTGCGAAGCGCCCCTCGCCCCGGACGCGAAGTTCTGCGCCCGCTGCGGCGAACCCGTCGGCGTCACGGAGCGGGCGTGCCCGAACTGTCAGGCGAAGCTCACCGCGGGCGCGCGTTTCTGCATGGAGTGCGGCGAACGGGTGACGGAATAGGCCAACCACAAACGGGATGAAGGTGTGGTACGCGAAGCGCTGAACCCCGCCTGCCCGCAGTGCGGTGGCCCGGTCGAGGTGCCGGAGGGTTTGGCGTACGCTCGCTGTCGCTACTGCAGCTCCGAGTCGTTCGTCGACCTCAGCGGCGCGATTCTCTACCAGGTACTGCGCCCCAGCGTCAGCCGCTCCAGACTGTCCGGCCTCCTCAAGGCGGCGGCTCTGGAAGCCGGCTGGTCCGATGCGACTATTCTGCGGCTCGAGTTGTCCTACGAACCGGTCTGGGAAATCGAGTCTCCCGACGGGCGTCGCCTCTGTATCTCGGCGCGTCCAGGACCGAACGGGCGTTTCGAGCAGGCGCACCTTCCCGGCGGCGAGCGGGGCTTCATCGATCGCGGCGATCGCGACCGGTCGGCCGAATGGGTCGAGCCCGAGCTGGCGCCCGAATCGATCGCCGAGGTCGCCGCGCGAGCGACGGGCCGTCCCGTAGCCATCAAGACGATCCGGCTAATCCACCATCCCGTATACCGCGGCAAGGTCAAGATCGGAGATGAGGCTCACGACTTCTCCCTCGACGCCGTCACCGGCGAAGTTCGCGATGTAGAGTGGCCGGTCGAACCGAGCTTTCGTTTCCGCAACCAGGCCTGGCTCGCCACGGCGATCATGATCATGGCAGCCGCGCTCCTGCCCTTGAAGTGGGCGGCGCTAGCGGTGGTCGTGGTTGGCGGCTACACCGTTTGGGAGCACACCCGACAGAGCAAGACGCCGGAAAAGGCGGGCGCATCGTGAACGAGCTCAAGCTGCATGCACTGACTTGCCCGCAATGCGGCGCCCCCGGCGTCGTCCGAGAGGGTACGCGGATCACCAAGTGCGAGCGCTGCGGCGCGCTGCTCTGTCTGAGCGAGGTGTCCACCCCCCGCTACGAAGCGCTGGCCAACATGACGGCGGCCCAAGCGGCACATTCGGCGCGGGTCTGGTTGGATCAGCAGCGTCGCGTCGGCATGTTCGGGCGCCCGGAGCTCGTGCTGATCCCCTTCCACGAGGTCTCCGGCCGACGCGTCGGCGTCTTCGAGCGCCGGGTGCCGGAGCGCATTCGCGTGCACCGCAGAGTCTACGACCCGCAAAGTGGCGGCACAAAGATCGAAAGTGATTTCACCTACAAGGAAAAAGAAGACACGAAGGTGATGGTCTCGGACGTCCAGCAGATGACGCCCGCCGCGCGCACGCCATGGGATCTCAAGATGTTCGATCCGCGCGCCGCCCGAAGCGTGGCGCGTCTCGGCGCCTTCGACCTCGTGGAAGCTCAGCGCCGTTCGACCGTCTACGCAGCCGAACAATCCGCCTCCGCCGTCGCCGAGCGAAGGTTTGGCGAGAAAGAGGGAACGGAACTGGTCGCCGCTTCACGACGCACGATCTACTTCCCCTTCTGGTCGATTCCAGTCGAGACGGGTGAAGGCAGCTACGAAGTCGTGTTGGAAGCGATCACCGGCAAGATTATCGCCTGGCGAATGCCGCAACCGTATCCGTCGGGAAGCCTCAAATGGGCAGCGCTGGCCGTTCCGGGAGCGCTGATCCTGGGGCACGGACTCAATGGCCTGTTCTTCGGGGGCTCGGTGATCGATCCCATGCTGGCCGCCGGTATCGGTCTCGCGGCGACGTTCGTCGCGCTACTCCAGGCGCGCCATCCCGACTGGGCGCTCCGCTCATGGCCGGGGCCCGAAACGATACCAAGGCTGGAGCGCGATAGTGCGTAACGTGAGCCAGCCCCGGGTGATCGCGCTGCGTTGCCAGGCTTGCCGGGCCGAACTGCCCGCAACGCCCAACGACGTGGCGTTCCGCTGCCCACAATGCGGGCGCGCTTGGGAGATCGTTGCCGGCTCCCTGGAAGAGCGGCCGTCCATCTTCGTCGCGGCCCCCAGTGGCGCGAAGCACTCGCTCTTCTACCTGCCGTACTGGAGCTTCACGGTCTCCGTGACCGCCGAGCCGCGCAAACGCGAAGAGAAGACGCTGACCGCGCGCGACCGTGCCGCGAAGTTCGAGCGCGCCTGGGTCTCCGCCTTCTCGATCAACCGCCCGACCTACGTAGGAGAGTTCGGTCTGGTGTACACGCGCGTTCCGCCAAAGTGGGAGACACGAACTGGCCACGGGCCGGAAGCGCCAGGTGCAACGATCCCCGCCGCCGACTCGAAGAAGATCGCCCGGCACTATGTCCTTGCCGAGATCGATCGTGCGGCCGACATCGGAGAACTCGACATCAAGATGGAGATAGGCGACGCGGAGCTGTGGGCGATCCCCTGCTACGATATCGGCGAGCAGCTACGCTGCCCCTGGACGCGGGGCGAGTTGATGACCGGTGCCCTCGACGACTTCTCCGAGATCCGCCGTGGTAGAAACCGCCTCGAAGCCTGAAGTCCGCTAGAACCGCCGACCGCCGCTGCTTCGCGGGTACATTGCCGACAAAACGCGATTCCGTTCGCGATCCGAGCTTATGCTATCGGTTACGCGCATGAAGTCGGCCTGCAGATCCTCACTCAACGTGTACTTCCCAGCGATCTCCACGAGCAGCGACGACAGCTGACGATCCGAATCGATGGTCCTCGATGAGCTTAGAACGGCGGCCATGGTCGCGTCGCTCGCCGTTCCGTCATCGATGACGGCTGAGAGCACGTCGCTCTTCTGCGTGTCAGAATCCAGCGCGTCGCAGGCTCGGAAGAACGACTCGCGTGTCATGTCGGTTATTCCATAGATGCGAACGAACTCGGTGAGCAACGACTTCAGCTGGTGATCGGACTCGATGTTGGCCGCCGCGTCCAACAGCTGATTCTGAGTCGCAGGGCTCAAGGCGCCAGACTTCATCACCGCTAACAGCACTTGCTGAAGCTGGTGGTTCGAGCTGATCGTGCCCGCGGTCTCGACGTAGGCCGTAGCCACGCTGCCCTCGATCGGATAGCGCTCGGCGACACCGGTAAGAACACGCGCCGTCTGGTGATCCGACTCGATGCCGCTGGACGCGACCACCACCGAACTGACCAGGTCGTCGCTAAGCTGCTGGTTGTCGAGGAGGGCGACAAGCACGGCCCCCGTCTGATGATCCGATTCGATCGAGCTTGCCGCATCGATGTACGCCGCCATCACCGTCTCGTCGAGCGTCCGGTTCTCACCGACCGAAATCAGCAAGCGGCTGAGGTTATGATCGGATTCGATATCTCGGCCCGCCTGGCGCAGAGCGGCGGCGAGTTCATCCGAGTCAAGGTCGCCTTTGGCGAGAAGCACTGTGTAGTACTTTTGGGCGGTCCAGTCGGATGGGATGTAGGAGATCTCCTGCAACAGCGCGTCTGTGCCGTCGCGCGCCAGAATACGCTCGGCCCGTTCCGTGGCCTGGTAGCCAACTCGGCGGAACAGGACGAGAATCATGTCGGCCTGCCAGGCGCGGGCATCGGCGTCGAAGTCGCTTTCGTCGCCATCCATCCACCAGCGTCGCTCCAGTGACCCATCTCGGTCGGTTTCCAATCGCAGCTTGCGTGCGCGCCGGCCTCGCTTCTCTTCGATTTCCAGTCTGCCGCCGCGGGTGAGTGAGACGATATCCGTTTCGTCGGCGTTGAAGGTGAGCTCGCCGTCCAAGGTGACGGAAAGCTCGCAGTCATCGCGACTCATCTTGACGCGCCATTCCTCATTGTTGACGTTCGTCGACGAGGACATGTTGCCGGTGGCGTACCAGTCGCAAAGCGCCGCTGTGGACTGCCCACCATAAAACCCGGAACGAACGACCGTTTCCGGACCGACACGCGGCGTCGCTAGGGAGGGGCGCTCCACTCCGACGGAAGGCCACGTTTCACCAGATGACGGCAAGCCGGCGACGGAGGAGGGAATGCGTAGCTCGCCGGGAGCCTCAGGGATGTTATCCACAGGTCCCACTTCAGATCGGCTGTCGCTCGAACGCCACTCGACGGCTCCTGCCACAGCCGTCGCGGACGTTTCGCCGCTCTCATCTGGCGCCGCGGCAATCTCCGCCCGGCTGGGCGTCGCGGCGGCGATCGGCAGCGTGATGAGCAGCGCCGCAGCGCAGACGGCAAGTGCGCCTCGCGGTGTGACGGTCCGGCGTTCACGCCCCTCTTCGAGAACGGCGCGCAGCCTCTCACCCAGTTGCGATGGCCGGGCCATCGCGACGGTGGCCATCGCTGCGAGTGGTTCGGCCTTGAGCGATCTTGCCACGTCGAGCAGGTGACCGGCGTAATCGGACGCCCGTGAGCCCAGCAGCAGCACTTGATCGTCGCACGCCATCTCGCGCTCCACACGCAACCGCCGCGCCGCCAGCCATGCCAGCGGGTTGAACCAGTGCAGGGCGCAGACGAGCCGTGCCATGAGTTGCGTTGCGTAATCGTTCCGCTTGATGTGCGCGAGCTCATGCAGAAGAACCGAACGGCGTCGTTCCTCCGGCCACTCCTCCGCATCAGCGGGCACCAAGATCACCGCGTTAAAGAAGCCCCAGGTCATCGGCACGCACCGCCCGCGACACTGCAGCAACGTCACGTGCCGGTTGAGCCCGGCGCGGAGCCATAGCTCATCGAGTTCGTCAACGAGAGATCCGGTCGTGAGGCGGACCGCATTCCGACGCATCAGCCACGTTCGCGCGAGACCCAGTAGGATTGCGCCTAGCGTGATCAGCGTCCCGGTCATCCAGGCAGCGACCATCCAGGTCGCCCACGAAACGTCGGCCGCTCGCCATACGGTTTCGGGTCCAGCGTACGCCGTACCTGCACCCACCACTTCTGCCTCGCTCCAAGCAACGCCCGAGCTGACGACTGGCGCTTCGCTAACGACCCCTACCGGGTCCGGCTCGACCACGGAGGAACCAACGTTGATCGACATCTCTCCGCCCGACCATACCACAGGGTCCGCCGCTTCCATGACCGGAAGTCCAACCAGCTCCGGCTGATGTTCTCTCGGTTCGACCTGCAGGGTAAACGGCAGGTCCCAGCGCGGGACCAATGCCGTCAACGCCGGCACCAGCAGCACGGCTCCGATGGCCACGCTCCAGACCAGATGTCGGGTGGACGCGGACGCCGATCGCAGCACGGCGTTTACCGCGAGGGCGAGGACAAGGATGACAGTCGCCTTCGCAGCGGCAATCACGATCAGACCGACAGCTCCGTTGGCATCGATGTAAGCCTGCACGAATTCTACCATCGACATATCGCTACCGTCCTTCCCTTCTGGCCTGCTCGATCAGCTCGACCAGCCGGTCCAGATCCTCATGCGAGAGATCGGCCGCGTTCATGTCCAGAAAGGCTGCCACCGCCCGCTCCGCAGATCCATCGAAGAACGTCCGCACCAGCCGCTTCATCGCCGACTGGCGTGCCTCGTCCCGAGGAACCGTCGGCTTGTACAGATAGCGCGCGCCGTCCTTCTCGTGCTCCAGGTGTCCCTTCTCCTCCAGGATCCGGAGCAGCGCCCGCACCGCCGAATAGCTCGGCGGATCAGGAAGCTCTTCCAGAACGTCCGCCGCCGACGCGCGGCCGCGCCGGTAGATGATGTCCATGATCTGCCGCTCCCGGCGGCTCAAGTCGGTGTGTGGCGCTTCGCCCATCGCTCGCATCCCTCAGTGAGGACTGGAATCCAGCCCGGTCGAGACCAATGCTAGAAAAATAGCACTGCTAAAATGTTAGCATTAGCCCGTCCTGTCAAGCTCGGGATTCGCGACTAGATCTCCTTACGTGGACTGGGTGCTCGGAGATTCCTGCCTGGGGCGGGACCTTCAGGACTAACGTTGCGGCGTCGTCTCGGGGGCCGTCGGCATAGCGGCGGCGACGCTTGCCTGCCATCGGTGCAGCCGTTCGAGTAGTTGGGAGGCGAGCTCCGGCTGCTCCAGGGAGAGATCGTTCGACTCACCGATGTCGGCCTCCAGATCGTACAGTTCTCGGCGACCGTCCTCGTACCACTCGATGAGTTTGTGGCGGCCAACTCGAACAGCCGCCGCCGGCGTCGTGCGCCATGGATCTTCCATCCCGCGGTACGCTTCCAGGTAGGCCGGAAAATGCCAGAACAGAGGTCGCTCCGCCAATGCCGCGCCGTTCAGTAACAAAGAAGAGAGGCTAACGCCATCCTGCGGTTGAGAATGCCCGGTGACACCGACGAGGTCCCTGATGGTTGGGTAGAGGTCGGAGCCGATGACCGGGGTGTCATCGCGGGCACCAGCCGTGATGTGACCGGGCCAGCGCACGGCCAGCGGCACGCGAATCCCGCCTTCGTAGAGCATACCCTTCGAGCCGCGGAGCGGCGCCATCGAAGTCGCCGGTCCGTAGCCGCCGTTGTCGGAATGGAAGATGACGACTGTGTTGTCCGTCAGCCCGAGCTCGTCCAATCTGGCCAGTACTCGGCCCACGCTTTCATCAACACTCTCGATCATCGCCGCGTAAGCCGCGTGATGGTGTTCCTCTGTGCCAGGCTTCCTCGCGTACTTCTCGATGAGCTCCGGCTTACCCTGCAGGGGCGTGTGAACCGCGTAGTGAGATAGGTACAGGAAGAATGGCGTACGGCGGTTCTCCTCGATGAATCGTAGTGCCTCATCGGTTAGCCGATCGGTCAGGTACTCTCCCTCTCTTCCTTCTGTTAATCCGATCAGTTCACGTCCGGCGCGCCGATAGGGATAGAAGTAGCTTGGCGGGTGCCCCACATTGTCGCCGGCAACGTTGATGTCGAATCCATGATCGGCGGGTGAGCTGCCTGCTCCGCCCAGGTGCCACTTACCGACGTGCCCTGTAGCATAGCCCGCATCGCGCAGCATCTCAGCAATCGTGACGAAGCTGGTGTCGAGGTCCGTCCGGTTGGGCGCCGGGATCAGCTCTCGCAGCTCCGCTTCCCCGCGGGCGGGGGACCCGACGGTATAAACGCCGTGCCGCGGCGTGTAGAGGCCGGTGAGTAACGAGGCCCGGCTCGGCGCACAGTTCGGCGCGTTGGCGTAGGCATTGGTGAAGGTCAAGCCTCCAGCGGCAAGCCCATCGATGTTAGGGGTCTCGTAAAAGGTACTGCCCATGAAGCCAGCGTCGCGCCAGCCCATGTCATCTATATAGACGAGGACGATGTTGGGTGGCGGCGGTTCGGCGCAGCCGACGAGCAGGAGCAGGAGCAAGCTGAAAGGCCTAAGGCTCAATGTCTTACGCCCAAGGTGGATTTCCGATGTCCAACGCCCGATTTCCAGGACAAGGCTTCCTTGAATATCGGGCGTTGAGCGTTGGATGTTGGTGATTCTGAGGGCGCGCCAGCGCCCGAAGTAGGCCGGGAGGGACTCGAACCCTCAACCTACGGATTAAGAGTCCGTTGCTCTGCCAGTTGAGCTACCGGCCTAAAGGTCGAGAGGAGTTAAGCTAGCAGCCGAAAATCCGCCGTCAACTGCCGAAAGGGATCAGCACGTCGGGCGACGGTTTGGCAAATCGTCCAGGGTGAATCGCCCACGCCATCGCCTCCAGCCCGTCAATCAGCCGCGGGCCGCCGCGGCAGAACACCGCCCCATCTCCTATATAGACGCGCCGCCGACGCACGGCCTCGATCTCCCACCAACCGGGTCGTTCCGTGAGCAGTGGCATCTCGGCGACGGTTCGTTCCACCGGCATGTCCTCGGGAGCGATGATCAGAATCTCCGGGCTCTTCCTCTTGATCAGCTGCCACGGCACCGGAGTCGGCGGCATGCCGGCCGAGTTCAGCACATCCCGACCGCCGGCGATCTCGACCAGCTGAGGAATCCAGTAACCCCCGCTGAGAAACGGCTCCATCCATTGGATCACCGCGGCCCGATATCGCCTGCCGCCTTCCAGGGCGGCCTCGACCGCATCGATTCGGTGCCGCATGTGATGAACGAGCTCCATCGATTCCTGCATATGGCCGGTCTCGAAGCCGACTCGTCCGTGGTCGTCGAGCACATCGTCCAGGTGCTTCGGGTAGAGGATCATCAGATTCGGGCGAGGGTTGAGACCCTCGGCGATCGCGCGGACGCCTTGCAGCGAGACCAGCGAGAACTCTGCAGGGCCCTGAGTGATCACGACGTCAGCTCTCAGCCCCCACATCGCCGTCTCATCAAGTCGGTAGATGCTGCCGAAGCTGGCGTTCGTCTCCACCTTTTGCCGGTGGATCTCGCCGCTGGAGAGTTCTCCGACATCGAATCTCCCCTTCGTAACCGCCTTGAGATCGCCAACCTCAGGTGGATAGTTGCAGGCATGAGATACCCCGACGACCTCTTCGCCAGCGCCGATGGCGAACGCTATTTCTGTGGCTGCGGGAAACAAACTTGCTATGCGCATCTGGAAGTGCGGTTAGGGCTAGGGGGAGAAGGGCGCAACCGGGGGCGCCGACGGCTCACAGATCCGGAAGCGAGCGTCGATCTCTTCCTGCTTCGAGCTCGCGACGAAAGCGCTCCGCGTCCTCGAGTCGATGGACCTGGCGATCGATATCGCGCACGACATCCTCGAGCTGCGCCATTCGCGCTTCGATTTCTTCCTTGTCGGCTTTCAGTCCCTTCATCTTGGCATACTCCCGGAAAAGCGGACGCACCACCAGATGCGTGGCCAGCGCCAGGCTCGGCACGCCGAAGATGAAGATTATCGCCATAAAGCCCAGGAGGTCTTCCACCACAATCCTCTCTCTACAGTCTGCTAGAACATAGGCGGAATGCGCGAGGGTCGGTAGTCCTCACACCTCCCTGTATGGCCGCCCACGCTCCCGACTCCTCAGTCCTTGACAGTCGAGCGCGTATCTCGGTAGCGTAGGTATATAGCCGCCAGGGGTATCCCCCGTTTGTTGGGGATTGAGACCATACCCGTGGAACCTGATCCGGCTGACACCGGCGGAGGGAGAGCGGCGCCCGGAACCTACCCGTGGTCATCTCCGACTCGCCCCTCCCCATGTGCACAGCCGGCCGGCGGCCCAGTGTTCCTACGACGGTAAGCGAGAGGAAGATTCATCATGGAGTTGTCTGCCGCCTATCCCAGTTCCCGCAAGGTCCACGTGGACGGCCGCGACGGCATCCGCGTCCCGATGCGGGAGATAGCGCTCACCGGCGGCGAAGAACCGCTGCGCGTTTATGACACGAGCGGACCCCAGGGCCACGATGTGCGGAGCGGTCTTCCGGCGTTGCGCGCCGAATGGATCGGGGCCCGGGAAGTCCGGGAGATCGAGCCTACACACCGGTCAGCCAGCCCCGACGCGATCCCATCGAGTCTGCGCCGCCCGAAGTCTCTGCGCGGCGTTGGCGCCGTGACCCAGATGCACTACGCGAAACACGGCGAGGTCACGCAGGAGATGGAGTACGCGGCGATTCGTGAAGGCATGGACCCGAGCTTCGTCAGAGATGAAGTCGCCCGCGGCCGCGCGATCATTCCTTCCAACATCAACCATCCCGAACTGGAGCCGATGATCATCGGTCGCGCGTTCCATGTGAAGATCAACGCCAACATCGGCAACTCGGCGGTCTCGTCATCGATCGAGGAGGAGGTCGAGAAGCTGCGCTGGGCGACGCTGTGGGGTGCTGACACGGTGATGGATCTTTCCACCGGACCCGATATCCACGAGACCCGCGAATGGATCATTCGGAACTCCCCGGTTCCCATCGGTACGGTGCCGATCTATCAAGCGCTGGAGAAGGTGGACGGTGTACCGGAGGAACTCACCTGGGACATATATAGAGACACGATCATCGAGCAGTGCGAGCAAGGCGTCGATTACTTCACGGTCCACGCCGGCGTCCTACTTCGCTACGTGCCGCTGACCGCGGATCGCGTGACCGGCATCGTATCACGCGGCGGCTCGATCATCGCCAAGTGGTGCCTGGCGCACCACGAAGAGAACTTCACTTATACGAATTTCCGCGAGCTATGTGAGATCATGCGCGAGTACGATGTCGCTTTCTCGCTGGGTGATGGACTGCGTCCCGGTTCCATCGCCGACGCGAACGACGAAGCGCAATTCGCGGAGTTGCGAACGCAGGGCGAACTGACCCGAATTGCCTGGGAGTACGACGTCCAGGTGATGAACGAGGGGCCCGGGCACGTTCCGATGCACCTGATCAAAGAGAATATGGACGTTCAGCTCGATTGGTGTGACGAGGCGCCGTTCTACACGCTCGGCCCGCTCACCACCGACATCGCTCCCGGCTATGACCACATCACCTCGGCAATCGGCGCCGCGATGATCGGATCCTACGGTACAGCGATGCTCTGCTATGTGACTCCGAAAGAACACCTGGGCTTACCCAACCGTGACGACGTCAAAGAAGGCGTCATCGCCTACAAGATCGCCGCTCACGCCGCCGACGTCGCCAAGGGCCATCCCCGGGCCAGGCTACGCGACGACGCGCTATCTAAGGCCCGGTTCGAGTTCCGCTGGGACGACCAGTTCAACCTGTCCCTCGACCCGGTGACCGCTCGGGAGTACCACGACGAGACGCTGCCGGCGCCTGGCGCAAAGGTCGCGCACTTCTGTTCAATGTGCGGTCCGAAGTTCTGCGCCATGAAGATCAGCGAGGAGATCCGCGATATCGCCAAAGCCCAGAACGTGTCCGAGGAGGAGGTCATCAAGCGCGGGTTGGCGGACAAGGCGGCGGAGTTCGTGGAGAAAGGCTCGGAGATCTACACCGGGGACTAAACCGCCCACGTTGCAACCTTTTCCCAGCCTCCAGGTGTCCAATCCGGTGACACCCTGACGGAGGAGTACGCCCATGCATTCAAGAGTGATCTTACTCACAGTTTTGGCGGCTGCGCTGGTCGCGGTAGCCAGCGCCCCGACGGAGATCGTTGCCCAGGACATCCGCGTCGTACAGGACGATGACTGGTGCCGTGATTCCCACTGGGGCGACGACGACGACGAGGAGTTCTGCGAGGTCCGCGAGTTCACGCTGAACGCTCGGGACATGGTGACCCTGGACGCCGCGCCGAACGGTGGCATCCAGGTGGAAGGCTGGAATCGGAACGAGATTCTGGTTCGGGCCAAAGTGCACACCCGGGCGCGGAGCGAGTCCGACGCCCGCGAGATTGCCGAGGAGATCGAGCTCGGCACGGGTTCGACGATCGACGCAGACGGGCCGCGCACGGGCCGCAACGAAGGCTGGTCGGTGAGCTTCCGCGTGTACGTGCCGTACAACTCGAACCTCAATCTGAAGAGCACCAACGGCGGGATCGGGATCACCGAGGTGACCGGCGACATCGAGTTTCGGACCACGAACGGCGGCGTGCACCTCGAGCGGCTGGCCGGCGACGTGCATGGCCGGACGACCAACGGCGGTCTGCGGGTCGAACTTGACGGCGATTCGTGGGAAGGCGCGGGACTCGACGTAGAGACGACCAACGGCGGCATCCGCCTCGTCATCCCGGACAATTACAACGCCCACCTGGAGACGGGCACGACGAACGGGTCGTTCAGCATCGACTTCCCGGTCACCGTCTCCGGTCGCATCGATCGCCGCAATTTCAACATCGATCTCGGTGATGGTGGCACGACCATCAAGGTGAGGACGACGAACGGCGGCGTTAAGGTAGAGCGCAGCTAGATCACATGCACACAGCCGTCGCCCGATCTCCCGGTCGGGCGACGGCTGTACTACATCGCCTCCTTCCTCTAGCATTAGCGCTCTGATACGAGCACATATAAGCCCAAACACGCGGATGCCCGACTCCGGGTTTGCCGCGCTCATCGGCTCGACATAGCTTCCTGACTCTGATGATGAGAACCACGTACCTGATCGCCGCTCTCGCGCTGCTCTTCGCGGCGCCCCAACTGTCTGGCCAGGCACCCCAGGTGAGCCAGCAGGGAACGGTCCCAGCCGTAGCTGGCGCACACTACGAGAAGTTCGGGCTGTGGCGCTGGATGTGGGGAGCGCACTATCGGGACGCCTGGACGACGAGCTTCCAGGTAGAGATGCTCGACCTTGACCGGTTCGCCGGTGGCCTCACCCCCGTGCGCAAGGGTCGCGGCCGGCAGACCAAGTCGCTCATCTTCGCCGGCGCCGATGGTCGCAACTACGCCTTTCGTTCCATAGACAAAGACGCCGCGGGAGCGCTGGCCGAGGAGCTGCGCGAGACCGTAGCCGTCGACGTCGTCCAGGACCAAATCAGCTCGCAGCACCCGGTATCATCGCTCGTGACATCCGAGCTGGCGGAAGCCGTCGGCGTCCTGGACGTCAAGGGCCGCGTCTTCGTGATGCCCGACGACGCGCGTCTCGGCGAGTTTCTCGACGAGTTCGGCGGCATGTTGGGTATGATGGTGGAGCGACCGGGCGAACATACCCGCGACGAGGCCATTTTCGCCGGCGCGGCCCAGATCGCCGACGGCAACCAGATTTTCGAGATGCTGCTCGCGAGCCCGGCCAACAGGCTCGACGCGCGGGCGTACCTCCGGGCACGTCTTCTCGACATCCTGATCGGCGATTGGGATCGCCATCGCTACCAATGGCGCTGGGCACGCTTCGCCGACACCGATTGGCTGCCGATCCCGGAAGACCGCGATCAAGCCTTCTCGCGCCTGGACGGCGTCCTGCCATCGCAAGCCTATCGCTTCGTTCCCGAGCTGGTGAGCTTCAAGCCGGAGTACCCCAGCATACTCGGCCTCACGTTCACGGCGCAGGAAGTCGACCGCTACTTCCTGACGGCATTAGAGCGACCGGCTTGGGATTCGGTTGCCGCGTCGATGACGGAGCAGTTGACCGACGACGTCATCGAGAACGCCGTTCGGCACCTGCCGCCGGAGCTGTATGAGATCGACGGGGCCATATGGACGAACACGCTCAAACAGCGTCGTGATGCGCTGACCGAGGCAGCCACCGACTTCTACGAACTGCTGGCCCGACAGGTCGAGATCCAGGCCACCGATGTGGCGGAAGAAATCTTCATCATCCGAAACACCGACGGCACTGTCGATGTGACGATGGCCGAGCGTGGGGCTCGTCAACCGTACTACACTCGTCGCTTCCTACCGGACGAAACGAAAGAGATCCGCATCCGAATGCACGGCGGCGATGACGTGGCAAGGGTTATCGGCGAGGATGACCTGGAGATGAGAGTGCGGGTGATCGGCGGCGCGGGCGATGATGAGCTGAGGTACGACTCGCCGGTTGGAAACGTCAAGCTCTACGACCAGCACGGGGCCGGTCGCGTGACCGGCGATAGCGGAGGCAAAGACAAGGTCGATTCAAGGCCATACACCGAATGGTACTATGCGTCGGGCCAGGAGCGACCACCCCGGCAATGGGGTAGCGCCCACATTCCGATCATCAGGTTTGGGATCAACTCCGATTACGGCGTACTTCTCGGACTCGGGATGACGCGATACACGTACGGGTTCCGCAAGCACCCGTACGCAGCGCGTTGGTCCGGCGGCTTCGGCGTTTCGACCACCGGGCGGTTTCTGGTTCTATTCAACGCCGACTTGAGGCGCGAAAACTCGGAGCTGTTCTTCGGGCTCAATACCTTCTTCTCACAGCTCGACGTCATCAACTTCTTCGGGTTCGGAAACGACACCGAATTGCTGGAAGGCGCGAGCGTCGACTTCTACAAGGTTCGCCTCAGCCAGTTCGTTTTTGATCCTTCTATTGGCTGGGACATAGGAAAAGAGACCGATATCCAGTTGGGTGCGACGGTCCGCTACTCGAACACAAGAGCGGACACGACCACGTTTATAGGCTCGTTTCCGGACCTCTACGGCGTCGGCGACTTCTGGCAGACCGGAGCGTTCGGCATCTTCTCTGTTGACACACGTGATGTGCAGGCGGTCCCGACCAAAGGCGTGACGCTCTCATTGACCGGCCGTGTCTATCCGGAGGCCCTGGACGTCGCAGAGACCTACGGACTCGTCGAGGGGTTGGCGACGACTTATCTGACCGCGAGGATCCCGTTGCAGCCGACGCTGGCGCTGCTGGCGGGCGGGAAGAAGATCTGGGGCGACCCGCCCTATTTCGACGCCGCGTTCATCGGCGGCCCCGCAACGTTGCGAGGTTACCTGGCCGAGCGATTCGCCGGCGATGCCTCGGTCTATGGCAGAGCCGAGTTGCGGTTGCTGCTGGGGCATCGAAGGATACTGATACCGGGTGACTTCGGACTGTACGGTGCGGCGGATGCCGGACGCGTCTGGGTCGACGGCGAGTCACCGGGCGACCTGCATACTGGTTACGGCGGCGGCCTTTGGTTCTCGTTCCTGGGACGGCAAAACACGCTGTCGCTGACCTTCATGACAAGCACGGAAGGCAACCGCTTCTACATTCGCTACGGCATGCCATTCTAGCGAGACATGCCAACCGGGAGGGAAGCATGATACGTAGGATACTGATGACTGGCGCTTTGTTGGTTTCTATCTCGTCGGCAGCTTCAGCTCAGACCGTCGAATTCGCTCCGTTCCTGGGATGGAACTTCGGTGGTACGTTCAAGAACGTGAACGTGCCGGAAGGGGCGGGCGTCAACAATCTGGACGTCGCGAACTCGATCGTCTTCGGACTCGTCGCCGACATACCGATCACACCCCAGCTCCAGATCGAGCTGCTCGCCGAGTGGCAGCCGACGCATCTACAGGCGTGGGATCCCGTGGTCGGCAGCAATCAACCCGTCATCGATCCGTTAACGGTCGCCTACTATCACGCCGGCGTCCTGTTTCAACAGGCGCGCAAGGAGGTGAAGAAGCCCCACGGTTTCCTGTCGATCACAGGCGGAATCACCAACTTCAGCGGCGACGGCGCCGACAGTGAGACGCGATTCTCGTTCGGCGCTTCGTTTGGTGGGAAATGGTATTTCAACGAGCGGTTCGGCGCGCGCCTTGGGAGCCGGCTGATGATCACCTACTTCCCGAGCACGAGCGAACTCTTCTGTGGAGAAGGCAGCGTCTGCTACCAGATACCCGCGAACACTTTCCTCCCGCAGATCGATTTGACGGGCGGCGTGATCATCGCCTTCTAATATGACGCGCCAGGCAGCGGCAGCTGCAACAGCCCTACTGCTGGCAGCTTGCGGGACCCGCGAGTATCCCGACATGCCGCCGGTTCCCACCGGCCTCCCGGATGCCGACGCCGTCGTGTACCTGATCGGCGACGCCGGCCTGGCGGTGAAAGACACCCCGGTCATCGCGCAGCTCCACGCCGACGTGGCGGATCGCTCGCGAACCGCTTCAGTCGCTGTCGCTTTCCTTGGCGACAACATCTACGAGCACGGGATGCACGATCCGTCGGACCCCTACTACGAGCGAGATGTTTCCCGCCTCGAGGCCCAGATCGACGTCGTTCGCGGTACGTCGGCCGTCGGCATTTTCGTACCGGGCAACCACGATTGGGGTTATGGCGGCGAGCAGGGGCTTGCCAACGTGCAGCGTCAGGACACGTACCTTGCTGACGTAGCCGCTACAGGTGTTAACGTGACGTTCTTGCCCAAGGCCGGTTGTCCGGGCCCCGTCGCGATGGAGCTGGGCGAATCGGTGCTCCTCATCATGATCGAGACCGAT
The DNA here is from genome assembly GCA_039586795.1 of Gemmatimonadota bacterium. Classification (GTDB taxonomy): domain Bacteria; phylum Gemmatimonadota; class Gemmatimonadetes; order Palauibacterales; family KS3-K002; genus Kutchimonas. The sequence continues at coordinate 81,400 of JBDHJS010000017.1, forward strand.
CTATGGTTGCGTGGCGATGGCAACGCCGAAGCCGAGGGCTGCGCGCACCGCAACACCGATGAAGCGCTCGTCTCGCTACGCGAGCTACTACAGAACAACGCCCACACCGCGAACCGTGACGTCGTCGTCCTCGCTCACCACCCGCTGATGACATTTGGCCCGCACGGCGGCTACTACGACTGGCAGAACCAGCTGTTTCCGGGCACCAACCTGTGGAAACCGCTCTATATTCCGTTCCCGTTCATATATCCCATCGTCCGCAACATGGGAGTGACCAGTCAGGACACTAAGAACGGGAAGTACCGAAGCATGCGGGACCAGTTGATCGGCCTGTTCGAACGCTTCGATGAGCAGCCCCTCGTGTACGCCGCGGGGCACGAGCACAGTCAGCAGGTCTATGAGGGCAGTGGCCTGGGCGTCGGCTGGAACCTGGTGAGCGGAGCCGGCAGTCGGCTCTCCGAAGTGAGCGACGACTTCGGCGCCGAGTTCGTTGCCGGCAAGCACCTGAAAGAGCACGGGTACATGCGGCTCGAGTTTCTGTCGGACGGACGCGTTCTGCTTACGGTATTCTCGGACGGTACCGCCAAGTGTAAGACCCGCGGCGGATCAAGCACCTGTCGCGGCGAGTCGACGATCCGCTACTGGCGCTGGCTGAACGGCCAGTGATGCAGTAAGTTGCGCGGTCCCAAATCATGAAGTTTTGCGTCAGCAATGACCGGAAGGAGCTAAACAGTAATGCGCAAGACGCTAACAGCAGCCTTGTTGATATTCGTAGCCGCCTCATCGAACGCCATGGCGCAGGACAAAGCCGACCTCAGTGGTATGGCCGGCTACGCCTTCGGCGCCAGTGTCGATGTCTTGACCGGAAAGGTGAAGGTGGAGGACGCCGCCGCCTACAGCGCGACGCTCGGCTTCAAGCCGCAGCGCAACTCACAGGTGGAGCTCAACTGGACCTACCATCCAACGGACCTCCGTTACACACCGTTCACCGCCCCGGTAGAGACGATCGGACTCGACGTCCACTACTTCCAGATCGGTGGTATGCAAGAGTTCCCGTCAGGCCAGGCGAAGCCGTTCGTGAAGTTCAGCCTGGGTGCGACCTACTTCAACCCGGCATCGGGGAACCTGGGTGGGGTGAACGTGAGCTCAGAGTGGAGGTTCTCGATGATGCTCGGTCTCGGCGCCAAGTACTTCTTCAGTCCGCGCGTCGGGCTCCGACTGCAGGGTGACCTGATCGGTACGTTCCTGAGTTCCAGTGGCGGCGTGTTCTGCGGCTTCGGCGGCTGTTCTCTGGGGCTGTTCGGGTATGGCATGTGGTCGGGCGACCTCATGGGCGGTCTCACTATCGCCATGTAATCATGGCGATCACTCGATCGGCGCCGATGCAAGACGCCCCGCGGCTTCATGGCCACGGGGCGCTTTGCTATTCGCGGTCTGCCATCGACTACGGAATCAGCGGCAGCTCCGTCTGCACCTGCAGCAGGATCAGGTTGGTGATGGTACGCTCCAACTGAAGCCAACGAGCCGCGGTTCTTGAATCGACGTCCTTGTTGAACTTCTTGAAGTAATCCTTCCGCAGCTTGATCCGGTCTTCCTCGATCTTGATGCTCGTCTCGGCCAACTCCTTCGCCTTCTCATCCGTCATCGTCTCGAAACTATCGGCGAAGTCCTTGATCAACGCGATGTAACGGTCCGAAATCGCCGCCAGCTTGGTGTCGTACTCGCGGTAGATCGGCCAAAAGGCGGAACCCTGCTCGTCGGTGAGCTCCAAAGCCTCCGTGAGGAGCGCCACCTTTTGGGTCTGGATGTCCGACCTCAGGAGCTCGATGTACCTGTCGTAGCTCTCCTGCCCGAAGGCCGACGAGAGCGGGGCCAGGACCAGGCCCAGGACCGCTACCGCTATAACATGCTTGAGCGCGCGCATATGAACCCTCCAGTTGAGGCGACTTGCTCAGTTCGTGTATGACGGCCCGGAAGTTAGGCCGGGCCAGACCTTCGTCAAGGGATTATATTGCCGCGCAAGATGCGCATGCCCATCACACTCACGAAACTCGCGGCGGCGATCGCGCTGGCACTCTGTCTGGCGCCGGCCGCGCGCGCGCAGGACAGCGACGACTCTGACTGGACCCGGGTCGCCGGCGGCGCCCTCGGACTGTACTCGGGCGCCGTGCTCGGTTCGCTGGGCACGCTGATCCCGTGCACCCAGACCTACGAGGGACCGAAGTGCGTGTGGGCCGGCGGCGCGATCGGCGGCGCGGTGGGGCTGGCGAGCGGGATCTATTTGGGCGGTGTCGACAAGAGCGCCGTCGAGCGCTCGGCGAAGGGCGCGGCGTTCGGCTTGCTGGCGGGCTCCGCCGTCGGCCTCGTGGTCAGATACACGGTTCAGCGCTCCGGTTGGGGCGATGTGGTTTCGGGGGGCATGGTCGGAGCCGCCATCGGAGCGTCGGCCAAGGGCGCCGCCCTGGGTTTCGCCGCCGGCTCATTTGTGGGGCTGGCCCTGTGGCGGATCTTCCCCGACTTCGATCTTCCCAATGCGGTCGGCGTCGCCTTCGCGGGTATGGCGGTGGGCGGCATCAGCTACTGGACGATTCAGGGTCTCCAGGCGGACGACGAAGATGGCAACGGGCAGCCGCTTACTCTTTCCTTCAACCTATCCTTCTGAACGGTGATGCAGCGCGCGCTCGCTCCAGCTCTCATCGCCCTGGCGTTTGCGCCGGCGTGCACGATGCACTACGGGATGCAGCCCAAGCCCGACCCGGCGTGCCCCACAAAAGGTGAAAGCGCTACGGCGATCGATTGGTACGAGCCCGAACGAGAGGGCGACGTCAAATCGTTGGACGCCTGGTGCCGCACCGTCGGACCCGTCGTGGTCGATTCTCTACCGGCCCATGACTTCGGCCCGCATGGCACGGCCGACTCGCTGATCGTGGTGACGTGGAATGTCCACGGCGGAGCGGCAGACCCGTTGTCCTTCTTGAGCGAAGAACTGGGCCTATCCTGCACCTCGGCCGGTCCGAACATCGGTCCAGGCTTCGGACATTTCGTGCTGCTGCTGCAGGAGGTCTTTCGTCGCTCCGACTCGCTGCCCGTCGTTCAAAAGGGCTCGACGATCCCGCCACCGCTCAAAGAGGAACACCGGCCTGGTGAGCGCATCGACATCGCGGAGCTCGCGGAGCGCTGCGGTCTGGCGCTCATCTACATCCCATCGATGCGCAACGGCGCGAGCGAAGAAGGTGGTACGGGCGAGGACCGGGGCAACGCGATTCTCTCGACGTTGCCGCTCTCCGACTTCATAGCGGTCGAGCTGCCGTTCGAAGCGCAACGGCGCGTCGGCGTGGCGGCGACGATTCACAGCCCAACCGGAGACAGCCTTCGCGTGGTCAGTCTCCACCTTGATGTGTCATCGAGTCTGGAGCGAACGCTGCGGACTGGAAACTCCACACGACTCCGCCAGGGACTGGGACTCGTTGAAGCGCTCAGGGATGTCGAGCTTTCACGCGCCGCGGGCTACGACCCCGCGCTGGCCGCCTGCTATCCCGAATGTCCTCCGGGTGCAGAAGTCCGTTACACGATAGCAACGATCGCGGCGGGGGACTTCAACACCTGGTCCAACGACGACACCGCGCTCCTCCACCTCAGAGAGCACTTCCCCGACTCCCCGGATTGGGATGGACTTCCGACGAAGAACGCCTATCCCGCGGATCACATACTCTTCCGTGAGGCGGCCGACGGAGGAATCGATTGGGTCGAGGGCACGTACCGCCGCATCGAGGATCGGTACCACTCGGATCACTGGGCGCGGTCGCTACTGATGAGATGGCCTTAGGATTCGGGGATTCGGGGATTACGAGGGTCGGGGATTGAATCGGGGATTGAGTTGGGGATAGAGAAATCGGGGAGCGGGCAACGCCCGACTCCCCGATTCCCTGAAACCCTGAATCTCGTAATCCCAGAATCCCTACTGCCAGGCCACTCCTACGCCGAAGGCGAAGTAGGTCTGGGACTCGAGGCTGCCTGCGGCCGCCTGCCAATGGAAACGGGCAAACGCGAACGCTGCCGATCGCCAACCCGCGGGGAAGGCGATACCGGCATCCGCCGCCAGAGTGAACGGCCAGGTGTCGTCCTCGATGATCACGCCACCCAGGTTGACGCGGTGCTCTGAGAAACTGAGACCCGCGCCGCCGCCCAGGTACGGCCGGGCGCCACCCCTCTGCCCGAAGAAGTAATGCGCCATGACCATGAGCGGGAACGAATTGATCGTCCGGATCTGGTATCCCTGAACATCGAAACCCACTGCGTCGCCCTCGAAACCGACCACCGAGTCTGTCTCGGCGTTCATCACCTGCCAGCCGAGGGAGAAACCGATGGATACGTTCGGCTTGACGATCCTGCGGCCTTCCATGGTGACGCCGCGCCAGCTCCAGCCGGCGGCGAAGTCCTTCGTGTTACCCACCGGCAGGACCGGTGTGTACGCGAATCCGAAGAAGTAGTCATCCTGCGCGTAGGCCTTGCCACCGCACAGGACGAGGGCGATCAAAACAGATACGAGAACTCTCGTCTTCATGTCTCTATCCTCAATCCTCTAGTGGCTCGTCCTACTGGTTGACCTGCAAGTAAGGCGACTGGCTGAACGCCTGATTGAACGCGCGGTTGACCCGGCCGCAATCACCGCTGCCGGAAACGTTCGACAGGACGCCGTTCATCGCCGCCGTCCACGGCACGCGATAGAGCGTGTCGCCTTCCTCCGGCGGCGCGACCATGTCCATGAACATGGTGCCCGTCGTATAGCTCGAGACGCCGCCTGTGAAGCAGCAGCCCCAGCCGGGCCACCAGCCGCCCCACCAGCCGCCCCACCAGCCGCCCCAACCCCAGCCGGGCCACCAACCGCCCCAGGCGACCCAGTTCTGGTTCATGGTGCCTTCGACCAGCAGCACCACATCGGGGGTGTCTGGGTTGATCGCGCCGGGCGTCGTGTCAAAGGTGACGCGGGTCCAGCCATAGGCCGCCATGTTGTCCGCGACTGTCCTCAGGATATCTCCATCGCAGCCGCGCGGCAGGTTCAGCGTGTCGCTGGCATTCGTCGTGTCACGGAACTGGATGATGGTATCGGGCATGAAGTACTTCGAGTCTGTACCCCATGGCCACTGCAGGGAATACCTCGTCCCCGTGATGTCGGTCTGCGCGTTGCTCGTGATCTCTCCCGGGTAACAGGCCCAGATGACCAGTCCGAGCCCCAACAGGACCAGGGCCGGTCGAGCAGCGCCCAGTATCCGGATGCGCCCAAACGAGGCAATCTTCATTGCCGTTTCCTCCTTGTTGTACTCAGCTGTTGTTCCACCAAAATTGGCAACCCATAGCTACCACGCCGCCCGTGCCAAGTCAAGCAGGCACCCCTTACTTTGACATCCTGCGGCCTGCTAGCGTTGCCGCGTCCAGACGAATCGCGAGCCGAGACAGGTTTGTTCCCCGACGGCTACTTGGAATCCGGTGGAAATCGCTTCAAGATTTCGGCCGTCACGTCGTTGACGGCCCGCGTGATCTGCTCGGCGGTCGGATTGCTCGCCAGCGCGCCCTGCGCCCAACCGCGCCAGGCAACTTCCTCCTGCTCCACGTCGATCACATCGATGATCAGAGTGCCCTCCGTCCACTGCCGCGCGTGGGCTTGCATTCCCCCGTACGGATAGTAGCCCCACCCGGTGTAGTAGCTGCGAACGTCTACCTTATCTTGCGTGGACAAAAGGAAGTTCACGACGAAGTCCGGCGTGCCCGAGATATCTCGCGTATAACCCTTCGCCTCGAGCTCGTTCTGGACGGCGTTTTTCACCCGGCGCTCGACCAACTGATCCATACCCCTATCCAGCTGGATCGTCGGGTCTACGATCTCTATCCACTGCCAAGTCCGGTATCCGGAGAACGCAATCTCCGGATTGAAGTCGGAGTTAAAGGACGTCGAAGAGCAGCCGACGCTCAGCGCGGCCACCAGCCCGAAGGCCCAATACGATCGGACACGTTGCCTCATGGATCATCTCTCCTGGAAATTGGTATAGCAAAGGTAGCAGAAACGTAGATCCCGGTTACCCCCTCCGGATACATACCAACGCGCAGCACGATCCCCGGTCTCATCCCCATCAGGCATAGTGTAACCTGTCACACCTGCCGCTTGACGGGGTTCACTACCAACCCGGGTCACGATAGATTGCGCCGGCGTTCGCACAGCGAACGCCCTACGATCGCGAGGCGATAGGATCTTTAGAAAGCTCACTTCCCCGGTCATCCCGAACGGCCTATTCCTAGCCGCGGCGTTCCTCATCCTCACCTGGGAGCCGGCGCGCGCCTGGGGCGCCGAGTTCGCCCCCGCTTACCGGGCGGTCTATATCATTAGCATCATCCAGTGCTGGCGGTTCCACCGTGCCCGGATGATGATGGCCCTGGTCATACTGTTCCTCGTCGACCTCATGCTGAGCCAGTACGCGGGAGTAGGGCTGTCGCAGGCAGGAGACGGTCACGTCGTCTACAATTTGATCGCGGTGCTGCTCCCGATAAACCTGCTGGCGCTGTCATTGCTGCCCGAGCGGGGACCGCTGACAGTTCAGGGGATCGCACATTGGGCGGCAATCGTCATTCAGCCTGCCGCGGTGATCCAGTTGTTCAAGTCGCGTAATCAGGACTTCTTTGGCTTTTTGGATTTCAGAGTCCTTGGCGACGCTAGCCCGGCGTGGACGGACGTTCCGGATCTATCCTTCGTACTCTTCGTCATCGCGTTCGGCATCCTACTCGGTCGCTACATCTGGCGGCCCGACGCCGAGCGCAACACGCTCGCCTGGGTAATCATCGCCTCCTTCCTCGCCCTCACTCCTGGCTTCGGTGGTCTCGAGTCGACGACCTACCTGGCGACGGCGGGCCTGATGATCATCGTGTCGGTTGCGGACACGTCCTATCGACTCGCGTTCCAGGATGCGCTTACCGGCCTGCCGACGCGCCGCGGGATGTACGAGTTGATCTACCAAGCCAGCCACGCCAACTACACCGTCGGGATGGTCGACGTCGATCACTTCAAGGCGTTCAACGACAAGCACGGCCACGACGTGGGGGACCAGGTGTTGCGCATGGTTGCTGCGGTCATGGCGAAGGTAGGTGGAGGCGGCAAAGCATTTCGTTACGGCGGCGAGGAGTTCGCGGTCATCTTCCCCGGTAAGAAGGTCGAGCAGACACAGGAGCACCTCGAGAAGCTCCGCGCCACAATCGCCGGAAGAGTGTTCGTCATTCGCGGTCCGGGACGACCGCGTAAGAAACCGGACATCCCAAAGCAGGTCGGGAAACGACAGGCGCTCAAAGTCAGCGTCAGCATCGGCGCCGCCGACAACGCTTTCAAGGAGCACGAGCAGCCAGACGAAGTCATCAAGGCCGCCGACGAAGCGCTCTACGCCGCGAAAGAGGCGGGCCGGAATCGGGTGCGCATCCGGGCGAAACCGAAGATCTAGTACGAATCATTTCTCCGCAGCTCCCCTCCTCAATTTCAACTCGTCCCCATCTCCGGCGTCATGCTCTCGGCGCGTTGTTTGATGCCGAGCATGTGCTTCCGCATCATGATGATCTCGAAGAAGTCCATCATGAGCTTCGATCTGATGGTTGGCGCCCGCACACGGAGTCGTGTCACCAGGCGCGTCTGGCCCGTTCCCGTTGGATAGAGACCCCACGCCCACGTCCAGGTGGCGTCATGCTCGATCACCAGTAGCATGGCTCTCTCGTGCTCCAGCACGACGACCTCGGCATCCACCGTTGCCGTTAACGGGATCGCATCGCCCTCTCTCAAGCCCTGATACATAGGCATGATCGTGTCGGAGCTCGGGATACCATCGTTGTCCAGGCGGTCATGACTGTAGAAACCGGCCCTCCGGTATCCGATCTGGATGATCCACGGCCAGATCGCGGACGGTGCTGCGTGGACGGTGACGCTTCGCGTCGCGTTGAAGGTCGGCGCGGGCACGATGCTGTCGCCCGGCATCAACTGAGAGACTTCCTCGTCCGTCGCTCCCCAGTTCAGAGCCCATGGACGATAGACAAACCAGAGCAGCACGAACGCGCCGATGAATACGATCGCCAACGCGGAAGCCCAAAGACGAAACTTTCTCGATCGGAACATGCTGGCCTCGCTACTCTTTCCACTCGAAGACATCTTCGACAGTCATGCCGAACGTGCGCGCGATACGGAACGCCAGTGCCAGCGACGGAACGTAGCGACCCTGCTCGAGCATCACGATGGTTTGCCGCGTGCACTCCGCCCGCGTAGCGAGCTCTTGCTGCGTCATCTCGCCGTGCTGGAAGCGCAGCGCGCGGATCCGGTTCTTGATCTCAGCTTTCGCCATGACCGTGCCACCCCGCGTATCCCATCAAGATGCCGACCTCGCGACCGAGCAGCGCCGCGATGAACGTGGTCCAGAGCATGAACGTTGGATAATCGATGGGGACAGCCTTGGCCTCCCAGTAGACCTCGGTGAGGCCGACGACCCAAACGACGAGCGTCAGGAAGCCGGCGATCAACGCCACGGCCAGCGCTCGCGTCATGATCGCCCGGTCCCGCTCATCTGCTAGCACTTCTGATTCGCGCGCCTGCGTCAGTCTCAGCACGACGAAGTATGAGATGAAACCCGCCGCGAAGATGGCGTACGTGAGGAATCGGGTTGTTGGTTGTTGGGAATAGTTCGCCGGGCCGGCCGCCGACACGACGGCGACCAGCGCGATCGACATGACGGCCCCGATGCCGAGGCCCCACCAGGCGCGTTTCTGCTGCGGAGTCATCGGGAGGTCAGCGTCCTCTTCCCTCGAGGACGCCGCTCGACGGAATCCGCCGCGGACGAAGGTCTTCAGGCCGAGGGCGAATAGCACGAAGCCTACGGCGGCGGCGACGATCCAGATCCAAGGTGACATAATATCTTTCTCCTACACAGCTAGGTCAGGTTTATTGGACATATAGTATGATATTTTTGTCATTGTGTCAAGTATTTTGGACATATGCTGGCGACGGTGCTGTTGTTGGAGATGTTGAAGTCGCGGGCGCGGGCGGTGAGGCGCGGGCGACGACGGGGCGTTGACGTCGACGTCGACGGGGGATGTGAGGCAACCCGGGGGGAGTTGAGGTCATCAAAAGGACTATAATAGGGAAATGGAGATTGCCCGATGATTCAAGACATCCGTTACGCGATACGCCAACTCGCCCGACATCCTGGATTTACAGCCATCGCTATTCTGACCCTGGCGATTGGGATCGGGGCGAATACGTCGATCTTCAGCGCTGCCCGAGCGACGCTGTACCAGCCGCTTCCCTTCGAGCATGAGGATCGGCTTGTTCGGGTCTATCTGACGCCGGAGGCCGGCGGCCCGCTCATCAGTCTGCGGCCGGAAGTGTTTCTCGCCGTTCGCGACCGGGCGAGCTTTTTCGATCGGATTGTGGCGCAGCGCTTCACCAGTTTTGTGTTGTCCACCGACGCCGGACCCGAGCGCGTTGTTGGGATCGCGGTGTCGGAGGGGTGGTCCGAGACGCTGGGGGTGAGACCGATCCTCGGCCGGCCGTTCTCTCCTGAAGAAGAAGTCGCCGGCGAGGACGCGGGGGTCGCGTTGCTAAGTCACAGCGCCTGGCAGAATCGGTATGGCGGCACCGAGTCGGTCATCGGGCAGACGGTCGTTCTGGATGGTCGCGCGCGTACCGTGGTCGGTGTGATGCCGCCCGGGTTCACGTATCCGTACGAAGCCGAGCTGTGGGTTCCGATGCGCGTGCGGGCGGGCCAGGCCGGAGTCTGGTCGTTCAACGTTCCGGCGCGTCTCAAGCCGGGCTGGACGGTGGAGCAGGCGCGGGCCGATCTGGCCTCCGTAGCTCAAGCCGCGTCATCCGAGGTGGCCGACCTGGCGCCGGGCACGACTCTCACCGCGGTTCCGATCCGCGAGGTGTTGGTGGGCGGCGAAGGTCGAACGCTCATCGCGCTCTTGGCCGCCGTTGGATTCCTGCTGCTCATCGTCTGCGCGAACCTGGCCAACCTACTCCTGTCGCGAGCGCTGGGGCGGGGACGCGAGTTCGCCGTGCGCGCCGCGGTCGGCGCCGGTCGCACACGTCTGCTACGCCAGGTGCTGGTGGAGAGCGTGATCCTGGCGATCCTCGGTGGAGCCGCGGGGCTGATCGTGGCGACGATCGGTTTCGGACTAGTCGAGCCGCTTCTACCGCGACGCCTGCTGACCTACGTGGGGACGACGCCCGGTTTCGATTGGGCCGTTCTGATCTTCGTAACATTGGTATCGACAGCCAGCGGAGTGATCTTCGGGCTGGCCCCGGCGCTGCGGCTTTCCCACGAGCGCCCATTCTCCGCCCTTTACACCGCCGGTCGCGCCATCGGTGGGACGGGCGTCCGCCGGCTCGAGCGCGCGCTGGTGGTAGGTGAGCTGGCGCTGGCGCTCACACTGCTCAGCGGGATCGGGCTGATGCTCCGTGATTTCCAGCAGCTGCACCAGGCCGACCTCGGTTACGATCCCGCGGGCCTGCTCACCTTTGGCATCACCATGAGCGCGGAGGAGTACCCTGACGTAGAAGCTCGCACGGCATTTATGACGAGCGCGACAGAGGAGCTCGCTCGCGTCCCCGGCGTCGCCGGCGTGGGCGCGACCACGATGTTTCCTTCATCCCGCGCCAACTCGGTGGCGGAAATCGTCATCGAGGGCCGTGAGTTGCGCCAGGGCGATGTGCCGCTGATCAACAGCCGGATGGTGACGCCGGGGTTCTTGCAGGCTGTTGGAATCCCGCTCCTCCAGGGTCGGGGTATCACGACCGCCGACCGAACAGACGCGCTCCCCGTGGTCGTGATCAGCGCGGGGTTGGCCAGACGCTATTTCCCGAACGAGGATCCCATCGGCCGGCGCGTGAGGAACGGACGCTCCGGAGAGGACGCGCCGTGGATGACGATCGTCGGCGTGGTGGGCGATGTTCGCGAGTTCTACGAGGTGGACGAGACCTGGTACACCCCGTACGCGCAAGGAGCGGGTTCGTTTCTGGGCGTGCGCGCGGTCTTCGCGGTGCGAAACGCCAGCCGCGTTTCGCCGGCTATCTCGTCGATGCGGGAAGCGATGGTCGCCGTCGACCGGAATCTTCCGATCTACAACGCTGTTACGGCCGAACAGCTGTACGCGGTTTCGTACAGCCGCCAGGGCCAGGCGGCGATGTTGGGCAGTATCTTCGCCGGTTTCGCACTCCTGCTCGCCAGTATCGGGATCTACGGCTCTATATCATATGGCGTTAGTCGTCGGACCCGGGAGTTCGGCGTTCGCATGGCGCTGGGCAGCGACCGCTCCATGATCCTACGCGGAGTAGCGGCCGAAGGCGGGAAGATGGTCCTCGCCGGAATGATCATCGGAGGAATCGGAGCGCTGATCCTTGCACGCTTCTTGTCGAGCGCGCTCACCGAGATCGGAGCATTCGATGTCACGACCTTCGCCGTCTCATCGACCGTGCTGGCGACCGCAGCGCTGGGCGCAGTCCTGATCCCAGCCATCCGCGCCACGAGAATCGACCCAGTAGAAGCTCTAAGGCACGAGTGATATCTGACGGGGGCGACGACGGGGCGTTGACGTTGTCGACGACGGGAAGCTAGGCGAGCGGGTTCAACGGATCGTCATCGTGATGCTGGGGGTTCTCTTTCAGCTGTTGGGTTCGTAGTTGGCGAAATGAATGTGGGCGATGCGATAGCGGTCGTCGGTCCAGGTGTACACGATCGTCATCGGGCCGCGCTGGACGCTGTCCGGTGGCGCCGTTCGATCACCGAACAGCCAGACCGCGGTGACGACGGCGGTCGAGCCGAAAACGCTGCTCTGCACATCCTCCACCCATAGCTGCTGCTCGGCCTCGGCACCGCCAGCGACGAAGCCAAAGCCTTCGTGATGCTCGCGTACGGCAGCTGGTCCCTTAATGAGCCCCTCATACTCGGAAGAGAAATAGGTCACCCTCGAGTCATCTAGGAACAACTCGTCAAGCCGGTCTAGATCACGCGTGTTCCACAATTCGACCCACGCCGCAATGTGGACGTTCGCGTCAAAGCTCTCCGGAACCTGTTCTCGATTGGGGGCGCTACATGATAGAGTGAGGAAGACGATCGGGAGAAAAGGAACAGCGGACCGCTGATGCATGAGGCCTCCTAGTCAGGCTCCTCGTAGAGTTCCAGCTCACGTGCCACGGTGACCAGCGGCCGATCTAGCGTCCACAAGCCGACGTTCGCCAGCCGGGCCGCGGCCAGGAGATGAGCGTCAATCCAACCGATCCCCGTCCCGGCCAGACGGTTGGATTCCACAAAGGCCATCACCTCATCGTGTCCCGCCAGTGGGGCGTGTGGCAAGGCCGACAGCAAACCCAAGATCTCGGACCGGTCTTCCAATCGACCGCATGCGAGCTCGCCGACAACGAACGGATGGCACCAGACCTCCCTCTCGCTCAACTGTCGGGCGAGGGATGCGTTGCCGCGACGAAAGTGGTCGATCCACACCGAGGTGTCGACCAGCAACTATCCTTCCTCACTCGGTCGCCGACGGCGAATCGGCTCGAGCTGACTCTGGCTCGCTCCGAGCGCCGCCAGGCGTCGGGCACTTTCCCGGGCGATCAAGGCTCGCAGACCCGCATGGATCACGGCCGTCTTCCCTGCCACGCCGCTCAACCGCTGGGCCTCCTTCAAGAGCTCGTCGTCTAGATTCAACGTCGTCCTCATGCATATAAATATGCATTAATTATGCAGATTCAGCCAGTCGGACCATCCTCTCTGACCACAGTCTGGTCACCGCTTCTCAATCGATCGTCAACCGACTGCCCTTCTCAGAGGACGCGCCGCACACAGCTCCCGCCCCTCAGCATGGAGTCGGATCGCCTTAGAGACTATTAGGGCACTCCGGGGCCTGTTTCCGCGTTGTTCGTTTCGATCGTCGGACTTGACGTGGGCCAGAAATGCACGGCTCAACTGCGTCTCGAGGACGTCGGCGGATATCGGGCCTCAGCTCAGACTAAGCCAGCCTTGATGTTGAGGGCCGTCATCCGCATAGTATGCCGCGATCACCGAATCCAGACTAAAGAACTCTCAGGAAGTCGCCGACATCGAAGCGGGTCGGATACACTGACCTGCGAAGGAGATTGGCGTAGGGGACCAACGCCCAGAAGACAGGAACACCAAACAAGGAGGCAGTCATGCAGTCCAATGCACACCGCGTCGGCGTTGCAGCGCTGACCGCGATTTTGGCCCTGAGCGTCGCACCATGGGCGGCCGCTCAAGAAGAGCAGCAACAGCAGCCTCAGACGCTGCCACCCAGCACCAATCCGACGAATCGGGTCATCTACCCGGCCGAGGGCCAGGACGAGCAGCAGCAGATGTCGGATCAGCTCGAGTGCTACCGCTGGGCCACGCAGCAGACGAACTGGGATCCCTATCAGGCCTATGACGTGCTGGTCCAGAAGGGGTACGTAGCGCAGCAGAGCGCCGAGCAAGCCCAGGGCGGCCTGATCAGAGGGGCGGCGGGAGGCGCGGTAGCGGGTGTCGCCATCGGAGCTATCGCCGGCGACGCCGGCAAGGGCGCGGCAATCGGCGCGGTCGCCGGCGGCCTGGCCGGCGGATCCCGGTCGCGACGGGCACAGCAACAGGCGCAGTCTGAAATGCAGGCAGAGATCGACGCGTTCAATGCCCAGTTGCAGAAGTGGGATCGTAACTACGTCGCCTGCATGCAGGCACGCGACTACGTCGTGAATTAGACGCTTCGTCACGAACGATTCGGCCCAACGTACGGAGGCATCGATGTTAGGACTTATAGGAGTGATTGCCGCGGCGGCCCTCACGCCAGTCATCATGGCAGCCCCGGACCCCGGCAGCCAGGCGGACCAGTATGTCTGTTCGCTGACCAAGGGTATCGAGTGCGACGGCGACCTGAATTGCGGACCTCCCGCGCCACAACAACCCAAACCCACGTTCATCCACCTGGACCTCGACGACAATCAAGTAACCCTTCTGGCGCCACCCGAGCGTAGAGGCGAAGTGACTCAGATCGGCGACATGAAGCGCGAAGACGGTCAATTGATCCTGAGCGGCATCGAGGCCGGACGGGGCTGGAGCCTGAACATGTCCGAGTCGACGGGCAACATGTCGATCACCATCAACTTCGGTGACGCGGCCTGGATCGTTTTCGGCCAGTGTATCGCGGAGGACATGGCATCACCGCGGGGATAATCACAACAGAAGGTCGATACACCGGTTGACGCAGGCTCGCCACTATGATCACGGTGGTGAGCCGCAGTCGCTTGGCAGCCGATAGCCTCACAGCTAGGCGCCCAGCGACGAGAACACGAACGGAGTTGTAACAACCATGAGTCGAGAGACAGCCGGAAGTATCTCGCGTCGAGCGTTCGTGAAGGCCACCTCTCTGGCCGGCGCCGCCGTAGCCGGCGCGACCTCGCTGAGCGCAGTGGGGTGCGCGTCCGACGACCAGAGGTCCGGCAGCGACGGGCGACTGTCCATCCGGATCGCGGGATACCCTTACGACCGTGTTCAGTCACTGGTGGCCGGCGACGTGAGTGTGGAAGGCGCCGATGTTCGGTTTACACCCTCGAACATCTACGACCTCAATCGCATGGCCATGGGTGGCGACCAGGAATGGGAAGTCCAGGAGATCGGTCTCCATCCATACATGTTGGCATACGCCAACAACGCATTCCGCGACTACACCTTGATCCCGGTCTTTACCCTTCGGACCTTCCGCCACAAGAGCATCTTCATCCGCACCGACCGGGGCATCAACGCTCCCGAGGACCTGCGTGGCAAGACGGTGGCGGTTGCGGGCTACTCGCAGAGCTCGCTGGTCTGGATCCGCGGGATCCTGCAGCACGAATACGGCGTTACTCCCCAAGACATGCAGTGGGTTATTGCGGTCGCGAGCTCGGACAGCGGCACGGCATCCGGCAACGAAGTCGTCGTCCCTGAAGGGATCGACTATCGAATCGGCCCGGCGAGAACGGACGAATCCGACCTGCTGGAATCCGGCGAAGTCGACGCCGTCTTTTCCGCGGTCGAACCACGAGGATACGTCGAGGGCGATCCTACAATCGACCGCCTGTTCTCGGACTATCGCACGGCCGAACGCAACTACTTCGCGGCCACGGGGATTTTCCCCATCATGCACGCGGTCGCGATGCGCAACGACGTCGTCGAAGCTAACCCCGGGTTGCCCAAAGCCGTGTTCGAGGCCTATTGCCAAGCCAAGCACCAGATGTACCAGGAAATGCACAAACTCGGCTGGGCCATGATCTCGCTGCCCTGGGTGGGCAAGGAACTCGAGGACACCCGGGAGCTGATGGGCGACAACTACTGGCCCTACGGCATAGCCGAGAACCGCAACGTCCTCGAGGCCGTGTTCCTGTACTCCTACGAGCAGGGGCTCTCCAGTCGCCAACTGACTATCGAGGAGCTGTTCCATCCAACCACTTTGGAGCTACGAGACACACCGTCTTGATACTAAGTCGAGAATTCACCCTGTATGAAGGAGATCGAATGATGCTGAGGTTTCTGAAATTTTGCGGCCTGTTCCTGCTGGCCAGCGCCTGGATCGCGGTCCCCGGCGCTGAAGCCCAGGACGGCTCGCGGATCGTGCACGACGCCGAGTACTACATCATCGAGGCCCAGAACGCCGAGCGTTGGGCGGCCGAGGATGAGGCGCTCGACGCCCGGCTGGCCGAGCTGCGGCAGCAGTACGGAAGACCGCCAAACATCATCCACCTGATGTTCGACGACCAGCCGGTGATGTCGTTCGGCGACCCGATCTACCAGAAGATCCGGGGCTACGAGACGCCGCACATGAACAGGCTGGCGGCGGAGGGCATGCTCTTCGCCCGCATGTACACCGAGCCCGGTTGCACCCCGACTCGCTCTGCTGTCACAACGGGCCAGCATCCGATTCGCAACGGCGTGTACGAGATCGGCTTCCCCATCGAGTATCGAGGCATGGCGTCGAAGAACGTGACCCTCGCCGAGGTCATGTCGGAGGCCGGCTATGCGACTGCCTTTTACGGCAAGCTGCACCTGGGCGACGTGGAGCAGTCCTACCCCCACAACCAGGGCTACGACGAGGCCCTTTGGGCTGTCTACAACCAGGTCCTTAGCCTCTGGGTTCCGGAGGCCGAGGCCGCGAACGCCGTGCTCGGATTGCACGAAGAGCTGCTCGCCGAGAATCCCTACAAGCTAGACAACTCCTTCGTTCAGAAGGGATACTTGGGGTACCTCGAGGGAGTGAAGGGCGAGCTGGCGGAGGAGTGGTGCGGGACGACGAAGGATTGCTACGACCGTTTCGACCTTGAAGCGCAAGAGCGGGCGCTCGCATTCATCCGCCGCAACGCTGAAGCCGAGCGGCCCTTCTTCCTCTCCTGGTGGCCGCAGTGGACGAGCTTCATCCCGCAGCCGATGAAGAGTTCTCTGCAGCGCGGTCTCGTCGGAGACGGTTATCAGACATTCCTCGATCCCGCGGTCGCCGCGCTTGTAGAGACACTCCGTGACCTTGGCATCGCCGAGAACACGCTCGTAGTCCTCATGGCGGACAACGGCCCGATGACTCACAACCCACCTCCAGGCGTCGGCATGGGCGAAGGCATATTTCGGGGCGGAAAGGGCGATTTTCTCGAGGGCGGCGTGCGAGTTAGCGCCGCGGCCTGGTGGCCGGGCACCATCGAACCGGGCCAGGTGTCTGGCGACATCATTCACATCACCGACCTGTACACGACGTTCGCTCGTTTGGGCGGCGCCATGCAGTACATACCCACCGATCGCGTGATCGACGGAATCGACCAGACGTCGCTGCTGCTCAACGGAGACACCTATGGGCGCCGCGACTATGTGTTCATCTACGCCGGACCGGAGCTTGCCGCCACGGTGAAGGATCACTACAAGCGGCACTGGTTCGCAGATCCCCTGCAGGCGGCGAGCGGAATCGGGGCGGCGTACTTCGATTTGTACAACGATCCCCGCGAGGAAGTCCCGCTCCTGATCAACTTGCTACACTTAAAGGAGGCGTTCAATCGGATGCGGGCGCGCCACGAATTGTGGATCGAGAAGTATCCGAATTTCGAGGAAGCCCGCGGTCCCGCCTACACCGGCATCTCGAACGCGCGTCCGGAGACCATGGCGCTGTCGAACCCGCCTGCCTGGCTGAGAAATCTGCCGTTCGACCCGCTCCAGTACATCGAGCACCTGGACGAGCTGCCGTTCGATCCGACTGGTGAGCCGGATCCCAGAGGTGGGGGCGAGTAGAGCGGGGACAAAGGGACATAACCCTTTCTGCGCAGCAGATAGCCAGCATGACAACCGCCCCGCCGCCCAGGCCGGCGGGGCGGCTTCTTTCTACTTAGACGACTCGAAAAACGGGAAATGAAGACAGACACGAGCGCAATCAGCTGGGCGCACAGCGGACTCAGGAGCGTCGCGGGTGTGCTGGTGGTCGCTGTCGCCGCTTGCGGCACGCCACGGCCCGATGACGCTCAGCCCCCGAAGCTGGTGCTACAGCTAACCGTAGACGGCCTGCGGGCCGACCTGCTGGCGCGCTACGCGGATCGGTTCGGGGATGGCGGCTTTCGCTATCTGCTGGACAACGGAACCGTCTACGCCAACGCGCACTATCAGCACTCCAACACCGAGACCATAGTCGGACACGCGACGCTCTCCACGGGTGCCCAACCTTCGGTGCACGGTTTGATAGGCAATGTCTGGTACGATGCCGAGGCAGGGGAGCTGTCATACAACATCGAAGATCAAGAGCACCCGCTCTTGCCCGTTCGTTCCGACGAGATGGTCGGCGACCAGGTCGATCCGGCTCAGCAGTTGGCGCGGACACAGGGACGCTCGCCAGTCGTACTGCTCGCCGAAACGCTCGGCGACAAGCTCACATCGTACACAGGCGGACGAGCCAAGGTGTTCGGCGTTTCGGGCAAGGATCGCAGTGCCGTGGCCATGGCCGGACACTCGGGAAAGGCGTTCTGGTTCTCGACCAACAGCGGGGACTTCGTAAGCTCCACGTGGTACTACGACGCGTATCCCACCTGGGTCGCGGACTGGAACGGCGAGCGCAAGGCCGATCGTTATGCGGGAACGGAGTGGACGCTGTTGGAGGGCGCTCCCGACTCGTATCTGCTGGGTCATCAGGACGACCGGCCGTACGAGACCGATCTCCGCGGTTACGGCCGGACGTTCCCGCACCGGTTCGGCGAAGCCGGAGACCCATTACTCTTCACGCAGTTGGTCGTGAGCCCCGTCGGCGATCAACTGCTTGCCGATTTCGCCAAGAGCCTGGTTACAAACGAGGGCCTGGGTCAGGACGATATCCCCGACTACCTGTCGGTGAGCTTCTCCGGCATCGACGCGGTGAATCATTTCTTCGGTCCATCGAGCCTGGAGAACGAGGACGCGGTGCTTCAGCTAGATCGTACGGTCGCGGACTTCATCGCGTTCATCGATGAAATTGTGGGACTGGAAAGCACGGTCATCGTGCTGTCTGCCGATCACGGCGCGGCGGAGATGCCGGAGTACATGACCGAACTTGGCTACGAGGCTGGACGTCTGGTCCCGCGTGTCATCATCGACAAAGCGAACATGATCGGACGGTCAGAGTTTGGTATCGACGAGATCGTTCGCTTCTACTATCGACCCTATCTGTATCTCGATGATGCCAAGATCGCGGCGGCGGGTCTGAGCAAGGTGGCCGTGAAGGACTCGATCGCCCGCCTGCTGACGCTCGAGCCGGGTATCCACCTCGCCGCCACGCCGAACTCGGTCGAGCGGCTGCCGAACTCGAAACTGCTCGAGCAAATTCGAAACAACTACTACGCGCCGCGGGCCGGTGACATCTACGTCGTGCAGGACCCGTATTGGTTCAACTTCGACGAGGGTCCCGTGGTGGCGATGCATGGTTCCCCCTGGAGCTATGACACGCACGTGCCGATCATCTTTGTTGGTGACGGGATTCCCGCACAGGTGATTCATCGCCGGGTGCAGCCGGCGGACGTGGCTCCTACGCTGGCGATGATATTGGGGATGTCACCGCCGGCGTCGGCTCAGGGGACTCTTTTGCATGAGGTATTCTGAGAAGCGGCACTAAACATCAGATGGTGGGAGGTAGCACGGATGAACAGATCTGGAGTTGTCACGGCGCTAGGCGCCCTCGGCCGCAACTTCGTCGCGCGGACCCGAGCCGCAGGTCTATTCCTGGCGGGCTTCACGGCTTGCTTCGCATTCGTCGTGTTGCTCGGCGCCACGCGGTCCAACGAGTCCGTCGCGCCGGCATCGGCAACCGCAGAGCTGGACGTCTACTATCCAGGTACCGAGGAGCTGGCCCCGGACGAGATGCGCGTGGTGGCGCTCGGCACAGGGATGCCCAGTCCCCGACCCAAACAGGCTGCGGCCTGCTGGCTAGTTGAGCTGGGCAACGGGGACAAGTTCATCTTCGACATCGGAGCCGGCTGTCACGAGCGACTCGCGGCCCAGAAGATTCCGTACGATGAGATCGACAAGGTGTTCATCGGCCACCTGCACGTCGATCACTACGGCGACCTTCCGAGCTTCTGGTTGGGCGGAACGACCATGAACCGCCTCACTCCCTTACGCATCTGGGGTCCCAGCGGCCACGCGCCCGAGTACGGCACGGCGCACGCGATGGATCGGATGTACGAAATGTACAAGTGGGACCTCGGGACCCGAGAGGGCCTGATCGACTTCCGCGGTGGCATCCTTGAGGTTCACGAATTCCCGTATGATGCAGTCAACGAAGTCATCTTCGACGAGAACGGGGTTGTGATCCGAACCTTCCCGGCGATTCATGTGCTGGACGGCGCGGTCAGCTTTGTCCTCGAGTGGAACGGTCTGACCTTCGCGTACTCCAGCGACACATACCCGAACAAGTGGTGGATCGAGCACACGCAGGGCGCCGACATCTCGATCCATGAGTGCTTCCTTGCGTCGTCGCTGCTAATCACCAAGCAAGGGTTTACCCCGGCGGAAGCGCTGCAGGTCGGTACCCAGGCGCATACGTCTCCGGAGCAGTTCGGCCGGGTCATGTCCCTCACACAGCCGCGCATGGCCGTTGGGTACCATTTCCAAAATGATTTTGACACCGGGCAAGAGGCGTTTGCCCGTGTACGCAAGACCTACGATGGACCACTAGCCCTCGCAGAGGACTACATGGTCTTCAACGTTACGGCGGACAACATTCGCGTCCGAATGTCCGCCGTCGACGAGTCGATCTTCCCGCCGCCGCCTCAGAAGGAAAAACAAGCGCCGGACGTGAGCAAGATGGTTCCGATGTCCGATTTTGTGCGCGGGGGCGCCGAGGCATTTCCTGATGTCGTGAGGCAGATCTACGAGGAGATCAACGAGATGTACGGGACGGATATTGAAGTTCCGGATGCTGGAGGCAGCAACGAGTAGGATGCGGCCTCGAACCCCGACGAGATAGCCTAAGCAACTATCTCCCAAGCACCTCGCGGACGGCGCGGTGGGCCTCGGCGAACGAGGCCTCGGCCATGGCGTAGTTCGCGGCGTCGCAGTTCGCGATGGCGATGCGGCCGAAGGGCTCGCGAGCGCGCAGCCACGGACGCTCACGCGCCGGCCAGTCGGGGGTCCACACCACCTCGTCCGTGGTGGGGTCCTGGAAGAAGACGTAGCCGTGGGGCCAACGGTTGACGGTGATCGCCTCGATGTCCCGGGCCGGATCGAATCCGCCGTCGCCGAGCATGCGCGCCAGCTGATCGCGGATCTTGCGTTCGAACACCTCAAAAGAGGTGACCTGTAGCTCGCGCATTCCGTTCTTCCACTGCTCCGGCGCCGGCAATCCCGGATAGAGCGGCGTGCGATACAGCTGCAACACCATCGGTTCGTCCGGCGTGCGCGGGCACTGATACTCGCCCATGCTGATCGGATCGCACAGACCCACGACGTCGTGATAGCTCCCGGGACAGAACGCGTCGCTGAGCCCCAATCGCTGGAAGGCCTCCCAGTTGCGGATCAACACACTGGTGTACACCCTGGGCGCTTTCAGCGCGTACGACTGCGCCTCGCGCTGCGCCCCGGGAAGCTCCGGACACATGAACGGAATCATCGCGTTGTAGCAGGCCAGCACGCAGGAACGGCCCCGCACCCGCCGCGCCCGGCCCGAGTGTACGTACGTAATCTCTACCTCGCTCGAGCTTTCGTCCTCCCCGACGTGTCGCACGCGCACCGCCGTGCTATTCAGCCGGATCCGCACGGGCCCGCCATCACGATCGAGCTGCGTGTAATCGAAGCGCGCCGTCACGATGTCCTCCGCGCTACTGCCCGGTGCGGAGGCCGGGATCATGCTTCGCACCAGCAGACGCGCGATCGATGCGTTGCCATCAGGGAAGCGGAAGTACTGCCCGCTGGTGGGCGTGACTACGGGGAAGACCCCCTCGCCAGGCTCAGAGTCGGGGAAGCCCATGCCCTGGAAGCCCGGGAAGCCAGTTAGCCGGGCCATCTCTGCCGGTAACGCGTCATTGCCGATTCCCCAGTACCCCTGCCGCCAGGTCTGGAAGTAGGGCATCAGACCGGCGTCGACCTTGACGAGATCCGTGAGGAACTGGAGATAGGACATCCGGCTCAGGAGGCGCGTCTTCTCCTCCAGCGACCGGCCGGGCAGGTAGTCCACCCGGTCCTCGTGAAGCCGTGCGACGTCCCTGCGCGCCGACTCGGACAGCGGCATCCGGGCCAGCAGCTCGTGCAGCTCGAGTCCGTCCTGTCCGACCACTAGCCGATCGACTCCGAACGTTTCCTCGTCGAAGAAGACACCGGGTCTGAGCCCCAACGAAGGATACAGCTCTGCGTCATTGAACTCGGCGTAGCGCCCGACGTCGATGCCGAGCTCGCGGATCATCGCCTGAGACGGCTCGTCGTACGCGCTCAGGTCCTCAATGTTGATCGTGCCCCCGTTGATCAGCAGCGTGCGGTCCCCCGAACGAAACTCGTTGCGCGTGGCGTGTCCCCCGAAGTCGTCGCAGTTGTCCAGCACCAGGATGCGTGCCTCGGGCCCGACCGCTTTGCAGAAGAAGTACGCCGCCGCCAACCCACTGAGGCCGCCGCCCACCACGACCAGATCGTAGCTCTCACCCGTCTCGGCTTCCGGCCCCAGGTCGTCCCAGCGCGCGCCGTCGCGCAGCGCGTGCGCCACCTCGAACGACCCGGGGTGGCTGCCCCGCATCCCCTCCGCGGCCGGCGGGTAGTACGCGGCCTCTTCCTGCAGCGCAGATGCGGCTTGGGCAGATCTGAAGGCCGCCCAAGGACCCGCTATCACCGAGCCGGTGATCGCAACCCCCACACCGCTGATGAAATCGCGCCGCGTGATGGTCCGATCCATCCCTAATTCCCGATCGCTCCGCTTCATGCTTCGCCTCCCGAGCGTATCTCTACTCTTCGCCGCCCTTCCGCGGAATCCTCGTATCGCTCATCGCCGCATGGTACACGAACGAGGCCATGATGACCGCGTTCTTCATCAGGTCCTCGATGGGAAGGGTATCGAAGAAATCCAGATTCGTGTGACCGCCGGTGCCACCGACTCGCGCCTGAAGGAACTGGAACGCCGGCAAGCCCGCATTGTCGAACGGCACGTGATCGGTACTACCCACGCTCCGTATCGACAGCGTCGTCATCCCCATGTCTCCGAACGGTTCCATCCACGCCGCGAACGTCTGCCGGACATGCTCGTTACCTTGCAGCCAGACGCCCCGATACTGCCCCGGACCGTAGTCCTGGTTGAAGTACACCGAGAACTTCTCGTAGTCGGGGGTGACACCTACAGCGTTGTCGTTGGGATCGCCGAAGTGCTCCTTCACATACGCCCGAGAACCGTAGATGCCCTGCTCCTCGCCTGACCACAGCGCGACGCGGATGGTGCGACGCGGCCTCACACCTATTGCGTTGAGGATGCGCGCCGCCTCTAGCATCACAGCCACCCCCGACGTGTTGTCGCTGGCGTTGGGGCTTGCGTGCCAGGTGTCGAAGTGAGCGCCCAACATCACGACCTCATCCGCCAGGTCACTGCCTGGGATCTCGCCCAGTACGTTGCGCGCCTGCTCCACCGACTCACCGTGGCTATTGCGGATCTCGACTTCGACAGTGACCGGGATGTCCCGCGCCACGATCCGGTACATGCGGTTGTAGTGTTCTGGCGTAACGGCGATGACGGGCAGTGAACCGAGCGTGGCCTCACGCGACCAGCTATCGCTTTTGGCGCCCGGGCGAGCGAAACCCCGCACCGCTCCTGGCCAGCCGCTGCTGGATTCGA
This sequence comes from Gemmatimonadota bacterium, assembly GCA_039586795.1. Classification (GTDB taxonomy): domain Bacteria; phylum Gemmatimonadota; class Gemmatimonadetes; order Palauibacterales; family KS3-K002; genus Kutchimonas. The sequence goes on from JBDHJS010000017.1 coordinate 104,734, forward strand.
GGACGACCGCGACCCCTTCGCTCTTGAAGAAGGCCAGTCGCTCCTCGGCGCTCACTCTGTCCGGATTCTCCAAGCGGTCCCGATATAGACGGGGGGTCGGCGGTGTCTGAGGCGGCACTACATCTTCCTCGAGCTGCCGCATCTCCTCGTCCGTTCGACGAGGCACACCTCTGGCAAACCGTTCCAGGTTGATGGTCGGTGGGGGCGTCGCGAGCACGGCCATCCCGCGGAGCTGGCCACGGTATCTCTCCAGGTCCTGAGTCGTCTGGACGTGGGCGATGACGACGCCGAGCGTCTGCTTGCCCCCAGTCCCCGGAGTATGGGCGATGGGATACCCGACCATCGGCTGATAGTCCGGCTCGATCAGATGCAGCGAGAAGTACTCGTTGTCCCAGCTCACCCCGTAGTCCATGAACGGCTCGACGTGGATGTTCAACAATCCGATGCGCTCCATCTCCTCCACGACCCAGGTCTGGGCGCGTTTCATGTCGCGGGAGTTCGTGAGACGAGCGCCCAGCACGTCGGTCATGTACGAGAGGGTGGCGGCGAGCTGGGAGCGCTGTAGTCCCTCCTCGCGGATGCGGGCCACCGTCTGCCAGTCGACCGGGTGCGCTACCGCGTCGGCTTCTTGTGAGGTCCGCGCGGACTGAGCGGCGGAATTCGTCCACCCAAGGGTAATCGCCGCGAATGTGATGATCAGACTCAGGAGTGAGGAGCGCATGGTGGACCGTCCCAAGTTTGGAGGGCTGCGACTGCAATGGGCCTTCCCCACACGAATCACTGCGTGCGGGGAAGGCCAGGTAGATCCGTTATGGCAGCGTCGCGATCCAGCTCCCGTCCGCGAACCACTTCGACTGCAACTCTTCCACCGCACCCAGGCCGGCGAGGCCGTCGAGATAGTTCTGTACCAGGCTGCGGAACATGAGATCGTTCGCCGGCACAGCGATGCCTATGGGCTCGATGGTCAGCGGCTCGGTGAGGGTGGCCAATCCACGATCCGGATAGCGCAGCACCGAGAGAACGCAGATCGGCATATCCGCGACCAGGGCGTCGACGGTGTCGTCGATGACCATCTGGACCGCCTCATCATAGTCGTCTACCGCCACGAGCTGTGCTTCGGGCACGTAGCGCTCGATGAACGCCTGGCTTGTCGAGCCCGCGAGCGCCGCCAACTTGAGGTCCGCCTGGTTGATGTCAACGGCCTCTTCGGCGGCAGCCAACGCCCGAGAGTTCGTGAGGATCGATTTCCCGGAGACCATGTACGGTCCGACGAACAGCGCGTCGCGTGCCCGTTCCGCCGTGATCGCCATCCCGGATATTACCATGTCGACTTCGCCCGCCTCCAGCGCCGCGCGGAGCTGACCGAACGGCTTGTTGACGATGCTCAGCTCGACCCCCATCGCGCCGGCCAGCAGAGTCGCCAGATCGACGTCCAGGCCAGCCATCGCGCCGCTGCGGTTGCGGAAGTTGAAGGGCGGCTGGTTCCCAGACATCCCTACGCGGAGAGTTTGGGTCTCCATCACTCTGTCGAGGACCGGCGCATCCTGCGCCGCCAGATCGCTGACCGTCAGCGCGAAAACCAGGATGAAGAGGCTGAGTACGAGACTTCTTAGTCGGGGCATCGGACTTCTCCGGCTGTAAACGTGGTGTCTTAGCGGGCCCCAGCACCAAATCTGGGGCGCTACTTGTGTGTGAGTGGCAGCCAGTATCGCGGAAGCGGGCTGCGCTGGCAAGGGTGGTGCGCAGCCCGCGTGGGTGAATCCGGCCTGAATAGGAAGCGAGAGCGCGGTTAGTCCTCGAACCCCCAGTTGGCGATTATCATGACCGGAAACATCCCGCCCTCCTTGATGATGTTGACCAAGCCGATCTGCACGCCGTTGGCGTGCTGTGCATAGTTGATTATGGCAAGCTGCAATCCGTTGATACGTCCGGCACTGTTGAAGGCGCTCCACTGCAACCCCTCGACTTCGCCAGTGTTGATGCTGACGAAGCCACTCTGCCAGCCTGTAAATGATCCTCCAACGATGTTGACCGCACCCCACTGTACACCTTTCATGTCCCCGGTCAGATGATTCCCCAACCCCAGGTCGAACCCTTGCATCGATGCGTTCTTGCCGTAGAGCAGATTGAACCGGAACGCCGAGATGCTCTCATCCTCCTTGACGATCTGCACCGGGTTCACGAGCGCCAGATTGATGGGCTTCTGCGCCGCGGCGGGCCTAGCGACGATACCCGACAGAAGCAGTAACACCGCAACTGTTCCTAGTTGTTTCATCTCACTCTCCCGTCAGTAGAAATGTCGCCCAAACCAACATCTGTCACACGAAGCGCCCGTCAAGCTAACCACCGTCCGCCACCGAGTCCTGCTTCACGTACTTACCATACCACGCCAGGTACCGCTCCAACCGATCCTTCTGGTATGAAGGGACCCGAATGCCGTGCGACTGCCCGGGATAGACCACCAGCTGCGTCTCCCGTCCCAGGCGACGCAGCGCCTGGTAGAGCTGCTCCGAGTTCAGAATCGGCACGTTCCAATCGTGCTCGCCGCCCATGATCAGCGTCGGCGTCACGATGTTTTCGACGTAGTTGAACGGCGAGATGCGCTCCCAGTTCTCGCGGCTCTCCCAGGGGAGCCCCAGCTCCGCCTCCCATTGCCGCTGGTAGTGATCGTGCCCGTAGTTGGAGATGTAGAGCACTTCGCTGGCGCCGGTGATCGCTGCTTTGAAGCGATCCGTCTTCGTGATGACATAGTTCGTGAGGATGCCGCCGTACGACCAACCGCCGACGCCAAGGCGTTCGGGATCCGCGTACCCCTGGGCGATGGCGTAGTCCACACCGGCCATCACATCCTCGTAGTCCTTGTTCCCCCAGTCGGCCCAGATCGCATACGAAAAGTCCTGGCCGTATCCCGAGGAGCCCCGCGGGTTGACCGTCACGACCACGTAGCCGTTCGCTGCAAACAGCTGCGCCTGGAAGTTGAAGCTGTGAGAGAACTGGGAGACCGGTCCGCCGTGAATGCGCAGCAACGTGGGATAGCGGAGTCCTTCCTGATAACCCGGCGGCAAGTAGATGAAGCCCTCGATCTCCGTCCCGTCGGCGCTCGGGAACTGGACGTTCATCGCCTGCGCCAAACGAAGGCTGCCCAGCAGCTCGTCGTTCACATGCGTCAGCTGTCGCAGGTCATTGCGCTCGATGATGAAGATCTCGTTCGGACGATCCAGGTGGCCGACAAGCGCCGCCATGAGCCCGTCCGGCCCCATCGCGAAGTCGCGCACGGCCAGACCGCCGCTGGTCAATCGATCCACATCGCCGTTCCGGGCATTCACTCTTATAAGATGATTCTCTGCGCTGTCCTCGAGCCGAGCATAGATGGAGCGTCCGTCGGCGGAGAATTCGGGTCCGCTGATGTTACGATCGAGCGAATTCGTCAAAACCTGTGGCTCCCCACCGCTCGCGGAAACGACGGCGAGGTGATTCGTGGCGTACCAGATGATCTCGGGTTGAGTCACGGTGGTGTAGGCGATCGATTGCCCGTCCGGGCTCCAGGCCGGCGAGCCGTCGGAGCCCGGATTGGTCGTAACCTGTAGCAGCGTCGCACCCATGTCGGTGTTGTCGGCCGCCACGATCCAGATATCGCTGTTGGCGTTGGCGTCCGGCTCTTCCGTCCGGTTGCTCACGAATGCCACGCGTGTACCGTCGGGGCTCCACACCGCCTGCGATTCATCGTAGTCGCCTGAGGTGATCTGCGAGAGCTTCTTGGTCGCCACATCGAAGACGTAGAGGTGCGTGTGTCGATTGCCGGTCAGATAGCCGGCGCGGTCGCGCTTGAACTGGAGCCGGTCGATGACCCACGGCTCCTGCGTCTCCGACTTCTTCCCTTCCGCTTCGTCCTCGTCGTCTTCGGGATCGCGAATCGCGAGGAGAAGCTTCGTCCCGTCGGGCGACCAGTCGTAGCTCGATATCCCCTGCTCCACGTCGGTCAACTGCTGCGCCTCACCGCCCAGGCGGTTGAGGGTCCACACCTGCGTCTCACCATCGTTCCGGGATGCCATGAACGAGAGGTACCTCCCGTCCGGGCTCCAGCGCGGCCGACTGGCCGAGTAGCCCTTCGCGGTCATCGGGATCGCCTCACCGCCCTCGGCCGGGATCATCCAGATGCGGGTCTCGGACTTCTCATCCTCGAGGATCGTGCGGCCCACCGTGTATGCGACCCACTCGCCGTCTGGGCTGATCCGTGGACTGCCCACGCTACGCACGGCGAACAGATCGTGGATTTCTAGCGCACGAGGCGACTGGGCGGAGAGCGGTGTGGCCAGCGCTACGAATAGCACAACGATGCTGAATAGGCGGCGACGCATACACGTGCTCCGGTATGTGGGTTTTGGGCGGCGTTCTACGAGGTACAGCAATCTACGACGCTGCAGCGGCCTCGGCACCCGGTCCGAGGATGATTGAGATTGGCGTCGAAGCTCGAGAATTCGCACTTTGTTGTCACTCGACAAAGCCGGACTGGCCCACTACAGGAACAGCTGATGACGATGAAGAAGCCTTGGCCGAAGCGCAGGGGCCCTCGAGTTGCCTCGACCGCCTTGCTGGTGGTGCTGGCAGCCTTCGCCGCCCTCGCGATCAGCGGCGTGGTCACCGCGCCGGATCGGCCCGAGCCGCTGCGGCCAGAGGATCTCTCTCGTTCGTTTTCCCGCCAGGAGATCACGCAAGACATCGACTTCCTCGTTCAGACGATCCAAGACGTCCACATCAACCCGTTCACACGGACGTCGGAGGCTGAATTCAGGCGTGCGATCGAGGAGCTCGAGGCCGGCATCGAAGAACCTCTGACGAGAACCGGTCTGTACCGGAAGCTCGCACCGACTGTGGCGATGCTGGAGGACGGCCACACGACGGTGAGCCTGCTGTCGGAAGAGATCAACGATCATGCCCGGAATGACGGACCGTGGTTTCCACTCTCCCTATCGATCTCCGACTCGGCGACGACGGTCGTCGACAATTACTCTTCCGAGCCCTCCATCGCGCCCGGATCCCGATTGGTCTCGATCAACGGTTTAGCGATCGAGGAGATCGTTCATAACCTGACGGGCTACATCAGCAGCGGAAGTTACTCGCATCGTCTGGCGACAGTCGAGGAGAGCTTTCTTTTCTATCTCTGGCTGGCGTACGAGTGGGAAGATCGTTTCGACATCGCATTCGCGCCTGCTGGAACGGAGGAGACGCTATCTCATACAGTTGAGGGAATCACCTACAGCGAGATCCGACAGCGAAGAGACGAGAGCGCCGTTCAACAGGACGAGCAGCCATTCGCGTTCCTCTCCGAGCCGGAAACGAGGACCGGTATTCTGGAGGTAGAGCTATTCTGGTTTCAACAGGAATTCGAGTCCTTCCTTGAAGAGTCGTTTACCGAGATCCAGGCGCAGCAGCTGGATCGCCTGATCATCGACCTCAGAGAGAACGGCGGCGGCAGCACGAACGTCAGCAGCGAGCTCCTGCGCTACATCGCGGACGAGCCCTTCCGGAACTTCGCTCGCTACGATCTCAAGATCAGCCGACAGATCAAGGAGTACTACAAGCAGCAGCTGCCAGACTGGCTTCGCTTGATTCCCCTGCAGTACCTGTTTCCGCAGGGCCGCAAGATCTGGGGCGCGCCCGACGGAACCACCGTCACTTTCGACGGGGACTTCATCGAGCCGGTAGACGCCTCCCGGCGCTTCAACGGGAACGTCATCGTCCTCGTCGGCCCGAAAACGTTCTCCGCGGCCTCCGACTTCGCCGCCACGGTGAAGGACTTCGGGTTCGGGACGTTGGTCGGCGAGGAGACAGGCGGCTTGGCCAACTCCTTCGGCGACACCTACACGTTCAGGCTGCCAAACTCACAGATCGAGGTACGCGTGTCGTACAAGTACTTCGTCAGGCCGAGCGGCGAGATCACGAAGGGAGGCGTCATGCCGGACCACCCGGTGCTGCAAACGGCTTCCGACGTGGCACACGGACGGGATCCCGCGATGGAGTTCGCCCGTTCGTTGAACAAGTAGTGTGAGCCGCCCGCCCCCAAGATCCCTAGGAATCGTCCCGGCCGATCTCCAGCAGATGCTCGACGGCCCGCTCTAGGAGCAGGTCGCGGCCCTCGGCAATCGCCGCGGCCCGATCGAGAACCTCCACATCCGGAACCAGTCCGACCCCGACGAAATCCTCACCCTCGGGCGTCAGGTCCCGCTTGGTGGTGATGCCCGCAACGACGCCGTGGGGAAGCCTAAGAATCAATGGTTGGCCCGTGCTGCCGGCGGTCGTGGTTCCCATGGTCGTGACCTGCGGCATCTGCTGCATCACCAGGACGAAGTTCTCCGCCGCCGAATAGGTGTAGGCGAAATGCGTAGGGCGGGCGCGAGGATGGCAATGAGCACATGCAGCGGATGTGCTCGCGATAAAAAGGAGCAGCTCGTGAGGAGCTGCTCCTTTCCTATCAGAGTGCCTGTACGGATTAGAAGATGACACCTTCGACGTCGAAGATCTCGGTATTACCCCGCTCCACCATGGTCAACCGAAGCTGCATGGTATGGAAGTCACCAGTGCCGTGCGCGTTTAGTCTCAGCGCGGCTTGCCCCCCGGGCGGTACTGTTCCCTTGTGTGGGCCCTCAAAGACGCCACATCCTAAATCGTTATGGCACACATCCAGATTGCCGAATCCGAAGACGCGGCCGTTAAGCAGCACGACGTGCTGCCAACCGTTCATTATCCCGGTAATGTCACCATCCAAGTCGCCTTCGATCGTCCCCACCACGATGCAGTTCTTGTAGTGAGCTATGAGGGTTTCGGTGTCGAGTATCATACACTCCGCTTGGTTAATGACGTTGGGGAACCCAGGTATTGGGCCCGTGAGATCAATTACGGCCTGGAAGGCCGTCGCCTTTTTCGGTGCCGCTGTCAGCGAAACCGTACCGTCTGCCTGTGGCTCGCTCGGTATCGAATCCTCGCAGCCAGTCACCACGACGGCCACAAGCAGGAGGCTCGCCAAGCCAGTCGGAAGATTCTTGAACCGCATGATATCCCTCCAGAGATGGTTAGAGAATCCCGAGAACGGCATGTGCCGGCCACATAAGTCAGAGAGACCTCGCACGTATTGAAGACTCCGCTATTCTCCGGCAATCGGACGAATTCGATAGCTAGCGGATTCTACCGGTAACCGTGATCACGCTGGCTCCGGGTGGAGCGCCTTGCTCTTGCACGTCGCCCCACAACTGGAGCCCCTTGAAGTCTCCGCCTGTTCCGTGACCATGGAGCTTTCCGGCCTGGAGACCGAAGGTTCCTTTGATTTGGCCACTGCCTTCAAAGGTGCCCGTCAAGTCTCCTGTGGGGCTGTGCCAAGTTACGTCTTTGAGAATGAAGGACCCCTGGCCGTTACCGTTGCCCTGAGCGTCCTGCACGCCGGTGAGCACGAACGTAACGGCGTCCGGCGCCGGGTTCTCCAGGTCGCCTGCAACGGGTCCGAGGAATATGCAGTGATTGAAGTGCGTCTTGCCGTCCCCGGTCACTTTGAGGCACTCACCTGCGTTCACGGGAATCCCCGGCCCTAGCCCACCAAGGTCTGCTGCAAAAGTGACGGCTACCCCGGGCGCACCGACCAATTGAGGTCCCAAGTCTATATCGGTTGGGGTTACAGGATCGTCACCGCTGCAACCGGATAGGACGAGGCCCGACCCCACCAACAATGACATCAACGCTCTGACTTTCATTTTGCCCCTCCTATTACCGGACACGACCGTGCCCCTCCAGAGATGGTTGGCGAATCCCAAGAACGGTATGCGCCAACCTCACTGGCCAGGCCAGCTACCGCGGATCAGGTGCCAAAACCACACCCAGCATGCAGCCAATGCCCGTCCTGCACCGCCAGTGCACGTTGAGGTTCACATTGTCACCGCCAATCACCTCTACTTCGCCGTGAGCACTGAGCCCCCAAGAGTTCCTTCGAGTGTGATCATACAGATAGGCATAGAGATCGTTGTCAGTCCAAACAGCATCTACCGTCCCGGTGGCGATGATAGGATAGACCGTTCCTAGATTGGCACAGTCTGCTCCTCCTGCGTCTGGATAGCCCGTGATATCAATGACGAAGACGTGGTAGTCGTCCAACTGTCTCAAACGCTGGATGACCGTCTCGTCTGCCGAGACAACATCTTGATAATCAAGCAGGACCGGCGGATCCGCGCTGAACGCGCAGGGGAACGGGACGTCCCAAGGTCCGATGATCGACGCGAGGTTGGTCCGCGTGTCAAGCGTGATATCCCAAGCCCAGTTCTGGCCGCGTAAGATCTTCGGGTTCGGAGCCTCCGGGCCATTGCTGAAATTGAAGGCGGGAGTGCCAGGGGTCACTTCGGTGGGCGTGCGCTCTTCGCTGCAGCCGCAAAAGAGGGCCACCCCAACCAGCACGGCAATGTACGGATTGTACCTCATGATTCCTCCTTGCCTGGGAAAACGGATCGTTGTAAGGGAAGACACCATACGCAGCCAATACCTCCGGGGCGGAGCCCGCTGCCTGACCCACTGAGCACGTCTACGATTCGCTCTAGGAGCATGAACAGGCTCGACCATCCGGCCCATATTGTCCTCCTCCATTGGGCGGCGATCCTTGGACCGAGAGCCGCGACGAGACATTGTGGCCCTTTAGGGAACTAGCGATTACAATAATGAACACGTATCAGGGTTCTGTCCGTGCATCCTCAGGGTTTTGTCAGGAGCCTCCTAACTGACCCGCCGGAGGTGACATGTATTCACTTCGAGTCCTCGGCGGCTTGTCGCTCGGCGGGTTCTCCGGACCACTCTCCGGCCCGGCAGTTCAGCCACGTCAATTAGCCCTGCTGGCCGTTCTCGCGGCGGCCCAGGAGAAGGGAGCCAGCCGCGACAAACTGGTGGGCCTGCTCTGGCCCGACAGAGACCAGGCCGAAGCGCGCCACGCCCTCTCGAACTCCGTCTATGAGCTCAGGAAAGCGATAGGCGAGGATGCCATCCTCGTCTCTGGCGACAACCTCTGCCTGAACTCCGAGGTCACTGGGACGGACGTCGCCTCGTTCAGAGAATCGCTCGAGCGAGGAGAGCTGACCGGCGCGGTCGAGGCGTACACCGGCCCGTTTCTGGACGGGTTCTATCTGAGTCGAGCGGAGGTATTCGAGCGTTGGGTCGAGTTGGAGAGGCAACGGCTCGCCGTCCAGTACGGGGAGGCGCTCGAAGCACTGGCCGAGAGCACCGAGGGGGCCGGCGAGTTCCCGAGAGCCGTAGGGTGGTGGCAGCGGCTGGTGGCCTACGATCCCTACAACTCTCGCTTCGCCGTCCGACTCATGCAGGCGATGGCGGCAGCCGGCGACCCGGCCAACGCGCTCCAGCACGCCAAAGAGCATGAGGATCTACTGCGGCGGGAGCTCGACATAGACCCGCCCGCAGAGGTGCTGGCGCTAGCCGAGCGCCTGAGGCGAGAGCCCTCCAAGCCGACCTTGAAGGCAGAGCCGCTTGGCGTGGAGGGCACGACAGGAAGCGCGACAGGTGCCGTAGCGCAGATCCCGAGCGCTTCCCAGTGGAATCGAATATCCCGAATGGCAATCGTTGCTACCGCGGCTACGATAGCCATCGTCGCTGCGGGGATCATCTTCCTACCTCAACGGCGACCGACGCTGGACGAACAACGCGTCGTCGTCGTCTCGTTCGAGAATCGGACGGGTGACGACCGATTGGATCCTGTCGGCCAAATGGCAGCGGACTGGATTAGCCGCGGGGTCGCTCGGACGGGCCTCATGGAGGTGGTCCCCCCGTCATCAGCTTTGTTTGCCGAACGGGGTGCGATGCGGAAGATGGGTGTCTTGCCGGGGCTCGATCTGGCGCGGAGTACTGCCCAGACAACTGGCGCGGGCACGGTGATTTGGGGTTCCTACTACCTGTCCCGCGACAGCCTTTACTTCGACGTCCGGATCACGGACGCATCGAACGACAGGCTCTTGAGTGCGCCCGAGCCCGTTGTTGTTGGTCTCGAAGATGAGGTAGAGGCAATCGTAGAGTTGCAGCAGAGAGCGATGGGAGCCCTGGCAACCACTTTCAACCCTTTCCTGGGCGAGCCTCCGGCTGAACTGGTCCAACCACCCCAGTACGAAGCCTACGTGGAGTACGCGAAAGGGCTGGACAAGCTAGCCGACGTCAAATGGGAGGAGGCCACGCTTCACATGCTTCAAGCGGCGAAGCTCGACTCTACATTCGCAGCGGCTCAACTGTTCGTCGCTTACGGGTTCTTCCTGACGGATCGACTCCCGCAGATGGATTCGATGATTCGGTTGATCGACCCGGCACGTGATCGGTTAACGCCCGCCGACCGCGAGTTCCTCGATTTTCTGACCACTTACGCGCGACGAGATGTTCAGGGGGCCTACGAGGCTGCACTACGAA
>JBDHJS010000018.1:0-63649 GCA_039586795.1 Gemmatimonadota bacterium
CGCAGCTATCGGGCGGTCAGCAGCAGCGTGTGGCGGTGGCGCGAGCGATCGTCGGCCAGCCGTTGATCCTGCTGGCGGACGAGCCGACGGGTAATCTCGACTCGAAGAACGGCGGCCACGTGATGGATCTGATGAAAGAGCTCCATCAAGAAGGCTCGACGATTTGCATGGTCACGCACGATCCGCGCTACGCGCACTTCGCGGACCGGACCGTCAACCTGTTCGATGGCCAGATCATTTCCGAGTCGAACGGCACGGCTGCCGAGCAAATCGAGCAACTGCACGAGAGCGGATTCGACGCCTGATTTGCGGCAGCGGGCCTTGAGGAACAGCTGAAGGAGTTGTGGAGTTCAGGAGTCTGAAGCGATGCCCGGCCTGCATCCTTCGCCCTCCATCCCTCCACAACTCCAAACGTTTCTGTCCCCTGGCCTCCAGTTGCCGGGAGCTAGACCTTCACTCGCGCGCGTACGGTCGACAGACCACCATCCACGCCAAAGACTTGCCCATTTACCCAGCTTGCCTCCGGGCTCAGCAGCCAAGTGATCGCCGAGCTTATGTCTGAAGGCTCGCCGAGCCGGCCAGAGGGATGCATTGCAACGGAAGCGCGCTCAGCGTGCTCGTTCTCGACGATGTGCGCGGTCAGCGGCGTGCGCACCATGCCAGGCGCGACGGCATTGACGCGAATCCCAGCGCGTGCGTAGGTGGCGGCGGCCGACAGTACGAGGCCGATCACTCCGGCCTTCGCCGCCCCGATCGCCTCGTGGTTCGCGAGTCCGACTCGCGCAGCCGCAGACGATACGAGCACGATCGACCCGCCTGTCTTCATCATAGCCCGAGCGCCAGCACGTACGGCAGAGAACGCGCTCTTCAGGTTGACGGTCAACGTCTCATCCCACTCTTCATCGCTCGTCAGGTGCGCAGGCTTTAGCAGCATCGAACCGACGCAATTCACGATGCCGTCCAACCTGCCATACGCATCCACGGTTGCCGAGACAATGCTGTCCACTTCCCCACTCGTCGTCGCGTCGAGTCGATACGGTCGAACATCGAGCGTACGTGCCAGCTCACCGAGGCGCTCCGCGTCGCGACCTCCGACTACCAGATTGGCTCCCTGTGCGGCAAGCTTTCGTGCTACATCAGAGCCGATACCGCCTGTCGCACCCAGAATCACGTAGCTTTTTCCCTCAATCGTACTCGCGCCGTCCATGTTCATCTCGCCTCGATTGCCAACATGTCGATGTCGACCCAATTGACGCCATGACAACTTCCGGAAATAGAGATCATTCAACCTTCACTTCAACAAAACGCGGGGAGATGCGTTCGGCGCCTCCCCGCGTACGGCTCATGGCATGACCACCCGGCCAAACACCCCCGAACCTCAATCCACCTCTTGATACCCTGTCCCGGCAGTCTCTTCAATGATCTATCACAACAATTAACCTCAGCTGGCGTTGCGGGGCCTCCTGACGGATCGACGCCCGCAACGCCAGTCCACCCACTACTTGTCGCCAGGTAAAACGACGCTGTCGATCACGTGGATCACGCCATTGCTGGCCGAGATGTCGGTCTTGATGATCTGGGCGTCGTCGATATACGCCTTACCGTCCTTCATCCAGATTTTCAGCTCCTCGCCCTGTACCGTCTTTAGAGAGCTCATCTCCAACACGTCACTGGCCATCAGCTCGCCGGGAACTACGTGATACATGAGGATCGCCGCCAACTTCTCGCGATTCTCGGGCTTCAACAGCTCTTCGACCGTGCCGGCCGGCAATTTGGCGAACGCTTCATCCGTCGGCGCGAAAACCGTGAACGGGCCATCGCTCTTGAGGACGTCGACCAGACCCGCCGCCTGCGCCGCCGCGAGCAGCGTGTTGAACTGGCCCGCCGCGGAAGCGGTCTCGACGATGTCTCTGTCGTACTCGTGCGAGGACATGTGCTGCGCTTGGGCCGGCAAGCTCACCGCGAGGATCGCTGCCAGCGCTACCAAAGGAGAAATCATCCGTTTCTGCATCCTGCTATCCTCCTATTTTGCCCGGCCTCAACCGAGCCTGGGGAACCTGGCGGGTGGCCCCAAATAGCCACGTGGCCGCCTTGTTGTCTAAGTGTTGTCAATTAAACTAATGGACAATACCTCGATGTCAATGGTTTGTCTAACATCTAATTCTTGACATTTAATGGACAGAGTCATACTTTTCGATCACCATGATTAAGAAACGTGTTGTGAACGAGCCTGAACACAGCGTGAAACGCCACCCGATCCGGGTCGTCTCCCGGCGCACGGGTCTCAGCCGCGACGTCTTGCGGGCCTGGGAAAGCCGCTACGGGTTGCTTGATCCGGAGCGCTCGAAGGGGGGCCAGCGACTGTATTCGGATGAAGACATACAGCGGCTGCAGCTGATCCGCCGTTCCCTGGAGGCGGGGCGTCGCATCGGCCAGGTGGCAAGGCTCCCGATCGAGGAGTTGCAGCACCTGGTGAATGAGGACCTGCGGGCCGGCGAGTCCAGGCCAGACGGCGATGGCCATGTCGGTTCGCGTCCCGAGGCACTCAAGCTGCTCGAAGCGAGCCTGGCGGCGGTGGAGGATCTGAACCCGAAGGGTCTGGAGACCGCGCTGAGCCGTGCCGCTGTGTCCCTGCCGGCCTCCGCCTATATCGACCGGGTCCTCACGCCGCTGCTGATCGGGATCGGGGACCTCTGGGCGGCCGGGTTCATCACTCCGGGCCACGAGCGCGTCGCCACCATGATCATCAGACGCCAGCTCGACCAGATTCGCACCGCAGCCAACGACCCTGAGGGTCCGTTGCTCGTGGTCGCCACGCCTTCCGGTCAGCATCACGAGTTAGGCGCTATGTTGGCGGCGGCGGCAGCCGCGACGGCGGGGTGGCAGGTCGTCTACCTGGGGCCGGATCTGCCCTCAGGATCGATAGCCAAGGCGGTGGTGGAGACGGGGGCTGCGGCGATGGCGCTCAGCATCACTTACCCGCCATCCGATCCGGGCTTGCTGGTGGAGCTCCGGGAGGTGCGGCGTTTACTGCCGAATGGCTTCCCTGTTATCGTTGGTGGACGTGCAGCGGCGAGCTACCAAGATGTGTTGGAGGAGATCGAGGCTGTCCGTCTACCCAATGAACCGTCGGTGCGCTCGGCCCTTGATTGGGTCCGCTTATCACGAGAGGTGCGGGAGCCGAGCCAAGCGTCCGACTAGTTGAGCGGATCGATGACCGTACCGGAGTCAAGAGTAACGACCTGCACGAACGCTCCGTCTCGCGAAGACGGAGCGTTCGTGCTCTACTGGATGGTCACCAGTCGACGCACGCGCTGGAATTTCGGGCTGCAGCACGCCGTGGACTGGGCGCAGCGGCTCAACAAGCCGCTGCTGGTCCTCGAAGCGCTGCGCAGTGGTTACCCGTGGGCCAGTGACCGCATCCATCGCTTCGTTCTTGACGGAATGGCAGACAACGCCAGGCGTCTGCAATCCACCGCGGCGACGGCCTACAGCTATATCGAGGACGAACGCGGCGCCGGCAGCGGGCTGCTGGAAGCGCTCGGCGAACAGGCCTGCGTCGTCATCGCTGACGAGTATCCCGCCTTCTTCATCCCTCGGATGATCGCGGCTGTGGCCCCCCGTATTGGGGTGCGTTTCGAACAGGTCGACTCCAACGGACTACTGCCCCTGCGTGCCAGCGAAAGGGTCTTCCCTACCGCGCACTCTTTCCGCAGACACCTACAGAAGACGTTGCCGGCGCATCTCGCGGCAATTCCCGACGAGGATCCGCTGAAGGGTGTCGACCTGCCCCGCCTGGCGGGGCTTCCCAAGCCGATCCTCGAGCGCTGGCCCAACGCGATGGACTCGCTGATCGCCGGAGACATCACGCTGAGCGAATTGCCCATCGATCATGCGGTAGCGACGGTCGACATGGTGGGCGGCGCTGCCGAAGCGGACCGCCGGTTGGAGCGCTTCATCGACCAGAGGCTCGATGACTATGCCGAGCTAAGAAACCACCCCGACCATGAAGCGACCACTGACCTGTCTCCCTACTTACACTTCGGACACGTGTCGACTCATGAGATCTTCGCGCGACTGAGCGCTCGTGAGGATTGGGATGTAGATCGCCTGGACGCCGACACCAGCGGCAAGCGGAGCGGCTGGTGGGGGATGAGCGAGAGCGCTGAGGCGCTGCTCGACCAGCTCGTCACCTGGCGCGAACTGGGCTTCAACATGTGCGCGCTGGCCGCTGACTACGAAAGCTACGAGTCGCTACCGGGTTGGGCGCAGACGACGCTGGCCGAACATGAGCGGGACCACCGCCCGCACCTCTACACGCTGGCCGAGTTGGAGCGTGCGCGTACCCACGATCATTTGTGGAACGCCGCCCAGACGCAGCTGCTCCGCGAGGGCCGTCTTCACAACTATCTGCGCATGCTGTGGGGAAAGCGCATCCTCGAGTGGAGTCCCACGCCGCGCGACGCGCTGGACGTGATGATCGAGCTGAACAACAAGTACGCCCTGGACGGCCGCGACCCCAACTCCTACAGCGGTATCTTCTGGTGCCTGGGTCGCTACGATCGCGCCTGGGGCCCCGAGCGACCGATCTTCGGCAAGATCCGCTACATGAGCTCGGAGAATACTCTGCGCAAGCTGCGGCTCTCCGAGTACCTGGAGCGCTACACGCCGTGACCCTCTTCACCCGCCAGTTGTCTGAACGGCAGCCCTCGTCACACGACCGCCGCTGGCTCTACGTACCCTACGATCAGCTGTCGGATCGCATCGGACCTCTGTCGCGAGAAGACCCCGCCGAGCTCGGCATTGTGCTGGTCGAGAACGCCTGGAAGGCGGCACTACGTCCTTACCACAAGGCCAAACTGGTGCTAATCCTGGCAAACCAGCGGCACTTCGCCCTGGAACAGGCCGCGCGCGGCGTCGCGGTCCGCTACGAATTCGCGAATGCCCCGTTTGCAGAAGCGCTAGCCGTACCGGTTGACGAGCTCGGTCCGCTCCGCGTCATGGAGCCTGCCGAGCGAGAGCTGCGCGTCGACCTGGCGCCGTTGATTGGGGCTGGCGGTCTCCAGGTCATTCCCCACGAAGGCTGGCTGACGACGGAAGATGATTTCCGCGCCAGTCACCCGAAGGGGCCGCCGTGGCGCATGGACAAGTTCTACAGATATGTGCGCAAGAAGACGCGCATCTTGATGGAGGATGGCAAGCCGGTCGGCGGCAAGCTCAGCTTCGACAGCGATAACCGCAGCGCCTGGCAGGGTGACCCGCCGCCGCCCGAGCTGCCAAGCTTTCCACTCGATGAGATCAAGCAGGAAGTGCTCGATCTCATCGAGGAGCGTTTTTCCCAGCACCCCGGCCAGCTCGATCCGCAAGCGCTGCCGGCCACGGCGACCGACGCGACGGCGCTCTGGCAGTGGGCACGGGCGGAATGCCTACCGCGCTTCGGCCCCTACCAGGACGCCATGTCCTTGCGCTCGGACAGCCTCTTTCACACGCGCATATCGGCGCTGCTGAATCTGCATCGCGTGACCCCGCGTCAGGTCGTCGATGACGCGCTCGCCGTCGATGCGCCCATCGCGAGTATCGAAGGATTCATTCGCCAGGTGCTGGGCTGGCGCGAGTACGTGCGACACGTTCACCGGGCCACCGACGGATTCCGATCGGCCCCCACAGGCACCGTGGCCGTGGCGGCGGAACCCGGCGACGGCGGATACGAACGTTGGCAAGGCGAAAGTTGGAAGCGGCCGTCGCTGGAATCCGACTTGGATGGAGGCGCCCAGCCCTCCGACCTCGGATCGGCTGAGCCGCTCCCTTCCGCCTTCTGGTCCGGGGGCTCAGGGCTGAACTGCCTGGACCATGTGGTCAAGGATGTCTGGTCGACGGGCTACGGCCATCACATCACGCGCCTGATGGTCCTCGCCAACATCGCGACTCTGGTCGATACGTCTCCCAGGCAATTGACCGATTGGTTCTGGTGTGCCTACGCGGATGCTTACGATTGGGTGGTTGAACCCAATGTTCTGGGAATGGGGAGCTACGGCGTTGGCGAACTGATGACCACCAAACCCTACATTTCGGGCGCCGCCTACATCAACCGGATGAGCGATTATTGCGCTGACTGCGGATTCGACCCGAAGACGAACTGCCCGATAACCGGACTTTACTGGTCGTTCCTCGACCGCCACGAGGAGAAGCTAGCGTCGAACCCACGACTGCGCCTACCGATGGCATCGCTACGAAAGCGATCTGTCCAGCAGCGCCAGCGCGACCGAGCCGTCTTCGAATGGGTGCGCACCAAATTCGGACAGGGCGCACAGCTGCGGCCGGGTGAGGTCAGCCACCCGAAGGATTGCTGACCTCGGTGCTCGCCGCGCGGTGGGCGTGTCCGGCGGCGCCGTTCTCTCCCTCGGCCATCGCCGCTACAATGCCGCGCAGCGTACCGGCGAAGACCAACTGGTGCAGCGGAAACAGCGCGTACCAGTAGAGCAACCCCAACAGCCCCACCGGGTCGAAGATCGACGTTTGCCGGATGGTTGACCCATTCCCTTCCGGCTCGACTTCGAACTGCAACCACGCGCGCCCGGGCAGCTTCATCTCGGCGTAGAGCCGTAGCAGCTTGTTCGGCTCTATCGCCTCCACACGCCAGAAATCGAGCGCGTCACCGGGAACTAGGTTTTCAGGATCGCGGCGACCACGTCGCAAGCCCACGCCGCCAACAAGCAGATCGAGGAAGCCGCGCAGCTGCCAAAGCCGGTTATTTCCGGAGTACCAACCGGTGGCGCCACCGATGCGTTGGATCGGCCGAAACGCCTGCTCGGGCCGATACGGCACTCGAGCCGTACGCGAGTCGACGATACGCGAACCGAACTTCGCGCCTCCCCATTCCAGCGTGTCTCCCGACGAGAGCGCGTCTGACCAGCTAGTCGCGGCGAACTCCTGGTCTTCGTTGACCAGCGCCCGCTCGATCGCTTCGCGAATTCCCCGCGGCCGGATGTCGGGAAACAACCAGACCGCCGCGTCGTCATCCACCACCGTGGCGTTGCGCAGGCTGTCGATCAGCTCCCGACCGACGCGGGCATAGACCGGAGTCACTAGCCCCAACCAGAGGCTGGAGAGCCGAGGACTGAGGACCGGAACACGAATCATGAACCGCCTCAGCCCGCGCTGACGCGCGTACTCCTTCATGATGTCCATGTAGGAGACCGCGTCGCCGCCGCCAATTTCCACCACGCGACTTTCCTGCAACTGGATGCTTCGCGCGCTCACCAGATACCCGATCAGGTCCTCGATTGCCAACGGTTGCGTCTGTTGGCTTACCCAACGCGGCGTGATCATCACGGGGAGCTTCTGCACCAGGGCACGAATCATCTCGAACGAAAGACTTCCCGACCCGATGATGATCGAGGCGCGCAGTTCGACTGTCGCGACGCCGGACTCGCGAAGGATACGGCCCACTTCCTGGCGGCTCCGCAAGTGCGGCGAGAGCCCGGGCTCGCGGCCGAGGCCGCCCAGATAGATGATCCTGCGGACCCCGGAGTCACGGGCCGCCTGCGCGAAGTTGTGAGCAGCGCGGCGGTCCTCTTCCTCGAAGTCACCCCGCGAGCCCATGGAGTGGATCATGTAGTAGGTCACATCCACGCCCGCCATCGCTCTTCGCAGCGACTCGACGTCGAACACATCACCCGCCACCACCTCAGTCGAAGTTGCGACTCGGGGTGTCAAGAACTCGGGTCGACGGGCCAGGCAGCGGATCGGTTCATTGCGTCGCTCCAGCTCCCTAACTAACCGACCACCCACGTAACCGCTGGCTCCTGTCACCAGCGTCAATCCGGCTGAGGCTTCGTGCGGTTCAGTCATGCTGCGGCGGTCACCTCCGTTCAGCGCTCGGCACGTCGCGGGAACCAGGGGAAGAACGCGTTGGTGCGCTCCGCATAGTCACGATAGGCCGGCTTCGTCTCCTTCAAATTCTTCTCCAGCAGCGTCACTCCGGAGACCCGTCTCAAGAGCAACGTCATGAGCAGCGGGCTGTAGACCGTCCACCACGCGCCGGGCGTCGCCGCGGCGAAGCAGAACAACCCCCACCAGAGGAGGGCATCACCGAAGTAGTTGGGGTGCCGCGTATAGCGCCAGAAACCCCGTTCCATCACTTGGCCTCGGTTCGCCAGGTCGCTCTTGAAACGCGCCAATTGCCAGTCGCCGCCCGCTTCGAACAGAAAGCCTACGGCGAACAGCACGACACCTAGCATGTCGAGCCAAATCAGCTCGACGGGCTGCGCGCTGCGCTCCGCCTTCATGAGCGGCATCGATATCGCCCACAGCAAGACGGCTTGCAGCCAGAACACTGTTATCAAGCTGCGGGCGGGAAACGTCTTGGGATTCGCTTCGCGCATCGCCTGGTACCGATAGTCCTCACCCCGGCCCCAGTTGCGCCAAAGGATATACAGCGAGAGCCTGACGCCCCAGACGGTCACGAGCGCCGCGACCAGATACGACCGCGTTGTCGGTGACGGGCTGAACCCGAAGTAGAGCCAGGCTATGACCGCGAAGCCAAGGCCCCAGACGACGTCGATGATGCTTGCGTCCTTCTTCATGAGACTCAGCACCCACGCTACGGTCATCATACCGAGGGCAGCGCCAAGCGCTACGAACGCGGTCGAGTACATCTAGCCGACCAGCCCATGCGTAAGTTGCCTGAACGTCGGTCGCGGGACCCCGGCCGCCGGCTTTGGCGAGAACCGATAGTGGGAGACCCACCACTCATTTCCGCCGTTGAACGCAAACAACTCCGCGCACGCCATGAAGAATAGTCGCCATCGCATTAGCCAACGGCGCGCCGCGACTGGACCATAGATCTCGCGAAATAAGTCCAGCACTTGCTCGCGTCGAGCGTCGAGATTTCTCAGCCACGCCTCAGCAGTCTCAGCGTAGTGTCGGCCATTCACCACCCAATGGTCGGTCAGCGCCATGTCCTGCTGGAAATGGAGCAGCAGGTCGTCGGACGGCATGATGCCACCGGTGAAAAAGTAGCGACCCATCCAGTTCCCCGCCCCCTCGATTTCGAACGGGTATGCGACCGTTCGGTGACAGAAGATGTGAACAAACAGCTCGCCGTCAGGCTTCAGCCAACCAGAGATTCTGCGCAGCAGCACTTCGTAGTTCCGCATGTGCTCGAACATCTCGATCGAAATGACCCGGTCGAACTCGCGATCCGTATGGAAGTCGTTCATATCGGCGGTAACGACCTCGACGTTCCTCAGGCCGCGGCGTCGGCACTCTCCCTCGATGAAACGACGTTGTGACGACGAGTTCGACACCGCGACGATCTCGCTGTTCGGATACCGGCTCGCCATCCAGAGTGTCAGGGAGCCCCACCCGCAGCCGAGCTCGAGGATCGACTGACCGTCCTGCAATCGCGCGCGCTCGCATGTCAGCCTCAACATTGCCGCTTCAGCCTCATCCAATGAAGACACACCGGCTGGCCAGTAAGCGCTCGAGTACTTGCGCTCTTTCCCGAGCACCAGTTGATAGAACTCCGCCGGTACTTCGTAGTGCTGCTCGTTCGCGGCGCTGGGATGAATAGCCACCGGGCTGTCTCTGAGCGCCGCGATGAAGCCGCGCATCATCTGCCGCTGGACCTCTGCGTTCTCTCGCATTTCCTGACGAAGCCGCGCCTTCAGTAGGCGGCGTATGCCCCAACGCACCAGCGCGTCGGGCACTCGGCCACGCTCGGTCAGGTCTATTAGCACTGATTGAAGAGTCTCGAATCTCATATTAATAACACACACTCTCTCATGTCGCAGGCGCGCCTATCGTCTTGTTCAGCGGATTCACGCCGGTGTCGATCTCTGTCCTGCGTTCATACGGCCAGGCGGGCAGCGACCGATTCCCGGCCCGCGCGAAGACGAGCTGAAGATCGTAGATATAGCGCTCGGCAAAGCCACCTTCGCAGTAGGCCAGGTAGTATTCCCAGCGGCGGATGAAAGCATCGTCAAAGCCGAGCGCTCTCACTTCAGCCACCCGCTCGAGGAATTGCAGTCGCCATCGCCGCAACGTCTCGGCATAATGGATGCCGATATTCTCCAGCCCCTCGATCGAGAGCTGGGTATGATCCGCGACCGCATTGGTCATCGCCTGTAGCGAGGGCAGCAGCGAGCCCGGGAAGATGTACTTGTTTATGTAGTCCGGACGCCGACGATAAGAGCCGTATCTCTGATCGGGAATCGTGATTACCTGGACTACAGCCAGGCCATCATCGTCAAGCAGTTCGTCAACCTTGGCGAAGAACGCCGGTAGGTACGCATGACCCACCGCCTCGAGCATCTCGATGGAAACGATCTTGTCGAAGCGGCCCGTCATTTGACGATAGTCGATCAGCTCGATGCTTACGCTGTCCTCGAGGCCGGCGCGCTTCATACGCTGCCGGGCATAGCGTGCCTGCTCCTCCGAGATCGTGATACCAATCACTCGGCACCCGTATTCCCGAGCCGCGAACTCGGCAAAGCCTCCCCACCCGCAACCGATCTCCAGGACACGATCATCGCGCTCGAGGCGCGCTTTCTCGGCGATCTTCCGGTACTTGTTCCGTTGAGCTTGCTCTAGCGTGTCCGCTTCACTCGCAAAGTACCCGCACGAATAGGTCATCGAAGGATCGAGGAAGAGGGCAAAGAAGTCGTTGCTCAGATCGTAGTGTTCCCGAATGTTGCGACGGGAACCGCCGATCGTGTTCCTGCGTAGCCGATGCCGTATGAGATCGAGCAGTCCGCCCAGCCAGGCGACGGGAGACGAGCTGTCGAGGACTCTGGCATTCACGATTCCCAAACGAATCAGTCCAACGAGATCATCCGCCTCCCACTCGCCGCGAATGTAGGACTCACCGACCCCGGTGCCGCCCTCCAACAGCATCCGTCGGAAGAACGCCCAGTCGCGCACCCGAACCTTAACTTCCGGTCCCGAACCGGTGGCACCTTCGTAGACGCCCGTCTTGCCGTCCGGGGTCGTCACCTCGAGCCGGCCACGATCGAGACGACCGAGAGCACCTAGGATCAAACGCGCTGCGGTGCTAGCCATTGGTCCTCCACGCCTGTGGCGGCAACTCCGGCTTCGGATAGAAGGGCGCCCGCTTGAACCAGAGTTTGAGCGCCTGCCAATGTATCAGGAACATCGTTCGCGCCGTCATGTGCGGGTAGCGAAACAGCGACCACACCAGGTTGCGGCCGCTGAAGCGCTTCTGCTTCATATTCAACGTCGCATCGAAGAACTTGGCACCGTCCCTGAACGCGTCGATTTGAACGGTCAGCGATTCTCCCGGCGGAGTCATCACCCAGTCGTAGTGAATGTTCTCCATTCCGATGAACGGCGACACATGAAACACCTTCTGCCGTCGCGCGATCAACGCCCGACCGCGCAGCGGCTTGAGGTCGTCCAGCAGATAACAGTAGGTCTCACCGAACGTGTTGTTCACCTCGGCGACGATGAAACGTAGTTCTCCCGCTTCGCTGAAGCAGTAGTAGTAGCTCACCGGATTGAATACATAGCCCAGCACCCGAAGGTTGGTGAGCAGTTGCACCGGCCCGTCGCCCAGGTCGACGCCCCGTTCCGCCAGCCACACCGCGAGCTTGGCTCGAACCGGCTCCGGGCTCGCCCCCATGTGGTCGCGGTCGTGAAAACTGGTGATGTTGGCTCGATTGTAGCCGAAGATCGCTACCCGCTCGGCGAGCAACGGCAACTCGTCGAGATCGAGCAGGACCTGGTAGACCCCGTACGTAAACGCGTTCTTGACCGGCTCCGATCTGCGGTGCCGGATCGTGCCGGCGAAGATCGCTGAGTTCAATTGTTCCTTGCTCATGGCATACTGATCCCGAACATATCCGCCACCTGCACAGCCGACCGTAAGCCGTCCTCGTGAAAACCGTAGCCGAAATGGGCGCCGCAGAAGTACGTGCCCCGGGGACCGTTCAGCCCGGGCAGTTCGCTCTGGGTCTGCACGGCAACTTCGGTGAAGACCGGATGCATGTAGCTCATGCGCTTGATCACGCAATCGGCGGCCGGCGGCCGGGCCGGGTTGAGCGTAACAATGAAGTCCTCTTTTGTCTCCAACTGCTGCAGTCGGTTCAGATAGTAACTCACCGAAACCGAGTCGCTTGATTTCTGACAATCCGACTGCATGTAGCTCCAAGATGCCCAGGCGGCAGGGCGCCGCGGCAAATGACTGGTGTCCGTGTGCAACCAGGTGTCGTTCCGGGAGTAGCTCCAGCGGGATAGCAGTTCGTGCTCCTCACGAGACGGGTCGCAGAGCATGGCCAGCGCCTGATCCGCGTGCGCCGCGATCACCACTCGATCGAACAGGTGCGAACTACCGTCATGCAAGAAAAGGCGCGGCCCATCGTTTGTCCGGGCAATCCCCTTCACCGGCGTGTTCAGGTGAACGCGTTCTTCGAAGTCACGCGTCACGGCTCTCACGTAATTCTGGCTACCGCCAGACACCGTGCGCCACTTGAGACGATCCTTGACCTGCAGCAAACCGTGTGTCTCGAAGAACCGGAGCAGGCTCTGCATCGGGAACTCCTCGATCGCCCCCGTGCCCGATGACCAGAGGGCAGATGCCATCGGTACGAGGTAGTGGGCGCTGAAGTCCCGTCCGTATTCGCCGGCTGAGAGAAACTCGCCCAACGTCTGGTTACGGGCGGTTCCCTCCTCCAGCGCCCGCCGCCCGGCCCGATTGAAGCGCTCAATGTCGGCCAGCATCCGATAATGGGATGGCCGCAGCAGATTGCGCCGCTGTGCAAAGAGGCCGCGGATGCTATGCCCGCTATACTCGACGTCGCAGCGCTCGCAGCTTATCCCGAACGACATGTCGGTCTCCTGCGACTCGACCCCGAGCCGCTCGAAGAGACGCGTCAGGTTCGGGTAGTTGTCCTGGTTGAAAACCAGGAACCCGGTGTCCAACCCCAGGCGACGACCGTCCGACTCGACGTCGACAGTGTGGGCGTGGCCTCCCAGTCGGTCACGGGCCTCGAACAGGTGGACGTCATGTTTCCGATTCAGCAGCCACGCTGCCCCGAGTCCCGATACTCCGCTTCCTATAACTGCTACGCGCATTTGCACTTACCGTGATCGTGCAGGTTCCGTGTGCCCCGGCAAGGCCTGGGGGTCGACCGCTGCTGTCGAACTAGTGTCAAAGAATATGCGGCCCTATCCAACTTTTGTCAAGCTATTTGCTCGCCAAAAGATAGACAAACCATGGACAGTGGGGGTCCTGCGACCCTCTTGCCGATCGCCGGTTTTTTTCGAGTATTAGCCAGATCTCTGAGCTGATGGAGGAAAGATCCCTAAAATGACCGACGCTGCAAGACCGATTGTCGTCGTCAGCCGTTGCCTGGACTTCGAGCCGGTGCGCTACAACGGCCAGGTGATACCCTACGAATTCGTGCGTGAGCTGGAGCCGTTTGTGACCTACGTGCTGATCTGCCCGGAGCTCGAGATCGGTCTGGGAGTTCCCCGGGACCCGATTAGGATCGTGGCGATCGACGGCGAAGCGCGACTCATCCAACCGGATACCGGTGGCGACCTCACCGGCGAGATGGAGAGATTCTCGGGCCGCTTCCTGGGCTCGCTGGGCGAAGTCGACGGGTTCATCCTCAAGAACCGTTCACCCTCCTGCGGGATCAGCGACGTCAAGATCTATCAGGGCCTTGAGCCGTCGGCGTCGTCGGAGCGCGGGCCGGGCTTCTTCGGCGGCGCGGTGCTGGAGCGCTTCCCGGGGATGGCGATCGAAGACGAGGGTCGGCTACGCAACTACGCGATACGCGAGCACTTCCTGTCCCGACTGTTCGCCCTGGCCCGGCTGCGCGGAGTGAAGAAGACCGGGGCGATGCGAGAGCTGGTGCGCTTCCAGGCGGAGAACAAGCTGTTGCTGATGGCTTACAACCAGAAGGAGCTGCGCGAACTGGGACGGATCGTGGCGAACCCCGGCAAGTCCCCGTTCGCGGAGGTCGTCGAAAACTATGAGAGTCATTTCCAGGCGGCGCTGTCACGTGCACCGCGCTATACGTCAGTGATCAACGTTTTCGAGCATGCGGCAGGCTACTTTTCAAAGGAGCTCAACCGCAACGAGAAGGCCTATTACAGGAGGGCGTTGGAGAGGTACCGAAAACGGCAAGTCCCGGTAAGCGCGGTCACCTCGATTCTGCGTGCCTGGATCGTTCGCTTCGACGAACCCTACCTAATGCCGCAGACCTTCTTCACTCCCTACCCCGAAGAACTGATGAGCGTCAGCGACTCAGGCAAAGGTCGTCAGGCCTGACCCCTCAGCTAGCGCGCTACGACATATCGTTCAGGGTCGACCGTAGCTCATCGAGACTCTCGACGCGCTGGGCGCCAATTCTGTCCAGGACCTTCGCATAGCTGTCGGTGCTGGCGCCGCCCACCAGTATCGGAACATCGTCGGACAGCTCCTTACGCAACTCGAGGAGCGACTCGACCAACTCATCCGCATCGAACCCCGGGCTGACGATGCTCAGCGCTACCGCTTCGGCGCCCGTCGAGTTGGCGGTCGCCGCGATGTCCGCGCCGGGAAGATCTCGACCCAGATATGTCACGCGCCAACCCTCCGACGCCGCTGTCGCCGCGGCGAATAACGCGCCAAACTCGTGTAACTGACCCGCCGGTGTAGCGACGACCAGGTTCGGGGCCTCTCCGGAAGGCTCCGCCGCCGCTATCACATCGCCAAGAACTCGAACGACGATCGCCGACGCCAGATGCTCGTTCGCCGGGCTCAGCATGCCGTGGCTCCACCGCTCACCAATCTGCCCGAGTAGCGGCGCCAACACACCTTCGATGAGCACCGGGCCACTCAGCGTGATCAGGGCGCGATTGAGTGTCGCTTCCAACTCCCGCGGGTTGAGTCGCTCGACGGCCGCGAGGCAAGCTTTGAGAAAGATCCCCGCTGACAGGTCAGTTTCCGCTCCCGTCGCTGCCGTCGCCTCCTCGCTTTCATCCTCCTCGACCATCGCCGCGAGCTCGTCGATGTTCAGCTTCGATATTCGACTGATTCGGCGACCGGCGTCGCTGGCCCTCTTCAGCAGACGCAACCGCTCGACATCTTCATCAGAGTACAGCCGCCGACCCCCTTCCGTCCGCTCCGGCTCAACGACGCCGTAGCGCTTCTCCCAGGCCCGCAGGAGATCCAACGACAGACCCGTCCGGCGCGCGACGACTTGTATGGGATGACGTTTTTCGTCCGCTGGACTCATCTCACCCTCCGCGTGAAGCCACAAACCGCCCGTCAATCCAGCAAAGAGTAACGCGGCCGGCGAGATGCTGTCAAGCACGTGTCATAGACAAAGAGTAGACGCCCAGCCCCGTTACGCCGTGTCTTTGACCGACGTGCTATATTGCTTCTCTCTTCTGAAACACTCGTTGCTCTGGGGTGTGATGCTAGCGCTAGGAATCGGGCTGGGCCTACTGATCGGTCTCGCCCTCGGCCTGTTGGGCGGGGGCGGCTCCATCCTGACAGTTCCGATCTTCGTCTACGTGTTGGGCTACGATGCCAAGCAGTCAATCGCGATGAGCCTGGCGGTCGTCGGCGTGACAGCGCTGTTCGGTGCGGTTGGCCACTGGCGGATCGGGAACGTTCACACCCGTGTTGCCCTGGTATTTGGGGCGGTGGCGATGGCCGGCACCTATCTGGGGGCGCGGCTTTCGGTCTTTTTCAGCGGAGCGGTGCAGCTCGTGCTGTTTGCCCTGGTGATGATCGTCGCTGCCTACTTCATGTTGCGGGGCAGCGTTCCCGGGGTGCGCGCGGTGCCTAAAGACCTTCAGCCCGAGAAGAGGCGGAGCGTTCCAATCCTACTGATCGCGGTGGAGGGGATAGCGGTTGGCGTGCTGACCGGTCTGGTCGGCGTGGGAGGCGGATTCCTGATCGTGCCCGTTTTGGTGCTGTTAGCACGCATACCCATGAAACAGGCGGTGGGAACCTCCCTGGCGATCATCGCGATGAAGTCAATGACGGGATTCGCGGGCTATCTCGGCCAGGTCGAGATCGCCTGGGGATTCATGGTCACGTTTACGGCCGTAGCGATCGTCGGGATCATGCTGGGTACAGTCCTGGTCCGGTTCGTACCGCACAAAACGTTGCGGAAGGGTTTTGCCATCTTCCTGTTGCTAATGGGTGCCGCGATTCTCTACCAGAACCGGGGCGTATTCATACCGGAAGCGGAGGCGAAGGATGTTGTTGAAGCGTTTCTACGATGACAAGCTCGCGCAGGCGAGCTACCTGGTGGGTTGCGCGGCAACCGGGGAGGCCCTTGTTGTCGACCCCAACCGAGACGTCGAGCCCTACGTCAAGGCGGCCGAAGAGGAAGGACTGCGCATCACGCACGTTACGGAGACGCACATCCACGCGGACTTCGTGTCTGGCTCCCGGGAGCTGGCCCGCTGTACCGGTGCGAAGATGTACCTGTCCGACGAGGGCGACGAGGATTGGAAGTACTTGTTCGCAGGCGAGGATGGCGCCGTACTGCTGAAGGACGGGGACTCGTTCATGGTCGGGAACGTTCGCATCGAGGCGCTCCACACGCCGGGACACACACCCGAACACATTTGCTTTGTCGTCACGGACACCGCCAGCGCCAACGAGCCGATGGGCGTCTTCACGGGTGACTTCGTGTTCGTGGGGGACGTCGGACGACCCGATTTGCTCGAACGTGCCGCTCAGTACGAAGGAACGATGGAAATCGCCGCCAACAAGCTCTACGAGTCGATTCAGAACTTCCGCGGGCTTCCGGATTATCTGCAGCTCTGGCCCGGCCACGGCGCTGGCTCGGCCTGCGGAAAATCACTGGGCGCCGTACCTCAATCCACGGTCGGCTACGAGCGCATGTTCAACTGGGCATTCGGCTACACCGAGCAGCCCCCGTTCGTCGGTGCCGTGCTGGAGGGGCAGCCGGAGCCGCCGAAGTACTTTGCGGTGATGAAGCGAATCAACAAAGAGGGGCCGCCGATTCTGGGAGGTTATCGCAGGCCGCAGCGGCTGCCCGAGATGAGGCTGGCCGGTTTGCTCGAGGAGGGGGCAATCATCGTCGATACCCGCCAGACCGGCGATTTCGCCGAGGGCCACATTCCGGGAACGATAAACATCCCCTTCGACCGCTCCTTCACGACCTGGGCCGGCTGGCTCCTCCCGTACGATCGCGAGTTCTACCTGATCATCGACGATCACGCCCAGCTGCAGGGCATTGACGAGGCGGTGCGCGATCTTTCCCTCATCGGACTCGACAATGTCGGTGGTTACTTTGGAAGCGCTGTGATCAAGACCTGGGCCGAGGAAAGACGCAAGCTAGAAACATCCAAAGAGGTGACCGTGGGCGAATTGACCCGCAAGATGGCCGACGGCGGTGTTACGGTGATCGACGTTCGCGGTCAGGTAGAGTGGGAGTCCGGCCATATGCCGGGCGTCGCCTGCATACCGCTGGGCTACCTCTCGGAGCGGTCCGCCGAGATACCCACAGACGGGACCGTCGTGCTGCACTGCCAGGAAGGCTGGCGTTCGGGGATCGGATCCAGCTTGCTCCGCGCCCTTGGCATGAAGAACGTCGTGAGCCTGAAGGGTGGCATCCGCGCCTGGATTACGGAGGGTCAGCCCGTAGAGAAGGAGTAGTTGCCGAGCATCCTGACGTCCAGCTAGGTTGGTAAAGGCAGCCAGCGGCATGCCGCATCACACCCGCCACACACGAATCACCAGGAGAGACTTTTGTTGGCACTGGGACGGCAGTTCTTTCTCTGGGCTTCCGAGAACAAGTGGCTCGAAAAGCAGCTCACAGAGCGCGCGTTCACCCGGCGCGCCGTCCAGCGTTTCCTACCCGGCGAGTCGCTCGAGGATGCCGTCGGCGCCAGCGAGGTACTCCGCGAACGAGGGATCAAATCAATCCTCACGCAGCTCGGCGAAAACGTATCCGAGGGTCATGATGCCGACGCTGTCGCAGAGCACTACCTGAGCGTTCTCGATCTCATCAACGAGCGCCAACTGGATGCCGACGTCTCGCTGAAGCCGACCCAGTTCGGACTCGACATGGGACTCGATGAGGCACAGTCGAGGATCGAACGAATCGTTCGGCGTGCTGGCTCACTCCGCCGCCTTGTCGCCATCGACATGGAAAGCTCAGCCTACGTCTCGACCACGATCGAACTGTACAAGCGACTGCGCTCCGAACACTCCAACGTTGCCCTATGCCTCCAGGCATATCTGCACCGCACGGCTTCCGACGTCGTTTCGCTTCTTCCCTTGTCGCCTACCATCAGACTCGTGAAGGGCGCCTACAAGGAGCCCGGCAACATCGTCTTCACGAAGAAGCGCGATGTCGATGCAAACTTCCTCAGGCTAGCGGGTACGTTGTTGCAGGAAGTCAAACAGGGAAACGCCCGCGTCTTCTTCGGGACCCACGACCCGCGCATGATTTCCGGCGTTAGCGAGCGGGCCAAGAAACTGGGACTCAAGAAGAACTCATTCGAAATCCAGATGCTTTACGGCATTCAGGGCGAAACGCAGGCGCGGCTCGCATCCAAGGGCTACGTGGTGCGCTCGTTGATCAGCTACGGCGAGTCCTGGTACCCGTGGTACATGAGGCGGCTGGCGGAGCGCCCGGCGAACGTGTTCTTTCTGGCCAAGAATCTCTTCAAGCGGTAGCGGCGGGTGAGGGGTGAAGGGGTAAGGAGTAGGGTGTATGGGGTAGAGGGTACGGAAGGCGGCGGTAACGCGTTCCCTTCTTGGTTACCAAACAGTAACATTCAGGCCTTTCTCGGTGGCCCTTTTTCGAGGGCAAGAATCTCGTAAATCCTTACAAAGGTTATGCTTAGGCCATGTAGTACGGGCGTGGTATGGCTCCTGCCCTGTGGAGAGGCGGAAGTGCGAAAGTAGCAGCCTCAATCGGAGCAGTAAGATGAGTAAGGAGCACAGTATGCATTGCCCGCACTGCAACAACGTTGGTCCCTGCGTCTGGGTCGGCTTCGGGAAAGACTGGGTTCTCTGTCAGTTCTGCCAGCGCCGGGTTCGGTGGGTGGAAGTCAAAGCGAAGCACCTGATCACCGACGAACAGGGATCGGAATCGACCGCTCAGAAAGCCGCAGCTTATCACTAGGCGTGCCCGGCGCGGAGGCAGGCGTACCGCGTCAGGCACGTCATAGACTGGGTGCTGGTCAGGACGAGAGCGCTCGACCTATACGCTAGTCCCACCTTCCAGTTTCAAACTTCCCAGCAAAAAATCCAGCAATGAGTAAACGGCCGCTCCACGGTCAGCCGCCTGCTTCAGCAGCAGTTCCGGTCTGTTCCGCAGGCGTCGGGAGCGGCCCTTGATGTCATGCCATTATCGCGGGCTTGCGATTCGCGGAGGCCCTGAATTGAGAACAGATTGGACTTTGGTGGGGTTCCGAAAAGGGTCTGAATACAAGACGAGGCCCTGCCTCACTTCGCCCACTTGTTTCCGGGCTCAGCGCAGACCAGGGCCCCCTAGGAAAGGTAGGCCGTCCAGAACCGGCTGGACCGGTAGGACATGCTCACCAGAAAGGACAATGGACGGGATCCTACATCTTTCAGCCAGCTGGCGATCGACCTCTTTTCTTCCCCTGTGGCGGCCAATCCGCCGCATTTCTCTATCATTTCAGCTCTTGCACAACCCATCGTTCTCCTCCTGCTCCAGTTCCTCCCTGCTTCCTGTCTATTTAGACGCAGTTAGGGTCAAAAGCGTTGCGTCAGATCCGGAACCACCTCTGGAATGGCTTAAGAAGCGGGTACAAAGACGCGAGGGGCGACCACCGGCCGCCCCTCGCGTCCTTGTACCCGCGGCTGAAGGCCGCCGCAGCTAACCGAGCAACTCGTTAACCTTCTTCAGGACCTCGAACGCATCGGCCACATAGAGCACGTCGGCCTTGCCCTGCGCCCAGCCACATCCGGCATCCAGGTTGACGGCACGGCGCTCGTTGATGAATCGCCAGCCGACGACGTGTGGCTCCTCGCCGTGGCAACAAGTGGCCAGTCCTTTCGGGTGTCGCGGCGTCGATCCGGTCTGCCCGACCTGATTCATGTGGGTCATGAAAGAGATCACTTCGTGGCCTTCCCCTGCCTGATCGACGAGCGACTTGCTGCTGCCCAGTGAGGCCTGAGTGGCATTCAGAAAGCCGAGAATCAGGGTCTCGGCATCTTTGATGTGGCTCTGGCCATCCGTCTGCTTCTTTGTCCAGCCGGCTCCGGCCACGAACAGCACATCGGCATCCGGCCTGATGGTCTGGGCTTCCACCGCCGGCGCTTCTTCTCCGACGACTTCGGTGCGCGGGCTCGGGAGATCAACGTCGACCTGAACCAGCGATGCCGTTCCCGCGGGTCCGTCCCAAGCCTCCAAGACCCCGGAATCGACGAGCATGAACCAGGGCCGCTGGCTTCGGGTCAGGGTGGCCACCATGCGCTGGCGGTAATACCAACGCTCGATTCTTGGTGCGCCGTCGGCAACATCGATCGCGCCTATGTGCGTGTCGATGCGTCCGTCCATCCGCGAAGCGACGCCGGGCATCGACCGGGAGACTCGCGATGTCCCCGGCGCCAGAACTACCGTCGCCTCCGCCGCTCTGACCAGAGCCTCGAACGCCGCCGCGTCGGTCGAGTAGCGCGACGCCGCCAGCTCATCTGCGGTCGCCGCGAAGAACGACTCGGCGCCACAACCCGCCACCGTGTCCGCCGCGCTCTGGACGTCGGTGCCCACGAGACCAACGGACAACGGGGCGCCCAAGTCGGCAGCCAGCCTCACAGCGCCTCCCAATACCTCGCGGGCGGCGCGAGGCAGCGAGCCGTCCTGTTCCGTGTGAGAGATGAAGAGCACCTTCTCCATGTTCAGCTCCTGAGCCACTCGACGATATCGCGCGCGACCTCGTCGACCGACATATCTTTCTCGATCCGCGTCTCGCGCCGCTGCTGCGGCACTTCGACCTTCACGTAGGTCACTCCTTCGGCGCCCACCTGCGCGGCCTGCGCCTTTTGCAGTGCCGGCATGATCCCCCGCATGTTCTGCATGCCTACCTGCGGATTGTTCGGCGGCTCGGGAAGCTCGCCAGTCGACCAGGCGAGCGCCGCCGGTGCGCCCTGGCAAACGGAGACCAGGTAGCGGCCGCCCTCGATGCGCTCGAGGACGCGCAACGAGCCGTCGTCCTGAACCGTCAGCTTGTCGACGGCCAGAAACTGATCGGTGATTCCGAGGCGCTCGCCGACCATCTGCAGCGTGACACCCGCATCACGGGACGCGGACGCGCGACCTCCAAACAGCAGCATGCGCGATCGATCCAGCCCATCGATGCCTTCGATCGCTTGCGCCAACGCCGTCGCCGTCTCAACAGGGTCGACGAAACCGCCGGCCGGACCGTCAGCGGCGACCAGCTCGAACGGCACCTTCTGCGCGATCGACATCATCAGCTGCTGTAACCGGGCCTTGGGTCCCAGGCTCACCAGCCAGACCTTGCTGTCACCACTCTGCGCGGCCAGGTGCGCCGCCTCGTACAGGGCATGCCCCGCCCACGGGTCGAGCACCGACGGCAGCATCATCTCGTTCTTCAGCGCCGGACCCGACGGTCCCTCTACGGGCTCCAGGACCTGCAGCGGGTCAGGAACGAGACTGCCGCAAACAACGATGTGAAAGCCTGAACTCATGAAAATAGTCCCCTTCAGAAACTGAGGCCGAGGTCCACCTGCACAACTCTGTTCTTAATGGTCCCCGCCTCCGATTTCCAGACATCGGTCGTGCCGAAGATGTAGGCAACGTCGAGGGAGAACATGAGGAGCTTTCCGCCTACACCGACTTTGTAGCCGAAGTCGAACGCCTCGGTCTGGTTGTCTTCGCAGAAGAACGCCTCACCGTTCAGCAGCACCGGGCCGTTCTGGGTATTACAGTCGATCTCGAACCCCAGGTTGATCCCGGCGTAGGCTCGGATAAACGGGATGGTGACGCGCAGCATGACCGGGACTTCGATGTAGTCCAGATTCACGCTGGCCGTGTCGCTGTCGAACCCCTTCTGACTGTAGTACGCTCCTCCCATGAACCCGATCATACCGCCGCGCTCGGTGAAGATACCGACGTTGAAGCCACTGACATCCTTGACGCTTCCAACATCCTGACCGTCTACCTGCACAGTCGGCATGGAGTAGTTCCAACCGGCCTGGATTCCGACCTGAGCGCCGGCCGGCGCTGCGATGACCAGAATCGCCGCGCTCACCAACAACAGCGTTGCAGCTCTCATCTTATCACCTCTAGTTCTCGGCTGAATGCAGCCCGCCGGCACCAGCCCGGAACTCGATGTTGCCCCGTTCCAGCTCACCCTCTACCGGCTGGGTGCAGTTCCAAACGCAAGCACCGCAGTGAATGCACTTCTCGCGGTCGAACTGCGGCACTCCGCTTTCGTCCGGCGTTATCGCCTCGCCGGAACAAACCTCGATGCACAACTGATTGTCACACGCTTCGCAGACGCTCGGATATATGAACACCACATGGTCCGGATATCCCGGCGGCGCCTGCACTTTGCCGCCCATCAGCAGGGCGTCCTGGTGCGACACGAGCAACTTGCCATCGTAAGGGATCTCGGGCCAGCCGGCAGCCAACATCAGCGCATCGTGCATCGCTGAGCCCGCCGCAGCGGCCTCACCGCGGACTCTCTGGATATCGCTGCCGGTCAGCGTTCCCTCATAGTAGTCAGTCAAGGATGGGACGTGATCCTGGGGGCGTTTGACTTCGCTCGAGATATTGATCTTGCCCTTGGAAAGCCCGGTCAGCCCCATCCCCAGTAGCCCCTGCACGAAGCCCTTCTGGAAGCCGTCCCGCGCCTTCTCCGCCACGCCCAGTTCTTTCTCCAGCCAGCTGCCGCGCCGCCGCTGCACGTATGCCTTTTCCAGATTCTCTTTCGTGAACGGTCGCTCGTGTTTGAGCAGGTCGATGACGCCTTCGGCGAGCTGGACGCCGGTCGTCCACGCCTCGTCGACGCCCGAACCCGTTAGCACGTTGGTGCTGCCCGACCCTTCCCCAACCCGCGCGTATCCGTCGCCCACCAGGTGCGGCTCGCCACGGCGCCCCGATTCGGCGAGCGTCTTCGCGCCCCACGATCGCATGGTTCCGCCCTCGAGGTGACGCCAGATATAGGGATGCATCATCCAGTGCTGGAGATAGCGGTAGCTCGCACGGACGGGGCTCTCGAACCACGAAGGAACGAAGATGCCGACGGACGCCACGTTGTCGGGGTAGACGTAGAAGAAGCCGAAGATCTCAGGTTCCGGGTACCCGATCGTGTGGAACACCGTACCCGGCTCCAGCGAACAACCCTCCGGTAGGTCGACGACCATCTTCATGCCGACCGCCCAGTCCCGCTGGTGATGGCCTTCGGGGAGCCCGAAGTGCTCATCGATCTGCCGGCCCACCGGGCCGATTGGCCCATCGGCGACGACCGTCAGCGCCGCCCGAACATCCATACCGGGCATGTACCCGGCGTCGGGGGTCCCCTGTGCATCGACGCCCTGGTCGGCAAGTCGCACGCCGACGACCGCATCCTTCTCGATGATCGGCCCGGCAACCGGCGAGCTTGGCCAAAGCTGGATGAGCCCCTGGGCCATCAGCTGCTGACCCACCCACTGGTTGAACTGCCCGATGGACAGGACGATCCCGTCCTTCTTCTCCATGAAGTCGGGGATGTACGGTAACTCGACCGCTTTCTCCCGGCTCTTACCGATGAGCTTCAGGCTAGCCGTCAGCGCATCCATGCTCTTCACGCCCCTCGGCCTTCGGCTCGCCCCTACTGGGTCTTTGAGATAGACGAGTTTCTCCCTTGTCACCTCATGAGCCATCGGGATCTGCGAGAGATCGAGGTTAGGGAAGGACTCACGGATTCCGCGGGCCCGAGTTACGACGCCCGAGACGCCGAATCCGATGTCGTCCGCTCGTTCGTAGCAAAGCACCTGGAGCGGCATGCCCGGCATCGCCGAGCTCATCATGTAGGGCTGAAGATCCGGGTCCTGCATGGCCCGGGACAGCGTCGTCAGGAAACCGCCCGACGCCGGACCGAACCCGACGCAGACGATATCAACGTCCATGCTCTGGCGCTGGACGTCCACCGCTTCGATCATCGATGGCCCTCCATCACTGCGGGTAGTCGAGGGCCTCGGGGATCGTGACCTCGGTGATCGCTCGCGCCGCCCGGTCTTTGGCCAGGCGTGAACCCGTGAGGCAGCCGTCAAGCTTACCGCGCCGAAGCGTGAAGGGCTCGTAACCGTCGAAGCGGACACACGGCCCGCGCTTCAGCGGAGCTTCACCGTCTTCATCGAACGCGTCGACCGCACACGAACACAGACCTGGCGCCACCGCCTCAAGAACCGCTAGCTCCCTGCCCTGGAAGGCGCGGTCGGCGTCGCTGGTCCACGAGGGATGCTGGTTGTAGCCGAATACCAACGAAGAACAGATCCTTCCCACTTCACCGCCAGCGCTCGCCGCCTGGACGTGCGCCAGGTCCGTGAAGAACCGCACGAAACCGGGCAGTGCCTCTGCCAGACTCGGGTTCAGACCCCCGTTCTCGTCCAACTCGATCACGTCCATGATCTGATAGCGCGAAGCCATCAGCCAGCACAGCGCGTCGGCCATCGGGAAGGTGACACCCTGGCGGTGCCCCTTGTACAGCGGCGCGCCGCTGTCGTCGGTCGCGTCGAGCAGGTGGCGAAGCGTCCAGAGCCACAGGTCCATCGCCGACGCCAGCGTGCAGCCGCCGGAACCCGGACGGTGCCCCGCGACCTGGCGCAACTCCCGAATCCATTCCTCGAACTGCGCCAGGAAAACCGGATTTGTCATCGTGACGCTCAGCTGCCGGCGTTGCACAGCTTCCGGCCCTTCGTACGTCGCTTCCAGCTGCGCGTCCATCCACTTCTGCGGCAAGAACCCTGGACAGTCTTCCGTGATCCCATACCCGCCCATCAGGCTCACCGCCTCGCGCATCATGTTCGCGCCGTGCCCGGTGTTCCACAGCTTGATAGCGGGGCATAGAACATTGGCCAGCGAGTCTTTCACCAGATACTGGATCAGTTCGTTCGACTCCAGTTCCTGGAACCGAGCCTGATCGCGCTCGTTCTCCGGTTTCGCGGCGAGGCGTACGTACTCAACCGCCTGGTCCGTCCACTTGGCCAACGCTCGAATAGACTTTCGGCCTTCGGGTATTTCATACCGCTTGAAGATCTCCTCGCGGCTATGATCCAGTGGATCCAACTCGTCAAATAACCTCGCTCCCGCGAAGCCCAGTGATGCGCTCGCCTCGCCCGTCGCCCAGATGTCGGTCACGCGGTGCAACACGTCTTCCTTCTGCTGCAGACCCAACTCGTGGCGTGGCGTGCCCGGCGTGTCCATCGATCCGCCGCGGAAGCGACCTCGATGGTACCGGATCACCGGCTCTACCGCCGACAACAGCTTGGCCGCAGTCATCATGCCGACCGTCACACGCGTACGGCGGAACACCGAGTCGATGATCTCGGAGTGCGTGTAGTTCGGAACGATCACGCCGTCCTCGATGGTGTAGCCACCGATGATACGGCTCGCGGGAACATCGAGGCTGAATGCGGGATCACTGGTGGCAGAGAGCTGGTGAACGAGCTTCTTGGTCGGAGTGCCGCGATCGTACGTCCCTGGATCGCTCTCCTCGAGAATGATCATGCAACTGCTCTTGATGCGATCATCGCCGGTATCCACCGCCGCGGACACAAAGTTGGCAAACGCCATGTTGGTGATGAATCGACCGCGCTTCTCTACATGTAGGACCGGCTCCTCGCCTTCTTTCCACTCCTTCACCGTGACTTTTCCGCCCAGGATACCCGTGTCCACACCGACGTAAGGGATCGGCTCCGTCAACGCGAACGCGCTGCGCTCAACCTCACGATCCTCGCCAGGCTGCGGCGGCGCAAACCGCCTCGAGTACTCCTCCTTCTGCTCGAGCGTCCCTTTCTCATGAATCGGCGACAGACCCAGGTGACCCGCCATGGCGCCCGTCGATGCGCCGCCGTCCACCCAGGCCAGCTCGAACGCCGCCAATGCCATCGCCAGGTTCTTTGGACCTTCGATGAAGCCGCCGTACTCCGGCTCCAGGAACACGCTGGTGATCCCCGCCTCGTCGTAGGCCTTGAGCAGCGCGTTCTTCTCTTCCGTCCATTCGTGCGTGTTTCGCGCACCCTCGGCGACCAGTCTCGCCACGGGTCCGCGCGCCACCGCTCGCGCCGCCTGCACCAGCATCTGAAGGTCGTAGCGATCGCTGAACCGCCACATCACCTGGCGCACGTCATCGCCCGGAAGCGTGCCGAGACCGGTCTGGGTCTGAGTATCAGGGTTGGCTGAGCTCATTACACGATGCCCCTTTCAACAGCCTCTCTAACTGAAGCCAGATCTTCTGGAATGCTCGCTGTCTATCCGGGACAAATTGCCACAGATAGAGCATAAAGATTCTCGTTATTCCCTGGGAGATCCCCTGGAACCTAAGGATTCATTGCCGTTTGCGACACTCAATTTAGCAAGAGGTGAGCCAGTCGGTTAGCCGCCGGCGCTCTGCGCAACCGCGTTCGGTGTCGGGAACGCCGAGACACGCTAGGAGCCCAGGGTATCGAGAGCAACCTCGTGCATCTCGAGCTCGGACCGGCCCCTGAACATGTCCTTTGGCGGCACCCGGCTGTGGGCCTCCTTAAAGGCATCGCTTTCGGTCCATGCCTGGAAGGCGGCCTCATTCTCCCAGAACGTCAGCACTATGAAATAGTCGCTCTTCAAGGGGCGAAGAACCATGTTGCGGATGAAGCCGGGCTGGCCATCGACCAGCCCTCTTCGTGTGCGGAATCGTTCGAGGAAAGCCTCCTCATGTCCATCGGCGACGGGAATGCGATTCTGAACGACGATCATCTAGTCACTCTCTTCCTCGGGAACGCGGATCAGCGTCGCTCCCATCAGCTCGAGCGCTTTGACTTTGCCGTCGCTGCCGATGACGAACGTGGCAGTCCCTTCTCCCACCCACCGATTGCGGTAGACGGCGAGGAACGTGTCGTAGTGCCAGTGCTCGAGGTCGGCAGTGAGGTAGGGAGAGCGTTCGAGGATCAAGGCGCCGTCACCGTAGCTGACGCTTACCGAACCGAACAACCTATCCGTATACGTTCCGGCATACTCAGCGAGCGGTAGGGTCGGCTCGGTGTCGAGAATTTGTTCGTTGCGGAACTTCTCCTCCTGCTCCGCCGCTTCCGCGGCGAACCCATCGTACAACTCCTTCAGCTCGGAGCTCCAGTCACGCCACGGCTCGCCGAGGTACGCATCGAACACCCTTAGCATCAATGCATGACGCAACTCCGTGTGGTCACGGTTGGCGAATACGACCACGCCCAATTCGTGATCGGGGAGCAACCCAACGATGGCCACGGTGCCGTCGATGCTGCCGGTGTGAAACGCGACGAACTGGCCACGGTAATCCTGAAGGAACCAGCCGAGCCCGTAAGCGGTGAATCGCGGCCGAGTGAGACGCGCCGTAGGATAGAAGTTCCTCTGGGGTATGAGGGTCTGAGGTCGGAAGAGCTCTTCGAACACCTCTTCGCTGACTAGTTGCTGGCCGCCCACCGAACCTTCGTTCAACAGAAAGCGGAGCCAGCGCGTCATGTCCATCACGCTCGAGTACATGGAACCGGCGGGGGCGATGGGGTCGACGAGGCCGACTCCGGTGCCGGAGATTTCTCGCAGCGTGTCGTCGATCACGTCGTGGATGGCGGCAACGTTGTCCTTGCCCTGCACGTGGAGTCCCTGGGTCACCGTCTCTTCCATACCCAACGGCTGCAGGATTCGCTCAATCACCAGTTCGTCCCAGGTCGTGCCATCCGCCTGTCCCGCAATGATCCCAGCCGTCGCGAAAGAGACGTTGTTGTAGGCGTAGGCGGAGCGGAAGCTGGATTGCGGTTCTACAAATCGTAGGCGACCGATCACTTCGGAGAAGTCCAGGTCGATGCCCCACCATAGGTACCACGGATCGCCAAACCCGACCCGGTGGGAGAGCAGGTCGCGGATGGTGATCTCCCGGGTCGGATACGGATCGTAGAGAACGAATCCCGGGACGTGCTTACTGACCGGATCGTCCCAAGAGAGCTTACCGGCATCCACCATCATCGCAACAGCCATAGACGTGAAAGCTTTGGTCGTTGACGCATTGGCGAACAGCGTGTGAACGTCCACAGGCTCATCGTCGCCCAGTCGCCGCACGCCATAGCCCTCGGCAAACACCACCGCGCCGTCTTTCACGACCGCCACGGCAAGGCCCGGGACTCCCCAGTCGCTGACAGCCTGGCTCACGTACGCGTCAAAGCCGGCGAGTGGGTCACCGGCGCCTGGGTCCTGCGCCGATAGCGGCGCGCTCGCGAACAGAAGCAGACATACAGCCAAAGTTACGGCCCGCATCGAGACCTCCTGAGGCAGGATCTTGTCGATAGGATCGAGCTTGAGGACGTTGATCAGTCTTCGTCGTCCGGAATGTCCACCGGCGTCGTATGCAGGCAGCTGTCCAGCATCATCTCCAGCCGCTCCGGGTTGAAGCCGATGACGAAGTCTTTGCCATGCGCGATCACCGGCACGCCGACGCCGCCAGTCAGCGCACGCCACTCTCTGAGTTCGAAGACATCCTTGGTGATGTCTGCTTCCACAAACTCACAGCCGTTTTCTCTCAGCCAATCCTTGGCGAGCCCGCAATAGGGTCAAGTCGGCGTCGTGTAGACTTTGATATCAGGCATCGTCACATTCCTCGCTTGCGAACGTGAGTATGGAGAGTTGGTTTAAAGGGTGTTGATGATTGTGATCGAACGTTTGTAGACTAGGCCTTTAACTTTAGACATACAAGGCCCGAGAATTGATCACGATCATCAACAACTCAGCCCGCAGCCCTCGATTATCAAGTTGCTCATGAAAGATGAGCTGATACCGTTTCCGAAGCAGATCGAGGCCATCGAGGCCGACCCAGGGCCGGTCCTTGTCCTCGCCGGGCCCGGCGCCGGAAAGACGTTCTGCCTGATCCGACGCGTCGCTCGCCTTATTCAAAACGCAGGCTTCTCGCCCGAGCGGATCTGCGCCGTCACGTTCACCAACAAAGCCGCTGAAGAAGTCACGGCCCGACTCCACGCTCAGCTCGGCGCGGAGGCCGACAAAATCACTCGCGGAACCCTTCACTCCCTTTGCCTGGGCATTCTGCGGGACCACCCCGAGAAGCTTGGACTGCGCCGTGGCTTCGGGGTTGCCGACGACGAGTACCAAAAGCTGCTGCTGCGGCGCCTCAACGTCTGGCCCGAGAAACGGCGCGGGCGCCTGCTGAATCTATTCGGGCGTCGCCGCCTCCAGGGCTACGAGCTGACCGAAAACGACGATGCGATCTACGAGAGCT
This sequence comes from Gemmatimonadota bacterium, assembly GCA_039586795.1. Classification (GTDB taxonomy): domain Bacteria; phylum Gemmatimonadota; class Gemmatimonadetes; order Palauibacterales; family KS3-K002; genus Kutchimonas. Next base: position 29,434 of record JBDHJS010000018.1, read on the forward strand.
ACCTCTCGTCACTGCGCGAGAAGAACCTGGTCGACTTCGACGACATCATCGCCCTCACGGACCGGCTGTTCCGCGAACACCCGGAGGTGGCCGTGGAGGTCGCCTCGCGCTGGGACTACGTACTTGTTGACGAGTTTCAGGACCTGGACGCGTCACAGTACACCATCATCAAGCGCCTGGCCGAAGAGCACCGCAACATCTTCGCGGTGGGTGACGACGAGCAATCGATCTTTTCGTGGCGCGGTTCAGATCCTCGTATCATCTGGCGCTTCAGTACCGAGTTCAAAGCAAAGGAGATCATCCTCGACAAAAACTGTCGCTGCAGCCGGCAGATCTTCGACGTCGCGCGACGCCTGATGCGAGAAAATCCTGAGTTGTTCCGCAAGGAAATCGAGGCGGACCGGGAGTCGGAACATGAAGTGATTGCCTACGCCTTCGATGATGAAGACGCCGAAGCCAACTGGATAATCGACGACATACTGGCCGACCGTGCGGAATCGGGGCTCGGCTGGGGTGACTACGCCGTGCTATATAGACAGCACCTCGTGGGGCGTCACCTGGAGAGCCGCATGGTCGCGGCGGAGCTGCCCTGTCGTCTGGCTCGCGGGCGATCGTTGCTCGATGACTCGGTCATCGCCTATGTGGTCGCCTCGCTCCGCCTCGTCGCCGCGCCCGATGACCCGATCAACGTGGAAGCCTTCGCCGAGCGCATGTTGCCGCGGGCGCTGATCGGTGAGGTCCGGACGCTGGCCCAGCGAAACGATGTCGAGCTCCTGCAGGCGCTTCGCCTCTACGCGCGCAACCACCCGAAGGATCATCCCGACACCAAGAAAGCGTGGCGGCTCATCTTCCACGTGGAGAACCTGCGGGCGCTGTATGAGTCCCACGAGTCGCTGGACGACTTAATCAACGAGCTACTAACGCAGCGCGTTCGGCGCTACGACAACAAGCTGGAAGAGCGATATGAAGACCTCGATGACCCGCTAGGCTTTCCTGGGGCTGCAGAGCTAGCCGAGCAGTTGCGCGAAGTCGTGAAGCGGGGCGGTCGAATCTGGATAGAGCCGCGGGGCGGCGGCGAGATCGCGATACGCGGGATGATGATGGCGGCCAAGCTCCCCGCCGCCGTAGACTACCTGACTGATGACGTCGATCCGGTCCCCGCGGATCTGGTGTTGCGGGCGGAAGCCAAGTGCGAGCGCCCCTTCATCACCACCCTGTTCAAGGCGCTGCAGTTCGTGCACAGCCGCGACTTTGCTGATGGGCTTCGCGAATTCGTCACCTTCGATCTCGAGACGACGGATCTGGACCCGATGACCTGCGAGATCGTCGAGATCGGAGCCTCCCGGGTGCGCGGCGGACAGGTGGTCGAGACGTTCCACTCCCTCGTTCGCCCCGGGAAGCCGGTGGCGCCCGGCGCGTCAGAGGTCCACGGCTATACCGACGACGAGTTGCGCGACGCTCCACCGCTGGAGCAGGTCTGGCCCGAGTTCGCCGCGTTCGCCGGAGATGATGTGCTGGTCGCCCACAACGGGCTCGCCTTCGATGTTCCCGTCTTGAGGAGACAGGCCGGGGAGTTCGCCGATGTCTCCAATCTCGTCTTCTTCGACACCCTGCCCCTCGCCCGATCGCTGTTCAAAGAGAGCGCCCGCCTGACGGACCTGGCGACCCGCTTCGGCGTGGCGATCGAGCGGGCACACCATGCGCTGGACGACGCGGTCGCTCTCGCCCACGTGTTCCGTGGCCTGAGCGAACTGAAGCGCGTTCGAGCCCGCAAAGCTTCGATGGTCAATCTGCTGGACCACGTCGCGCTGGGATTGGCGCTCGAGAAGTGGAACGTGCTGAAAGACGAAGACCGCTTGCTCCAGGAGCTCGCGGTGCCATTCGCTCTCGGACGCTACAGCGACTGTCTCGACTTCTACGCCACCGAACGGGACCGGGTACCGGAGGCGCCCGAGCTCGATGAGGTCATCGCGCGCCTGGGCGGCCGCAAGATGATGGAACGAATCCGGGCCGAGCGACCACCCGCGGAGCGCTACCCGGCGGCGATGGCTCGCTTGGCCACGCTCGTCGAGGTGAGCCAGGCTGACACGCTTGAAGAGAGCGTTGCGAACTTCCTGGAGCGGGTCGCCCTCTCCACCTCTGAAGGCGTTGAGGCCGATCCGCACCGGGTGAATCTCTTGACCCTCCACTCCACCAAGGGGCTGGAGTTCTCCCGCGTCTACGTGGTCGGCGTAGAGGACTTCCAGATGCCCGGCTACTACGCGGCGGTGGAGAACCGCAAGGACGACACAGACGAGGCCCGACGTCTGCTTTATGTGGGTATGACGCGGGCGAAAGACCGATTGGTGCTGACCCGCACCGCCCGCCGCCGGGGCAAGGACTCTGGCGGAGAGATGTTCCTCAACGAGCTCGACCTCACCCCGACTCGCCCCTAGGGGAGAGGCTCGCTACCGAGCACGAACGATTCGACAAACAGCCGCGCGACGTCGGAGCGCATCACGTTGGCGTCAACGCCCAGGCCGTAAACGCGACTCAACGCGTCGGTGTTGGCCAGGACGACGAACGCGAGGCCGTGCTCCGGCGCCCGCACGATGAGCGACGAGTTGCCTATCCAATAGCCGTAGTGCCACTGCAACTCGACGCCTTGATAGCGGTAGATGAACCAGCCCAGAGCGTATGGCAGGGTCACGCCACCGTTAGAGACAGCCGGCGTGAAGACGGAGTCCCAGGTCTCACCGGACAGGAACTGCCCTCGGTCGATAGCGATTGAGTACGCAGCGTAGTCTTCGGCCGACGCCACCATGCCAGCCGCGGTTCCGAAGTATCGCGGTAATTCGACCTGCACTACGCCGGTGCCACTAGACTCGTAGCCACGGGCCATCCGGCGCATAAAGTCCTCGCGGTCCAGTCCGGTCAGGAGAAAGTCCTCGAGGTCACTGGGGTTGGGGGCTGTGTTCCGCGCCTGCAACGGGTCGAGGATCTTCTCGACTACGAGCTCGCCGAAGGTCCGCCCTGACGACTCCTCGATGACGTAATCCAGCAGGCCGAACCGATCGCCGGAGTACTCGTACTGAGATCCGGGCGTCCCTTTCGACGTGTGGTTCATCAAGTGACGCACGCGTATCGCATCGTTCCCCAGATCTATACCGTAGTCGCCGACTGGATCATCGAGATCCACCAGTCCCTGCTCCACTAACTGCATCACGATCGTCGATGCGTATGTCTTGGTAAGTGAGGCCAGGTGGAAGGGCGTTTCGGGTGTGACGCGTCGTTCGGTCTCGACGTCCGAATAGCCGAAGCCAGCCGACCAAACGATCTCTTCGTCCTTGACGATGGCCGCCGCTAGACCCGGAATCTTGAGACCCACCCGCAGACTATCCAACCGGGCCTCGAAACCCTGCAGGCCCGGTTCGAACGAAATCTCAATGGCCGATGGCTCAGTTGGATCATTGTCACACGCCAGCACCAAAGAAAGAAGGACTGCAAGAGCGCCCAAACCCATGTATTGCACTCCGGTCAACATTCGTCTCTTCCTCATCTATTCACCACTTACTCTCCAACTTCAACCCTTCACCCCCCGAACCTCGCAATCCCCAACCCCCCGAATCCCTGACTCTAACCGCCGCTGCCGCTGCCGCTATCGGCGGGCACTCCGGGACAGGATTAGTCGACTCGATAGCGACAACGACAACGACAGCTTCACTTCTTCTAGCTCCCGCCAACCGGTAGCAGGTAGCCCGCCGTCAGCATGAGCGTTCTGTTCTTCGCCTCCGTCGGGTCGCCCGCCTCGTCAATCAGGTTGGACAAACCCAGGTCGTAGGCGATGTCTAATTGGATGTCGCCCGGCCCGGCGCCGATCCCGACACCGCCGCCGAAGAACAGGCTGAAGTCCGTGCTCTTGGTCTTCGCCTCGAAAGTCTCGGAATCGCACTTGTCTTCGACCCTCTGTCCGCTCCCCTCGACCCAGATATTGCAGCTCAACTGGAAGCCGATCGCCGGGCCCGCATACAGATGAAACGACAGCCTGCTGTCGCCCTGCGTCGGGATCGTCGCCCGGAGAAGCAATGGAACCTCGATGTAATCCACTTCAACCGCCCCGTCGTCGAACGCGGGGTCTTCGACCTTCGCGCCCTTCGCCGTGTACATGCCGGCAAGTTCCACTGCCCAGTTTGGCGTGAAGTTCACCGCGGCCATCGCGCCCACGTTGAACCCGTTTCTGGGGCTCACATCGAACGGCTCTTCGCTGAAGCTGATCGTGGATCTGTTCCAGCCCCCGAAAGCGCCGACCGAGAAACTCTGCGCCTGCGCCAAGTCAGCGCCGGCTACCAGGGTAGCCAACGTTAGAGCGGCTACAGTCGTCTTATTCATTAGAAACCTCCTATTCGTTCGATTCGTAGTGGGCCATGGTTCCGGGAACCTCGCTCCCCGTTTCCCTGGAGCCCGGGATAACACTTCCGAGTCGCTGTTTTCGTTTGCTCGTGGTCGTCCGGGGCTTCAGTTCGCGCTCACAATAGAAAAGTCCCGTTTTTCGGCCGTTTTCTAGGCGTTATTCGGCGGATTTTAGCCATGGACATACCGCTTTCAGAGGTTCCGAAGACCGAGTTTCGGGTCCTGGGCACCGCAGAGCTCAAAGGGCCAGAGGGCAATCAGCTGCTCTCGATCCTGGCCCGGCCCAAGCTCGTCGCGCTTCTCTCCTATCTGGCAGCCAGTGCTCGCCGCGGCCTGGTCCGCAGGGACACGCTGATCCGACTCTTTTGGGCTGACAGCGATCCCGATCGGGCCCGCAACGCGTTGCGCCAGTCGCTGCACCACCTGCGGAAGTCGCTTGGCGAGGATGTCCTGCTGACGCGTGGCGACGATGAGGTTGGTCTGGCCGGTGACATGTTCTGGTGCGATGTGGCGGCGTTCGAGAACGCCATCCAGGCCGGCGAGCGAGAGACGGCGCTCGAGCTCTATCGCGGCGAGCTGTTGGAGGGCTTCTACATCGCCGACGCGCCGGATTTCGAGAAGTGGATCGACGGCCGCCGGGCCGAGCTCCGAGACATGGCAGCAACGACGGCGTGGACGCTGGCCGAGGAGTCAGAAGATAAAGACAACGAAGCCGCAGTGCGCTGGGCGCGGCGCGCTCTTGCCCTCGCTCCGCTGGACGAGGCGCTGGTACGCCGGGTCGTCGAGTTGCTCGACCGGGTCGGAGACCGCTCGGTCGCCGTGCAGGAATACGAAGCGTTTGCTCGAAGACTGAAGGCCGAGCTCGATCTCGAGCCCGCACCCGAGACCCGCACGCTCGTGGAGGGCATTCGCGGGCGCAGGAAGCCGAACGGCGAGGCAGCCGCAGCGAAAGAGACCGCCGTCGGGCCAGCGCCGGCGTTCGCTGAGCCCAAGCATCGACCCGTCACGAAGTCGAAAGCTTTTCGACTCGGCATGGTCGCCGGGGCAACCATGGTGATCGCGCTGCTCGTGGTCTGGGGCGTCACGTCAGACGACTCGGCGGGCAATCCCGGTCTCAGCCCAAGACGCGTACTCGTGATGCCGTTCGAGAACCAGACCGGCAACGCTCAACTCGATCAATTGGGGCTCCTCGCGTCGGATGGAATCACACGAAGCTTGGAGAGCACGGGATTGGTCGAGACCGTGCCGCCGGAAGCCGCGCTTCAGCTACAGCGATCCCGAGTCACGTCCGAAAGCGGGAGCGAAGACGCTAGGGTCGTCACGTTGGCCGAGGCGACGAACGCGGGCACGGTGGTCAGCGGTACGATCTACCTCGTCGGCGACTCGCTACAGATCGAGACACTCGTAACGGATGTTGGAAGCAACCGCGTGATCGCGAATATCGCTTCGGGCCCAGCGCACATCGACGAGCCGACGGTTGCTGTGGAGGTCATTCAACAGCGAGTCGCCGGTGCGATCGCGACGACGTTGGATGGCCGGATAGGCCTGTTCGCCGATGCGTTGAGGCATCCTCCAACCTTTGAGGCCTACCGCGCTTTTGTCGACGGGCAAGAACTCGCCGACCGTGGTCACAGTGTGGAGGGAACCCGTCGCTTCGCAGAGGCGAAGGACCTGTATCTCGAGGCCTTTCGGCTGGACACGACCCTCGTGGCGGCGCTCGTCAGAGCGGGCTGGTCGGCTTTCTCGGACAATTCGCCCGCCGAAGCCGATTCACTCGCCCGGGAGGCCGATACGCGGCGCGAAAAGTTGACACCGCTAGGTGCGGCTCAACTCGACCTGCTCATCGCGGAGACAACCGGCGACCGTGCCGCCGCCCTGAGAGCCGCCCGCCGGCAACCCGAAGCGCCCCTCGATCTGGCATTGCGCGCGCTGTGGGTCAATCATCCAACCGAGGCGGTCGAGGCCCTCACCGAGGCTGATTGGTACCCGAGCCTCGTTCGATCGGCAGGCCTCTACGGTGTTGAGCGTCTCTACTGGTTTGCGCTCACCTCCAGCTACCACATGCTCGGCGAACACGAAGCGGAGCTGGAAGCCGCGCGCCGCGCTAAAGAACACTACCCAGAACAGCTGGACGTTCTGAACCTGGAGAGTCGGGCACTGGCAGCCCTCGGGCGATTCGATGAACTGGACGAATCACTCGATTCAATTGCCGCTCTTCCGCCGAACGGCGTTTGGGTGCCTACTCCGGCTAACCTGATGGCGGCCGCCGGTTTCGAGTTGCGGGCACATGGGCACCACGAAGCCGCGATCCGCACGGCGAATCGCTCCGTCGCCTGGTACGAGAGCAATCCGCACGACGACCCGAACGACCGGCAGCGCCGGAGCTTCATCGCGCTCTCTCTGTATGGCGCCGAGCGTTGGGATGAAGCGGCCAACATGTTTCGGGAACTGGCCGCTGAATACCCGGACAGCGTCAACTTTCAGGGCTTCCTTGGCGCCATTGCCGCGCGCCGCGGCGACAAAGAAGAAGCGCGGGCCATCGCGGAGCGCCTGGCCGGCACGAACGACCCGTACGATTTCGGCCGCGACACCTACTGGCAGGCCTGCGTCTATGCGCTGTTGGGCGAACGAGATCTGGCCATGCGGCTCTTACGTCAATCGTACGCCGAGGGCCGGAAGTTCAATCTTCAACTGCACCGGGACCTCGACCTGCAACCGTTGTGGGGCGACCGGAAGTTTTTGGATTTTCTTGAGCCCAAGGGGTAGGGGCGGGGTTGGAAGCGGTGCAAGGCAAGAGGTCTAATATTCATCAACATCTAATCCTCAATCCTCAACTCCCCATAGAATGTTTGGGATTGAGGATTAGATTTTGAGGACTAGAGCACAGCTTCACGCCAGCCAGAAGATTCTTCGAAAAACAGTCTGTGTGTGTGGCCCGGTGACCGACCGGGAACCTGATAATCCGGCTCACCGTTTTTCATCGTTCGGAGCGAGCTGACCGGAGAAGAGTACGGTGACGGTGCCGTAGCCCGCTCCAATCATGGCAAGGAGGCCGGCAATGTCAGAAGCGAAGAAGATCTCCGCCGCTTTCCCATTTGAATCCCGCTTCGTTGAGGTGAAGGGGTCGAAACTCCACTATGTAGAAGAAGGGTCGGGCGACCCGGTGCTCTTCCTACATGGTAACCCGACGTCGTCCTATCTGTGGCGTAACATTATGCCATATGTGAGTCAGAATCGCCGGGCGATCGCCATGGATCTCATCGGGATGGGCAAGTCGGACAAGCCTGATATCGACTATCGCTTCTTCGATCACTACGAGTACGTCGATGGCTTCATCGAGGCGCTGGAGCTGAAGAACATCACCCTCGTGATCCACGACTGGGGATCGGGTCTCGGGCTGCACTACGCCCGCCAGAACGAGGGTAATGTCAAAGCGCTCGCCATGATGGAGGCGATTCTCGCGCCGGTACCCGGCTGGGACGAGTTCCCAGCTGACTTCGTCGAAACGTTCCAGGCCTTTCGCGCTCCCGAGATGGGGTGGGAGATGATCGTTAACCAGAACATGTTCGTCGAAGCCGTGCTGCCCGGCGCCATCGTCCGCGACCTGTCGGACGAAGAGATGAACGTCTACCGCAAACCTTATCTCGAGACGCCGAGTCGCAAGCCGCTGTGGCGCTGGCCGAACGAACTGCCCATCGCGGGCGAGCCAGCGGACGTCGTCGATGCGATCGTCACCTATAACGGCTGGCTGCAAGAGACCGAGATTCCGAAGCTTCTATTCCATGCGACGCCCGGCGCGATCATGCCACCGCCTATGGTCGAGTGGTGTCAGGCAAACCTGAAGAATCTGGAAACGGTCGATCTGGGTGAAGGAATCCACTTTCTACAGGAGGACCACCCTCACGAGATCGGAAAAGCGCTGGCGCGTTGGCTCAACGCGTAGTGACAAGATTGGATGCCGGGCTACGCCGAGCCCGGCATCCCGACCACCCCAGACTGTTGCCACCCTCCACGATTACAGCGATCTGAAACGCCCGGCGTCGCCCGTTCGTAGGATTGGGCAAGCCATGCGAGCCCCGCGACCCGAAAAGCAAAATACAGATCATGGAAACTCTGCTTCAGGACCTGAGGTTCGGCGCCAAGCTCCTATGGAAGGAGAAGGCGCTGAGCTTGACCGTTTTGCTCACGCTGGCTGTCTGCGTGGGAGCCAACACGGCCATCTTCAGCGTCGTCAATACCGTGATGCTCGATCCGCTCCCTTTCGAGGAGTCAGATCGGCTCGTCAGAGTCTTCAACAGCTACCCCAACGCCGGGGCCGAACGGGCAGCCGCCAGCGCGCCAGACTACTTCTATCGGCGCGACGCGGTCTCCGCATTCTCCGATATTGCCGAGTATCAGAACTGGGGCCACACCATCGGTGAGACCGGGAGCCCTGAACGCGTCCTGTCGCAAAGGATAACGGCCTCCTTCTTCTCCACGCTGGGTGTCCGCCCGTTGTTGGGCCGCGGCTTCACCGAAGAGGAGATGGAAGTCGGCAGCGAGCAGGTGACGATCTTGAGCTACGGCTTCTGGCAGGAACGCTACGCCGGCGATCCCGCTGCCCTAGGTCAGGATCTGCGAATCAACGGGCGACCCTACACCATCGTGGGTGTGATGCCGGAGGATTTCCACTTCCTCGGCCAACGCGAGACGCGATTCTATGTACCGATCCCGTTCACAGCTGAGGATCGCACCACGGAACGACTGCACAACAACAGCTACAACATGATCGCGCGCCTTGCTCCTGGAGCGACTATCGAGCAAGCGTTGGAGCAGATTGCTGCTCTGGATCGCGGGCTGATCGAGGAATGGCCCGTCCCCAACGCGGCGCAAATCCTTGCCGATGCCGGTTACACCGTAGTTATCGTCAATCTACTGGACGACCTGGTGCGCGACATCAGACCCGCGCTCATCATGCTGTGGGTCGGAGTAGCGTTTGTTTTGCTCATCGGCTGCCTGAACATCGCCAACTTGATGCTGGCCCGCTCCAACGTCCGTCTTCGGGAGATGGCGATACGCATCGCCGTCGGCGCTGACCGGGCCCGGTTGAGCCGCCAGCTGCTCACCGAGGCGGTACTGGTGGCTGCGCTCGGCGGTCTGTTAGGTCTCGGCGTGGCGGCGGGAGGGCTGAGTCTGCTCGAAAGCCTGGGCATCGAAGATCTACCGCGCGGCGCGCAGGTGGGCATCGACGGTACCGTCGTACTCTTTACCCTGTCGATAGCGGTTGCCGCCGGTGTCCTGTTTGGCTTGATCCCCTTGGTCCACATGTTCCGAAGCGATCTGAGCTCCGTCTTCCGATCGGAAAGTCGAACCGGTTCGGCAAGCCGCGGGACGGTGACCGTTCGTAGCGCACTTGTGATGGGCCAAGTGGCGATTGCATTCATCTTGCTGATTGGGGCCGGTCTGATGTTCGCCAGCATGCGCGCGGTGCTGAACGAAGATCCCGGCTTCCAGCCGGAGAACGTGCTAACTGGCTTCGTATCGCTTCCCAATTCCCGTTATGAAGAAGATGACGCGCGCAGACAGTTCCTGGACGAGATGCTCTTCGAGGTCCGGGCACTGCCCGGCGTCACCGCCGCTTCGATCGTTACCAACCTCCCGTTCAGCGGCAGCAACAGCTCCAGCGTGATCACCCCCGAAGGCTACGTACCGACCCCAGGCGAGTCGCTACTGGCGCCGTTCAGTAACGTCGTCGGTCCGGACTACTTCGAGACGATGGGCATCCCTCTACTCAGCGGCCGCACGTTCGACGAGACGGATACGGAGGAGTCGGGCAACGTCATCATCCTCGACGCATGGCTGGCCAATCGCTACTTCCCGAACGAGAGTCCGCTGGGCAAGCGAATGTTGTACGGCTCGGTGCCCGGCATGGAGGATGCCGACGACGAAGAGAACTTGTACACCATCATCGGTGTGGTCGCTGAGATCAAACACAACGATCTGACTGCGACGGATCAGGTTGGAGCTTACTACTTCACCTACAAGCAACAGACGCCCAACTTCGTCACGCTGACCGCCCGTACCGCGATGGAACCCACCGCCGCCACCTCCTCGATTCGAAACGTCGTCAGCGGCATTGACCCAGATCTGCCTTTCTACCTGCCGGAGACCATGGAGGAGCGGGTAGCGGATTCCCTGGTGACGCGTCGGACTCCGATGCTGCTGCTGATGACCTTCGCGGCCGTCGCCCTATTCCTGGCCGCGGTGGGAATCTATGGCGTGTTGGCGTACACCGTGGCCCAACGTACTCGTGAATTGGGAATACGTATGGCGCTCGGGAGCAGTCCCGAGCAGGTGTATCGCCTGGTTATCCGACAGGGTGTGAAAGTGGTGGGCCTCGGTGTGGCGATCGGGATCCTGGGCAGCCTCGGCCTGGTCCAACTGATACAAGCGCTGCTCTACGGCGTGCGGCCAACCGACCCCGGCGTCTTGGTCTCGGTGGCGCTTTTGCTGGCGGCCGTCGGGATCGGCGCCTGTGCGTTACCCGCACGGCGGGCAACCCGTATCGATCCGGTCGTGGCGCTGAGTAGCGATTAGTAGGACAGCAAGTGATATATCCGCTCAGCCTTCCGTTTCGCCAGTCGGGCCCGGCAATCGGAAGGCTTGAGCGAGCAGGTAGGCAACCACAAAGACGAAGATCCCCGAGAAGATCACATCGCTCAGGAAGTGGGCGCCCTGGATGATACGGCCCAAGCCGACCAATCCACCAAACACCATCGACGCTGCGAAGATCGTCCTACGCCGACGCCACAAAACAAATCCGAACGCCGCTAGCGCGAAGGGCACCGAGGAGTGCCCGGAAACGAACGAGCAGTTTCGATCACACTGGTCGCTGATCACGAAGGCCGGCGTGAACGTTCTGTCCCCACCGAACTCGACGATGTCCCGCGGCCGCGCCCTGCCCCACTGATCCTTGAACACAGTATTCACGACGAGGCCCGGCCCGATGGCGATCGCCGCGATCAGGAACAGCACCGCCCGCGTCGTGAACAAGCCGACGGTGCGGCGCCGTACGAGATTGTGGATGAGGATCGAGATGAGTCCTACCGCAAGCACGATAGTCGCCGGAGCTACCGACTTATAAAGAAGCCTCACCCACCAGGAGTTCTGGAGGTAGAAGCCACCAGCTTCACTGTAGAACAGAGCGGAGAACCAGAGGTCGATGCCCGGCACGAAGAGGAAGAAGAATGCTAACCCCGTCGAGCTAGCGACGAAAGCAGCCGCCACCCATCTTTTCCGATTCATAGACCACCTTCTTTGAGCCTTTGGGCCTTCTTGATAGCCTGCCAGCCCGATTCTAGCAACCACACTCGGTCGTTCCCGTGACGTCCGGCCGGCTCGGCCATAGTATTCACTGCCTATGACAGGGAAATTAGCACGACGTTTCGCCGCCGTACTCGCGCTGTGGGCAGGGCCCACCGGCGTATCGGTGGGGCAGGCCCAAGACGCCGACGGCGAGACGCCCAGTCTACGAGCTCAACGCGTTGGACCTGACGTAGCCATTCGGCTGGATGGTAATCTCGAAGAGCCGATCTGGCAGCGGGCCGATTCCGCGTTCGGCTTTCGACAGCGTGAACCGAGCGAGGGCACAGCAGCCAGCGAGCTCACGAGCGTCAGAGTTCTATACGACGACGAGTATTTGTACGTAGGGGTGTGGGCCTACGACTCGGACCCGAGCCGCATCGTTTCCCGCCAGTTGGAGCGCGACGCACCGCTGGGGCTTTCCCGCTTCGGACCGGCCGGCGCTGATGACGCGATCGAGATCATCCTCGACACCTTTCACGACCAGCGCAACGCCTACTACTTCGCGACCAACCCGAACGGCGTCCAGGTCGACGGCTACATCACCGACGAGTCGGAGTCACCCGACATCAATTGGGACGCCGTCTGGGACGTTCGCGCGCGAAGAACAACTTTCGGTTGGACGGCGGAGTTCGCGATCCCGATGCGGTCTCTGCGGTTCCGCTCGGCGGCCGAACAGACGTGGGGCTTCAACGTGCAGCGGGTGGTCGTGCGAAAGACGGAACAAAACCTGTGGACCGCCTGGTCGCGGGACAACGAAGGGCTGCACCGGATCAGCCGGGCCGGTCTTCTGACCGGACTCGACTCGCTGACGAGCCGGGTAAGCGCCTACGTCAAGCCGTACATACTCGCCGAGGCCGAACAGAACTACATTCTACGCCCCAATGGCAGCATACTTTTCGACCCCAAGGCCGGCGCCGACGCGAAGATTGGCCTCAAATCGGGACTCAACATCGACCTGACGGTAAACACCGACTTCGCCCAGGTCGAAGCGGACGACGAGCAGATCGATCTCTCCCGTTTCAACCTCTTCTTCCCCGAGAAGCGCGAGTTCTTCTTGGAGAACGCCGGGATCTTCGAGTTTGGCGCACCACAGTTCTTCGGGCCGCCGCTGATGCTGCTCTTCTTCTCTCGACGCATCGGCCTGAAGCGCACCGGCTTTGCCGGGGCGCTGCCGGTACCGATGCTAGCCGGTGGACGACTAACCGGTCGCGTCGGCGGCCAGACGGTTGGCTTCCTCGATGTCGTCACCGGCCGGGACGACGTGCTGAACGCGCCGCTCACCAACTTCGCGGTCGCGCGGGTCAAGCGCGATTGGGGTCGCGCCGGTTATGTCGGCGGTATCGTCACGCATCGCTACGAGGAGATGGGCGTCAGCAACCTGGCGGCCGGTATCGATTGGGCACGTTGGTTGTCTCAACCGCTGGTGTTCGAGGGCTTCTTCTCCGGAACGGTGGATTCGCGACCGGTCGGCAACGCTATCGCCTGGCAACTCAAGCTCGACTACACCGGTGACTGGATCGGGTGGCTGGTCGAGCACACCGAGATCGGTCCCAATTTCCGACCCGAGGTCGGCTTCGTGATGCGCGGCGACATGGCGCGCACCAACGCCGGCATGCGGCTAACCCCGCGGCCGCGCATACCGGGGCTGCGCAAAATCGACATCTTCAACCAGTTCCAGTACATCGTCAGCCAGAAGACGCGGGAGATCCAAGACCGCCTTTGGGAGATCAGTTTCATGCCGCAGCTCGATAGCGGCGACCAGGGGCGTGCCGCGTTCCAATACCTGTTCCAGAGGCTCGTCGACCCATTCGAGTTGACGCCGGGCGTGATCGTCCCCCCTGGCGACTACACGGACCTGTCATTGGATCTCAGTTTGCAGTCGGCTCGAAACCGAGCCGTCGCCGGCGAACTATCGGGCGGGTTCGGCCGCTTTTGGAGCGGTACCCGGTGGAGCGCGGCAGCGTCCGCCATCTACAACAGCCCTCACGTTGGCATAGAGCTAGCCTACGCCCACAACGATGTCGACGTGCCTGGCGGCGCCTTCACCACCGACCTGTTCCAGACTCGGATCAAGCTGGCGGTCAACACCCGGCTGTTCGGAGCCGCCTTGCTGCAGTACAACAGCCAGACCGAATCCTTCTCCGCCAACCTGCGGATCGATTGGATCCACCGCCCGGGCAGCGACCTGTTCATCGTGTTCAACGAACGGCGTGGGGTCGACGGCAGACTATGGGAGCCGGGGGCTCGGGCGTTCATCGTGAAGCTGACCTACCTGCATTGGTTCTAGGATGGCGAGCGTGGAGAGAGGGTGAGGGGTAGGGGGTGAAGGGTAGGAAGTAGGGGGTGAAGGAAGAAGACCGGTCGCGATGATTTCCAAAGCGCGGGTGTACTGTATAATAGGATAGAGCGACGACCCATTTGCAGTGTGAGGGATAGACCATGCGTTACGCTTTGGCCGGCAAAGAGACCCTTCAGTTGCTTACTGGCGGCGGCGGCGCGGCAGCCGGCGCGGCGGGCCTCGCCATATACTTCACGAAGAAGGCCCTGTTCCCGATGGCCGTACCGCTGGCGGTGGGCGGCGGCCTCTTATGGCTGGGTCGCAGTTTGGGCGACTCCTTTGTAGACGTCAGCGATCGCGGCCTGCGCGTCAAGATGGGCCTGCTATTCGACCAGACGATCCCGCTCTCCGATATCGCCCGTGTGAAGACGACCCAGTGGAACCTGCTGGGCGGCCTGGGCGTGCGGACGAACATGAAGGACATGGTCGCTGTCGTGACACGAACGGGTCAGGTCGCCGACATCCAGCTGTGGAAACCCATCCGACTTCCCGTGATCCCGAAGGTGTACCATGTGAAGGCCCTGAGGCTGATCGTTAGCCCAGAGAAGCTTGATAGCTTTCTGACGGACTTGAAAGCCAGGCTAGGGTAGAGATTCTGGGATGCGGGGCTTACGAGAGTCTGGGATTGAAACGCCCAACGGTTGAGCGGTTCCAAAATCCAGAATGAGCGAATTGTTGAATCAGCTTCGACAATTCAGCTCGACATTCCCCAACTCAGCTTCCCGAAATCCCACCCTCCCGAACCCGGCTAAGCGCCTCCAGCCTCCCCTCGACTCGGGACAGCGCGCCCTCCGCCTCTTCGAGATTCCCAATAGAGTACCGCGCCTGCTTGATCGCCGTTTCCAACACCGACCGCATCGACTCCACGTCTCCTTGAAGATGCGTCAGAGAGGCCAGCATCTCCCGCGCGTGTTGCTGTAGCTGAAAGCCCCGTAGCCCCATCCGCACCACCGCGAGGTAGGCGTGCAGGGTGTTCGGCGATACCGGCACGACTTGTCTTCGCTGTGCATACTCCGCCAGCGACGCGCCGTTGCCCTCGAGTCCGCCGACAGCGATCTCGTGAAACACCGATTCCGACGGGATGTACATGAAGGCGACGTCCAGCGCCCCGTCTTCTGGCACGAGGTACTTCCCGGCGATGTCATCAACGTGACGCATCACATCCCGGGCGAACGCACGGCGACAAGCATCGGCTTCGCCGTCACCTGTGCTTCGGAGCTCCACCCAACGGCGGAAGTTATCCAGCGGAAACTTCGAGTCGATGGGAAGCACTCGCCCCTCACCCAACAACAAGGCCGCATCAACC
Source organism: Gemmatimonadota bacterium (assembly GCA_039586795.1). Taxonomy (GTDB): domain Bacteria; phylum Gemmatimonadota; class Gemmatimonadetes; order Palauibacterales; family KS3-K002; genus Kutchimonas. The sequence continues at coordinate 44,811 of JBDHJS010000018.1, forward strand.
CTAACGCCGCTGCTCGGATAGCAGTACTGGGTCTTGTAGTGCTGGCGTGGTAGTGCGTCCGCAAGCAACTCCTCCAACAATCGTTCGCCGAAGGCTCCACGAAGCTGCGGCGGCTGGAGTAAACGCTGCAGCTCGCCAATTCCCACTCCGAGCTGTTCAACGTTCTCCGTCGCCTTCGCCAGGTGCCCTATCCGCAAACTCAACTCCCGCGACTGTTCCAGATGCTCTCGCAGCCGGTCGTCCACTCCGGACCGCACCGCCTCCACCTCCCGCTGCAAGAGCTGGAGCGACGCCGGCGCGGGCCCCGCTCCACTTTCCAGAGCCCTTCCCAGCCGGCCTATCCGCCAGGCTAGCCAGAGGATGACCAGCATCAAAGCTGATATAAACGCCGTCTCGATCGTCATCTTCCCCTCCCCGCTCCCCCGGGACGCGCGGCATACGCCTATGGGAGAGAGCCTCATAAGTACTTATATTTGTGAAGGATAGGGGGCTGGAGATCCTTCAGTACATTAGGCCTGATAGGCGACGTCGGCAAGCACTCGCAATCAAATCGCTGCGAGGGTAGATTACTGACGGATTAGAGCAGCGGCTGGACGATTCATCCGGGAGTAGTCGAATGGGCAGCGAAGAGCAGTACACGTTCAAGGCGTTCAGCGAGCACGCCTTCTATAAGCGGGTCAATGAGGCGCTGGTGAACCGGGCTCATCTGGAGCGCGGCATGACGGTCGTCGACGTGGCCTGCGGCAGCGGAGCCATCACGCAGCTTATCCTCGAGAAGATCCGCGGGGCGAGAGAGGCGATGGTAATCGGCGTCGACATGTCGGCGACGGCGATCCGCGAAGCCAGCGAAAAGGTCGCCGGAGTCACGGACGCGGTGGTCGAGTTCGTACAGGCACGCGCCGAGGAGATGTCGGTGAAGGTCCGGCGCGCCGTCGACGCGGTGATCTTCTGCAACGGCATCCATTACATCGAAGACAAAGGCGAACTATTGGCCGAGGTGAAGAAGACGCTCCGCCCTGGCGGCGTGTTCGCCTTCAATACCGGCTTCTTCGATGGCGCTCTACCCGATGAGACGATTGCATACTACAAGCGTTGGATGCTGAAGTCGCTGCGAAAGCTGAAGAAAGAGCATAATCTCAAGGTGGAGCACTCGAAAGTCGAGTCCCGCGTTACCTTGACGGCTGACGAGTACGTCAAGTTGCTCAAAGAAGAAGGATTCAAGATCGAGTCGGCAGAGATCTACCCCGGCGAATTGACCGAGCAGGGTTGGATCGACTTGAGCCGCTTCTCTGATTTTGTAGCCGGAGCGCTCCCCGGCGTGCCAATACCGATCGCCAGCGACGTGTTGGTCGAGTCGTTGAAGGAGACGTTCGAGGAGTTCGAACTTAAGGTCTGGCCGCGCAACTGGCTGACGGTCGTAGCGGCACGACCCTAACACCCAAAAGTCGGGCTGGTCGAGGAACCGTCACGCGGATCACCGCCTGGCGGTTCCTTTCTTTATGTCGACACCAGGTTGCCAGTGAGGATCTCTGGCGACACCTTCATGCGGTAACGCACCAAAGCGCTAAAGAACCGCCATGCCTGCGAACCTGACGCCAGCCTACCACACTGCTGAGAAGCGCTACCGTCAAGCTAACACGCCGGAAGAGAAACTTGATGCGCTGCGCGAGATGCTCGCCGTCATGCCCAAGCACAAGGGCACCGACAAGCTGCAGGCAGACATCAAGCGGCGGATGGCCCAGATCAAAGAGCAGGCGAAGAAGTCGGCAGCAACGCGGCAGACGCCCCATTGGGTCATCGAGAAGGTCGGAGCCGGACAGGTCCCCGTGATCGGTCCGCCAAATGCCGGAAAGTCCGCGCTCATCGCCAGCGTCACCCACGCCGACGTGAAGGTAGCAGAGTACCCGTTCACCACCCAGATGCCGGCGCCGGCGATGATGCCGTTCGAGAACATCCAGGTCCAACTGATCGACGCGCCCGCTCACTCCGAAGAGTTCAGCGTCAACTGGCTGCCCGAGCTGATAAGACGGGCCGACGCATGCGTGCTTGTCGCGGATCTGGCGGACGACACGACGCCGCTACAAGTCGCTTACGTCCTCGACTCGCTGGCCGAGCGTGATGTCCTGCTGATGGGAACGGTACCCGACGAACGCGAAGGGTTCGAGGTCATCATTCCAACGTTATTGGCGGCGAACAAGGCAGAGACTGATGGCGCGGACGCCGTTCTGGCTGATCTCAAAGAGCTCTACGGAGACCGTTTTCCCGTCGTCACCATCTCCGTCGAGTCTGGAGAGGGACTCGATGAGTTCAAGCGGGCCCTGTTCGACGTGATGAAGATCACCCGCGTATTCACCAAGCAGCCCGGCAAAGACGCCGATCTGGGAGAACCGTTCGTGCTGCCAGCCGGGAGCACGGTGCACGAGTTGGCGCGCAAGATTCACAAGGAGATCCTGGAGAACTTCAAGTACGGGCGGTTATGGGGATCGTCGGGTCGATTTCAGGGGCAGCGGGTTGGGGAGGAGCATGTATTGGAGGATGGGGATATTGTGGAGCTCCACACTAGATAACAGCACGACTTCAAATACCTGACGTGTAACGCCTAAGGCATAATCACAATCATCAACAACTCAGCCCTCAATCCTCATCCCTCAACCATTTTCCCCTGAGCGTTGAGGGCTAGGTGTTGATGAGTGTGATTATGCCTTGCGCCTTGGCCATTCGACGGTTGTGCGTTACCCACCCTGGACCACAAAGACGCGCTCAGCAAAAGCCTCTTCACCAGACACGAGATCCGCAATCCGCACCCGCACAGCATACGCCCCCTCATCCAGATCGGGAACCTCCACGCTGAGATACTCCATCGACCGATCGCCTTCCACCGCCACAACGCGTTCCCAGCTCACCTCCGGCTCCTGGTCATCGCCGCGACTGAACAGCTCGGTGATACCGCTGGCGATCCGCGACACCAGATTCCGGTTCTCCGCATCGTCCACTGCGAAGTCGACCCGATATTGAGCCAAGCCCTGACCATCGGCTTGCAGCCCGTACACCTCAAAGTAGACGCTGATCGGATCGCCGGATCGCACGACCAGCGAGCGGCTGGGCCAGATCCTCAGGTCATCGCGCTTGCTCGGCGGCTGGTTGAGCGCCCGGATGGCGTCCGCCAGGAGGATATCCGAGACGTTCAGCTGGCCGGTGGGAAAGCCGGCGACGACAAGGGAGTCCCGGGCCCGCGCCAGAGCACGAGCTTGCTGCTCCTCGAGCTCGCCACGCGCCTCCAGCCCGTAGTAGAACTTCCCTGCCGGAACCTCGATCTGGTAGCTGAGGCCGGGTGGCGTCCCTTCAACCGGTACGCTCAAGCGCCGGGACCACAGCTCCCGATAGGATATGTCGAATAGGAAGGCGCCGGTCTCGATGGTCGTGCCGGGGATGATCCCCAGAAGAGCAACGGGCGGACCGGAGTAGATCTCGACTCGCGTATATGCCGGCTCGCTGCCACGGAAGCGCGCGATCTGATGAGGGTAGTCGACGATCTCAGTGATCATCGCCGGCCGATAGAGCTGCGGCTGGCGGATCGTCATCTCGTCGGCGACGAACTTTGATGCCGTCGTCATCATGGCATGCCGGTACGTCAGCTGGCGGGCGAAGACGAAGACGGGTCCGTTTCGCGAATAGCCCCAATACTCGTAGCGCCCCTGGGAAATACGGCCGGTATTATTCAGGTTGCCGCCGTAGCAGCACTGGTACTGGACCCACGGCTTTCCATAACGAATCCAGATCTTGCCGCGCTCGCTATCCCAACCGTAGTTGTTCGTGACCGGCTCGCCGAACATTAGCTCGGCCCAGGCAACCCGCGAGTAGTGTTCCAAACGCCGTTCCTCGGCCGCGGTCAAGAACATGGGGTCGGTGGAAGTGAAGAACAGTCGCTCTACATCAGCCTGGCCGACGCTGTCGGCACTGTAGTAGATGCTGCGGCCCGACTCACCGAGTAGCGGGGAGATGTCGTTGAATACCAACCGATCATACTCCGGAAGCAGATCAATCGCCGTCGCGAAGAACGGCGACGCCTGATCCTCGTAGCCGTTCTCGTGCAGCCCAAGGCCATAGAACAGGTGCGCGCGCGCTTCGTCTGGCTGCAAACCGAGAAGAGCGCCGGCAACATCCGTATACTCTTCCCACTCGTCTCCCTCGGCCAGGTGGCCGAGCAGGCGGTAGGCCGCATCGGTGTAAGTCGAATCCGACCCGAACGCAATCCGGAAGTGTTCCATCATCCGGGCGCGCTCCGGGTCCTTCAAGTCTCCCAGGTGCATCAGCCCCTTCAGCTGGTCGGCCCAGCGCTCGGGGCAGATGACGGAGGCATCCCAGTGCGAGACGTTTCTGCCCTGGGTCACATCAGTCACGAGACTCGATTGCAGCGCGGAACAGGCGACCGGCTCCGCCGAGCTCGGAATCCGCACCAGATTCTTCCAATCGAGCCACCACGACTCATAGATGAGGCCCAGCGTGTAGTGAAGCTCCGCCCGGGCTTCCGGGCTCATGCTGGCGCCTTCACTGTCCGCCGCCCGACTGGCTCGCTGTAGAACGCGCTCCGCATCGCCCTTCAATTGCTGACGTCGAAGCAGCAAGCCATACTGGACCAGGACCTCCGGATCATCGCCCATCAGCCGCCGCGCTTCTTCCAGCGCCTCACGAGCACGCTTGCGCTGCGGGTAGTTCTCCTCCAGCTCGCCCGCCTGAGCGCTCAGCAATTCGCCGAGCTTGAGCCATGCCAGTCCAAATTCGGGGTAGTTGCGATTGGCCTCGACCAGTTTCCTGAGGGCCCCCGCCGTGTCGTCAGCGCTTAGATAGTCCAGAGCTTCTTGGTAGGGGCGTGGCGGCTCCTGAACCTCCTGACCCACGACGGATCCGGGCCCAACGACCGATAATGCGGCGATCACCGCGATGGCAAGTGAACAGCTGGGGATTTGCATCCAGCAATGTATCCGGGCGGACCATATGCGACAACGTGAATCTGTGGTCCGTTGGGCCGCCCCGTATTGGGTCAAGCTGCACGAGCGCGCTCGACACATGTTCACCAATTCTGGCGGCATTGAGTCCTCCAACCGGCCCGCAACTTGCAACCTACAATGTGTGAGAACCTTCCTCGTTTGGCCCCTCAGATGACAATTAACCTTCTTAACAATGGTGTGCTGGCCACTCTTGCCGGGCTCAGGGACCCCAAAAATGAAACAACCGACAGCCGGTGATCGTTGCCCGAGGTCCTCCTGGGCGATAGATGCCAACCTCTCCACCGTCGATGTCTCCGCTGCCTATCGGGAGATGCGCAGCGAAGAGCTGAAGCGAGCAGTGCTGGACCTGATCATCCAAGAATACACAGATAAAAGCCCTGACCACGAACTCAGTATCGACACGCCGCTGCTCAGCGGCGGGATCGTCGATTCGGATTCCATCGCCAGTCTCACGGAACTGCTCGAGCGGACGTTCCGAGTACGAATCCCCGCGGAGGAAGCGACGGCTGAATCCTTCGAGACCGTGGAGAGCATAGCCAAACTGGTCGACCGTCACAGCCGGGCTTAAGGCCGAGAGATTGGGGCTCCTATGGCCTATAACAGAGCTACCCGTGAACGGTATCGGAACGAGCTGGAGAGCATTCGCGAGGCCGGACTCTTCAGGAAGGAGCGTTACATCCACGCGCCGCAAGGTGCCGAAGTAGAAGTCGAATTCCCCGAAGGCTCCGATCTCCGAACCGTCATCAATCTGTGTTCCAACAACTACCTGGGTCTGTCGAGTCACCCGGATGTGATAAGGGCGGCCCACGAGGGTCTCGATGCCCGGGGATACGGCCTGTCGTCGGTACGCTTCATCTGCGGAACTCAGGACATCCATCGCCAGCTAGAGGTCAAGCTCACCGAGTTTCTGGGCACGGAGGACACGCTCCTCTTTCCGTCCTGTATGGATGCCAACATCGGCGCGTTCGAAGCGATCCTAAACGAGCAGGATGTGATGATCGCTGACCGATTGGTGCACGCGTCGATCATCGATGGGATGCGGCCGTGTCGCGCGGCACACGACAGTTACAAGCACGCGGATATGGGCCACCTGGAACAGAAGCTCCAGGAGCATCAGAACCGGCGCGCCCAAATGATCATAACAGATGGCGTCTTCGCGATGGATGGAGACGTGGCGAAGCTGGATCAAATCGTCGCGCTAGCTGAGAAATACGATGCGATGGTCTTCCTCGATGATTCACACGCTACGGGCTACCTGGGGCAGACGGGCCGCGGAACGCACGAGTATTGCGACGTCGTCGGCCGGGTCGACCTGATCACGACCACGTTGGGCAAGGCGCTGGGCGGTGCGACTGGTGGCTGCGTTAGCGGGCGTCGTGAGCTCGTCGAGATCTGCCGCCAGAGAGCGCGCCCATTCCTGCTCTCGAACAGCGTCGCACCAGTCATCGTCGCTGGAGCCCTCAAGGTTCTCGACCTAGTCACGAACGGTACCGAACGGCGTGATAAACTGGAATGGAACACGAAGTACTGGCGGAAGCTGCTGAGCGACGCTGGTTTCGACGTCAAGCCGGGCAACAGCCCCATCGTTCCCGTGATGCTGTACAATTCCAAGCTCGCCTTGGACTTCTCCCGCGATCTGTATGACGAGGGCATCTACGTCATCGGGTTCTTCTATCCGGTCGTGCCGAAGAGGCAAGCCAGGATTCGAACCCAGCTGTCGGCGGCTCACGAGAAGATGCACCTGGACCGGGCCATAGAGGCGTTCGTCAAAGTGGGGAGGAAGTACGACATCTTGGGCAAGCGAAGGAAGGAGATCATCTCCCAATACGGTCTGTGACGGTCCAGTATCGAGTGAAAGAGCCAGCCGGGCGCCTCGGTTCACGGGTCGCCCGGCTTCCTCTTGCGGTGACGCCGCCACCCAGAGATAGTGTCGCGGGGGGGGCGTAGCCCCGCTCGCATACCCTCAGAATCACGGCAAAGAAACGCTAATCAGATACGAATGAGCAGGTGAAGATGCCTGGTTCACGGATTGCCGTCAGCTTAGCAGCGGTGGCCCTGGCCCTGAGTCTCCCAGCGACAGGTCTGGCCCAGGAGCCTTCCGAGCAAGTCACCGACACGACCGCCGCCCCTGACGTGCCAACCGCCATCACGGCGGCGGACATGGTGACAATGGCCGAGGAGAACAGCACGCGGCTCCGGGCCACGCGTGGCCGAATTCAGCCGCTCACCGACATCACGGCACTAGTTGAAGAGCTGCCGAGCGTTATCGCCGGCATCGATTCGTTGCTCGCAGACTCGGCCAGCCTGGCACCCGAACTACTCTCACGACGGCAGCTCACCAGTCTTCATCTGATATGGGACCGCTACTCCAGACAGCTTGGGGATTGGCAAGGGATCCTCTCCGAGCGCGCCCAGCAGCTGGGCGAGGAACAGGACTCAGTCGCAGCAATGCGGGCGGTATGGGAGGTGACCTCTGATACAGCCGCCGCGGCCGGGTATCCAGAGGCGGCCATCGGCGTCATCGGCTCCGCTCTCGCCTTGATCGACAGTGTCGAGGCGGAGATCCGAGTCCGCTTCGACACTGTGCTGTCACTACAGAACACCGTGTCGGAGCTCAGAGGCTCCGCCACCGAGGTCCTGGACGGAATCCAGACCGCGCAGTCGCAGGCCCAGCTTCACCTCTTCACCCCCGAGAGCCCCCCGCTCTGGCAAGCGATCATCTCTCCAGGCGAGCTGTCGTGGACGCACGTTATGGAGTCGTTCCAACAGGACTTTCGCGAGCTCTCCATGTTCTGGACCGACGCTGACGAGCGAATCCCGGTCCAGGTGGCCACCCTGCTGGCGATTCTGGTCGCTATCCTCCTCCTTCGGAGACGCAGTAAGCACCTGATCGAGGAGGACCCCGATATCGAGAAGTCGGCACAGATTCTCGACCGTCCGTTCTCGGTATTGCTGCTGATCGCCTTGCTCACTATGCGGACCTTTCATCCGCAACTACCGGTCGTTGTCGTTGACCTCGCTCGGCTTCTAGCGCTAATCCCGGCGCTGCGCCTGCTCCCGGCGCTGGTCCACCCTGCCCTGCGGCGGCCGCTGTACGGGTTCGCCGCACTTTGGCTGTTCAATGACCTACTCAATATCCTGCCGGAGGCCTCGACACTGCATCGCGTCGGAACTCTGCTTGTCGCCGCGGCCTCCTTGGCGGGGCTCGTCTGGACGCTTCGGAACGTAGCCGATGGCGTCGTGGAGAGTAGAAGGCGCAGGGCGCGCTTTGTCCTTCAAGTATCGCGACTCGGTGTCGTCACGCTGAGCGGCTCGATCATCGGGAACGTGCTCGGCTTCGTCGATCTCTCACATATGCTCCTCGATGCGACGCTGCTCAGCGCGCTCATCGCTCTCGGGCTGTTTGCAGCTGCCGTTATAGTCGAGGCCCTGGTACACCTGCTCATCAGAACACGCACGGCGCAGTCGATCGCCTCGGTTCGCAGACATTCCAATCTGCTGGTCCGTCGAGTCATTGAGATAGCGCGCGCAGCTGCTTTCATAATGTGGTTCACGTGGACGCTATCCGCTTTTGGGCTGCTGCGCCCGCTGGTTAGTGCTGGAATGGCAGTGTTGATGACGCCGCTTAACGTTGGCAGTCTATCGATATCCCTGGGCAACATCGTCGCCTTCTTCCTCGCCATATACGTTGCCGTGTTGGCATCGCGACTGACCAGGTTCTTGCTCGAGCAGGACGTTTACCCGCGGCTCACCCTGCCCCGCGGGGTGCCGGGCGCGGTCACAAAGGTCTCGCAGTACCTGATCATTGGCCTCGGCCTGATGATCGCCTTCGCGGCCAGCGGCTTCGACCTCAGCAGCCTTGCGCTGCTCGCCGGCGCACTGGGTGTGGGCATCGGATTCGGGTTGCAGGCCATAGTGAACAACTTCGTTTCCGGCTTGATCCTGATATTCGAGCGCCCCGTTCAAGTCGGTGACGCGATACAGCTGGATACGCTGACCGGCACCGTAACCAACATCGGGATTCGTGCCAGCACTGTCCGAACCTTCGACGGAGCGGAGGTCATCGTACCCAACGCCGACATGATCACGGGTCGCGTCACCAACTGGACCCTGTCCGATCGACTGCGACGCATCGAGATCCAAGTAGGCGTCTCGTATGACTCCGACCCGCGCCGAGTCGGCGAGCTATTGCTGGAAGTCGCAAAACAGCAGCCCGATTGCCTCAAGGATCCGGAACCTTACGTGCTGTTCGACCGCTTCGGCGACAGCGCCCTCGAGTTCATCGTACGGTTCTGGACTTCGGACTACTCGAATTGGCTCGAAATCGAGAGCCAGGCAACGTACGCGGTGCACGATGCGTTGAAGGCCGAAGGTATCCAGATTCCGTTCCCGCAGCGGGATGTTCATCTCAAATCGCGGGAGGACGGAGCGGAGAGCTGAAGCGGCTAGTCCGGAAAGAGCTCGACCTGGTCGGACGGCGGCGCCGGGTAGACCACGCTGCCATCCTCCATCACGCGGGCATTGGGGTTGAGACTGTGATCCTCGGCTTTCCCAGCCGAGAGGATGTGGACAACCTCGCTGCCCCCGGCCACTACAGCATCGGCAATCAACTGACGGTGACAACGTTGCGGTTCGGCCTCAGCGCACATGAACGCCGTTCGTTCCCTCACAGCCCTGGCAGTCAGGCGATCTAACGCCGCTTGGAATTCGGTCGTGCTCATGTAGTCTGCATATCCGCGGAAGCCGGCGGATTCCCAAGCCGTGTTGGGAGAGTCTGGTTGCTCCTTCCGGTAACCGCCCAAAGCCTCCTCGTGGACGTACGCGATCCCCGCACGTGCCAGAGATGCAGCGAGCGTCTCCCTGGTGAAGTGGGGGTGACGTTTGGACCCCGGGAACCGCCTCACGTCGATCAGGCAAGCGACGTCATGCTCGGCAAGAAGTGCCAGAAACTCATCAGTGGAGCGATTGGAGTGCCCCACGGTATAGACGCTGGCCATAGTACGTCCCTATGCTGCCATGGTCCTGCGGAACCGGACCACAGCCAACCACATGGTCACCGTCGCGATGACGGTCAGCACGACGAACTGACGCGTCAGGTCAGTGAAACCCGCACCTTTGAGAAACACCGGGCGAACGACTTCCATGAAATGCCGCACGGGATTGATGACGGTGATCCACTGGAAGACCTCAGGCATACTGCTTATCGGATAGAAGAACCCGGAGAGGATTATCGCCGGCAGCGCGATGAGGAACATGGACATAAACGCTTCCTGCTGCGTCTTCGAGACTGTCGAGATCAAGAGCCCAATCGCGAGCGTGGCGACGATGTAGATGATCGCAGCCGGCAACAAGACAACGAACGACCCGCGCATTGGGATTCCGAACCAGAGGATCGCGATCGCCGTGATGACAAAGAGATCGATCAGGCAGATCAGCCCCGCCGGCACTGTCTTCCCGAGCATCAGCTCGAGCGGCGACAGTGGGCTGACGTTCAACTGATCCAACGTACCCATCTCTCGTTCCCGAACCACCGACATCGAGCTCAGCAGCAAAGCCATGAGAAGGATGAGCATCCCGATTACTCCCGGGACGTTATAAGCGCGGCTCTCGAGCTCGGGGTTATACCATGCGCGGCTGCGAATGTCGAGGCCGCCGCTTGGGAGCGCGCCGGCGGCGGCAGCGCGCTGCAGCGCGAACCGTTGCACGATCTGGCCAAGATAGCCCTGAGCCACAGTGGCACTGTTCGAGTCGGTGCCGTCGAGTATGACCTGCACCGTTGCTCCCTTACCCGAGGCGACCTGGCGGGCGAAGCCCGGCGGTATCTCTATCCCGACCGTCGCATCCCCGTAATCGAGGGCATGGACCAGGTCGGCAGGCCGTGCCGAGCGGCCGACGATCCTGAAATAGCCAGTGGACTCGATAACCTCGGTCAGCTCGCGAGAGACGGCGCTGGCGTCGTGGTCGACGACGAACGTCGCCGTGTTCTTGATATCCGTGTTGACCGCGTAGCCGAATGCGACAAGCTGGATGATCGGTGCGACGAACAGAATCTGCTTCATCTTCGGATCACGAAACATCTGCCGCAGCTCTTTCTTCAGGAGATGGCTTGTTCGCAGCCTGGAGATCCTCACGCCAGCTCCTTTCTGAACGCGCGGATCGCCAACCCGAGCCCAGCGATCGCGAAGATGATCATCGCCAGCCCTTCCGCCCACAGCATTTCAGCGCCTACCCCCTTGAGAAAGATCCCCTTGGTCACCGTCACATAGTATCGCGCTGGCACGATGTAGGTGACGATCTGCAAGGCGATCGGCATGGTAGCGATAGAGAACATGAAACCCGAGAGCAAAACCGCCGGTAGATACGTGGTCTGAATGGCGATCTGGGTAGCCAGCACCTGGGTCTTCACGGCGGCGGAGATGAACATCCCGAAGCTCAGCGCACCCAACAGAAAGAGCAGAGTCAGGCCTGAAAGCAGAAGGATGTTGCCACGTAGCGGAACGTCGAAGATCAGCAGGCCGGCGATGATTGCCAACGCCACGTCGAACAGGCCGATCACCACATACGGCAGCAGCTTGCCGATCACGACCTCGAGGCGGTGCACGGGCGTCGCCGCCAGCTGCTCCATCGTGCCACGCTCCCATTCGCGGGCAATCGTCAGGGCCGTTAGCATAGCGGCGATGATCGACATGATCACAGCGACCAAACCGGGTACGATCATGTTACGGCTCTCGAGCGTCTCGTTGAACCAGACGCGGCTCTCCACCTCAACGGGAAGCGCGATCTGACGGCCCTTGAGGACGATGTCGGTGGAATAACGAGTGGCAATGGCGGCAGCGTAGTTCTGAGCGATGGACGCGGTATTCGCATCTGAGCCGTCTAGGAGAACCTGAACCTGTGCGCCGCGCCCGGCTGTCAGGTCAGGATAGAAGCGCGGGGGGACGACGAGGGCGATCTTCACCTTGCCCAGCTGGAGCAACCGGGACACTTCGCCATGGCTGTTCGGGTACTCCCGGATGTCGAAATAGCCCGAACTCTCGAACGATTCGATCAACAAACGGCTCGCCTCGCTGTTGCTCTCGTCGAGCACGGCCATCTCGATGTTCTTGACGTCGAAGCTGATCGCGTAGCCGAAGATGATGATGAGCGCGACGGGCAAGAGGAACGCCATTGCCAGACTCCGCGGATCGCGACGGAGCTGGATCGTCTCCTTGCGGCTCATGGCAAGCAGGCGCGTCCTGTTCATCCGACCACCGTCCCGCCAGAGCGGCGAACAAAGGAAACGAATACGTCCTCGAGGGACGGCTCGATGGGCCGGAGCGACTCGACGGCATAGCCAGCAGCGGTAAGAACCTCGGGGATCTGCCGCTCGGCCACAGCCTGGTCTTCCACCATTGCATGCACTGCGCGACCGAACATCGTCACCTCGATGATCCCAGGTTGACCCGCCAGTACTTCAACAGCCCGCGGTGCATCTGGGGTCGTGACCTCGAGTATCGGCTCCTGAATCTCTCGCTTTAGGACAGACGGTCGGTCCAGGGCGATCAGCAGGCCCCGGTTCATGAGCGCCAGTCGATGGCAGTACTCCGCCTCCTCCATGTAGTGCGTGCTCACAAACACCGTCGTACCGCCGCTAGCCAGGCCGTAGATCATATCCCAGAAGTTGCGACGCGAGATCGGGTCGACGCCTGATGTCGGCTCGTCGAGGAACAGAATCGGCGGCTCGTGAAGTACGGCGCAGCCCAGCGCCAACCGCTGCTTGAAGCCCAACGGCAACTGACCGGTGACTCGCTCGCCCTGCTCTTCCAGGTGGGCCATCTCCAGGATCCAGTCGCGGCGTTCCGCGAAGCGAGCGCCGTGGACCCCGTACAGCCCGGCGAAAAGCTGAATGTTCTCGAGTACGGTGAGATCGGGATAAAGGGAGAAGAGCTGGGACATGTAGCCGATGCTGATCTGTACGTCCTCGATCTGCGTCGCTATGTCGAAACCGGCTACGCTGGCCGAGCCCGAGGTGGGCCGGAGCAGCCCGGTGAGCATCTTGATGGTGGTCGTCTTCCCCGCCCCATTGGGTCCCAGAAACCCGAAGATCTCGCCCTCGGCGACGTCAAAGCTCACTCGATCGACGGCCACGAAATCGCCGAACTTGCGCGTAAGCGTGTGGACCTCCACCGCCCTATTCATCCAGCGCCTCTTGATGCTCGACCAGATCGATGAAGACATCCTCCAGCGAGGGCTCAATCGGACTCTCCTCCAGAACCGTGATCCCTGCGGAAGCCAGCCCGTCTCGTGCTTCCGGCCAGTCCTGCGTTCCCTCTCGGAACGTCACGTGTATCGTGTCGCCAAACAGCACGGCCTGTCGAACGGACGTTAGCCGGCGCAGTCGATCGCGAGTTCGGCGCGGGGCATCCGTGCGTACGGCCAACACCTGGCCGGCCAGTATCTGCTGGAGAGCTTGTGGCGTATCGATGACCACCGCCCGGCCATCGTGGAACAGCGCCACACGGTCGCAGCGCTCCGCCTCATCCATATAGGCCGTGCTCACGATGACTGTGACGCCATCCGCCACCATCTCGTGAACGATGAGCCAGAGGTCGCGACGCGATATCGGGTCCACGCCGAACGTCGGCTCGTCGAGGAGCAGAACCTTGGGTTCGTGGATGAGCGCAGCGCACAGCCCCAACTTCTGTTTCATACCACCCGACAGCTGGCCGGCGAGCCGGTTCTCGAACGGGCCGAGTCCGGAGAAGGCGTAGAGGCGCTCCAGTCGTTGGGGTCGTCGAGGCTTGGGAACTTGGTAGAGATCGGCGTAGAATTCGATGTTCTCGCGCACGGTAAGGTCCGTGTAGAGACCGAATCTCTGCGACATGTAAGCGATATGATGCTTCACGCCCTCAGGATCCCGCACCACACTCACACCACCCACCGACGCATCACCCGACGTCGGACGGAGCACCCCGGCGAGCATGCGAAGCGTGGTCGTCTTTCCGGCTCCATCCGGCCCGACGATCCCGAACAGCTCGCCAGAGGCGACCCGGAAGCTCAGGCCGTCGACGGCGCGTAGTCCACCGAACTCTCGGCTCAATCCATCGAGGGTGACTTCCATGCCGACTCAGTCTCCACCGACATCGAGTCGAACATCCGCGGCAAGTCCGGGCTTCAGATCGAAGCCGGGGTCGCCGGTGATCTGAACCTTCACCCTGTAGACCAGCTTTACTCGCTCTTCCGTCGTCTGCACATTACGCGGCGTGAACTCCGCTTCGCTGGCGATGAAGACGACCGTCCCTTCGTACTCAAGATCTGGATTCGCATCCCCGGTGATCACCGCCGACTCACCGATGGCGATGCGACCCACCTGATCGGCGCGAACGTAGATGCGCACCCAGCGGTCATCGGGATTCATCAGCGTCAACACCGGAGAGCCGGCCGGTACGGTCTCGCCTGGCTCCCGATGTCGCACCGTGATCAGCCCATCGAACGGGGCGCGAACCACGGCGAAGTCGAGAGCGGCGTCGATCTGGGCCACGCTGGCTGTCGCCTGCGCCAGGACGGCGCGCTGGGCGGAGATCCGTTCCTGGCGCGGCCCAGTCTCGAGGATCTGAAGCGCCTCGAGTGCGCCGTCGTACTCAGTGACGGCTAACTCGTGGGCCGTCTGCGCATCGTCGAGCCGTTGCTGGCTCACCGCTCCGCCCTCGAATAGCCGTCTCACCCGTTCCAGGTCACGCTCTGTATCGTTGACCCTCTGCTCGGCCGCTCTCAACCGGGCACGTCCCTGCGCGATCTCCTCAGTTCGGAAACCGCTCTCCAGCTCTTCAAGCAGAGCGCGCGCGCCCGCCACCTGCGCTTCCGCTGCCTGTTTGCGTGCGAACAGCTCGGCGCGATCTAGCCAGGCGAGCTCCTGGCCAGCCCCGACCCGGTCACCTTCGCGGACCGCGATTCTCTCGATGCGGCCAGGGGTCTGGAATCCCAGGTCGGCCTCGGTCGCCTCCACCGTGCCCGAGGCAAAGACCGTATCGTCATCACCGTTGCGGAATACAGTGAACCAAAGGGTCGTCGCTATCACCGCCAGCCCAACGACGGCGATCGGGATCCGCTTCTTCGCACTCATCATCTTCCGATCTCCAGATTGCGGGCCAACCACTCAGGTGTCAGTTCGCCAACGACCCTAGCCAATTCGACACGCGCCGCGATCTCGGCGTGTTGCGCTTCGACGAGTAGCGCTCGAGCGCGGCTCAAGTTCGCTTCGGCACGCAGATAGTCCGTCTGTGTCCCTGCCCCCGCCTCCAGTGACAGCTGTTCGATACGCACCACTTCTGAAGAGTGTCGAACGGCCCGGGCAAAGGCTTCCACCAACGCCCTGGTTTCCATCGCGGTGTTGAGCGCGCGATCGACATCTTCTTCAACCTGCAGCTCGAGCAGGCGCAGCTCTTCCATTGCCGCCTGGGCCGCGGCGCGCGCCTGACCGATCGCGTTGGAACGCTCGCCGCCGGTGAAGATCGGCCAGGAAAGCATGACGCCGACGCTCCACAGGTCCGAGTAGTTCCCGGCGTTGCTCGTGAACGCCTGGTAGCCACCCTGGACATCGAAGTTCGGAATCCACGACGCCCTGGCTACACGGTGCGCGGCCTCAGCGCTCGCCATGTCCTGACGTAGACGTTCCAGCTCCGGGTTGTTCGATTCGGCCCGCCGAACCAGTTCGATCCGCTCTTGCAGCCCCGAATCCCCAGACAATGCCACGGCCACCAGGTTGCCGAAGCGGGCCTCCGAGACCCGTACGTCGATCAGACGCGCCAGGTCGCGCTCCGCCAGATCTAGACGTGCTGTTGTGGCGACCAGCTGTGCTTCAGCCTCAGCCAGAGCGGCTTCGACGCGCAGCAGCTCGACCTCAGCCGCTTGTCCGGCATCGAGGAACTGCGCAACGCGACGTCGCTCTTCGTTCAACGACGCCATCTGCTGCTCCTGGGCATCGAGTACACCCTGCGCGCTGAGCACCTGCAGATAGGCAACCGTGACTACAGTCGTCAGGAACTGCTCGGTAGCCATCACCCCGGCGGCGGCTCCCGCGGCTTCCGCCTCGGCGCCGCGAATCCGATTCACGCGCGCGCCGCCGTCGAAGAGCGTCCAGCCCATCGACACGGCACCCTGACCGAGCACCTTCTCGAACTCGATCCTTTGGAACTCCTCCTGTGTGAAGCCGTGAATCGGCGCGACCAGCATCGGCTCGTTGTATCCCACCAGGCTGGCTTGCGTGCCGAGCTGCGGCCACCAGCGCGATTTCGCTCGACCGACACCCGCCAGCGCGGCGCTCTCACCGGCACGGGCGATGCCAACGCTGGGGTGCGTGTTCTGCGCCAACGTCACCGCCTGCTGTAACGTTAGCCGCTCAACCCTCTGGAACTCTTGTGCAAACAGCGTGGATTCCAGAGCAGCGGACACGAGCAATAGGGCCAACACGCTCCACGCAAGCGCGGTTGCGTTTCGCTCTCTCATTCTCTTTTCTCCGGGTGTGCGGCAAGACCTGCCCTGACGAACTCCACGACGCTCCCGACCAATCGCTTGCGGGTCTTAGGGTCCGTCTGATCAATTCTCGCACCCTCCTGCACCGGTCGCGCGGCCAGCGTAATCCACAGCGGCTGCGATCCCACGCTCAGCGCCATGAGCATCGGATCGCCCGTACGAATCGACCCGTCCTCCTGGCCCTCGCGTATCAGAGAAGCCAGTGTCCCGATTCTTCTCTCAAGAGCCTGCCGCAATCCCTCGGGAAGCGGCCGCTCTCGGGCCAACTCGTGCATGATGAGCTGCGGATAGTCCGGATTCTCGGCGAAGACGTCGAACAGGGCTTGTACGAACCCCCCGATGCGATCGAGTGGTGGTCCCGGCGTTTGCGCCGCCGCCATCAAGCGGTCATCCACACCCTGATTCACCGCAGCGAGGACCACCTCGTACAGCGCCTCCTTAGAGCCGAAGTGGTACGTGATGGCGCCCAGGTTGGTCCCGGCGTGACGGGTGATCGCCCGAACGGATGTGCCGTCGTAGCCGTGCTGTGAGAAGAGTTGCCGGGCGGCTTCGACGAGAGCGTCAGCGGTAGAGCTTGATTGATACATACGTATGACCTCCTTCATACGTTCGTATCATACCGCCCTTTTCGCTTCTCGTCAACGGCCACTTTCAAATGGTTCGGGTTCAATGCAGAGCGGGGGCGCGCCGCTTCGGCGCCACCCCCGCTTGATTTCCGGCTTATGGCCTTAGCCGGTCAGTCCTGCTCTTCCCCGCTACAGCTCCATATGTTGCTCGAGATCGAGAGGCGAGATGTAGAGCCGGAACCTCTCGTAGTCAGCCAACTTCGTCTCGACGACCTTGGCGAGCACCACCTCGCCCAGCGCCTCGGCGACGAGCTCCGACCGCTCAGCTACCTGGATCGCCTCATACAGATCGTGGGGGAGAGACTTGACTCCCAGTTTCTCCCGATCCACCGCCGTCAGCTCGTACAGGTCGTCGGTCATCGGTTCGGCCAGCGGCAGCTTGCGCTCCAACCCGTCCAACCCCGCCGCCAACATCGTGGCGAAGGCGAGATACGGGTTGCAGGCCGCATCCGGAAAGCGCAGCTCGATTCGTGTGGCCAGCTCTTTGCCGGGCTTATACATCGGCACGCGGACCAGTGCCGACCGGTTCCGCTCTCCCCATCCGATATAGACGGGCGCCTCGAAACCGACGACCAGACGTTTGTATGAGTTGTACCACTGGTTGGTGATCAGCGCCATCTCACGCGCGTGTTCGAGCACACCCGCCAGGAAGTGCTTCGCATCCTTGGACAGGTGATAGCTCTCATTATGATCGTAGAAAGCGTTGGTCTTGCCATCGGTGAACAGCGAAAGGTGCGTGTGCATGCCGCTGCCGTTCTCTCCCACCAACGGCTTCGGCATGAATGTGGCGTGCACGCCGTTTCGGCGAGCCACTTCCTTGACGACCCACTTGTACGTTTGAAGGCTGTCCGCCATCCGCATCGCCTCCTGATACTTCAGGTCGATCTCATGCTGGCTCGGGCCCACCTCGTGGTGCACGTACTCTACGGGGATTCCCATCGATTCGAGTGCAAAGACCGTCGCCTCACGCAGGTCGTCGCCCATGTCCACCGGCACGACATCGAAGTACCCGGCCCGATCGATGATCTCCGGTTTCTTCTCGTCGCGGAAGTAGTAGTATTCCGCCTCCGGCCCAATGTTCATGTTCTCGTAACCGAAGTCCTTCAACCGCTTCAGGTTTCTCTTCAAGACCTGACGCGGATCGCTTTCGTAAGGCTTGCCATCGGGAGTACGGATCTCGGCGAACATGCGGATTGCCCTCGAGCCCCCTACCTTGAACGGAACCACCTGAGCTGTGGAAGCGATGGGGAACGCCACCATATCGCTTTCCTGGATCCGCTGGTAACCCTCGATCGACGACCCATCAAACCCCATTCCCTCCTCGAACGCGCCCGCGATCTCCGGAAGCGTCACCGAGAAGGATTTTAGGAACCCCAACATGTCCGTGAACCACAAGCGGATCGAGGTGACGCCGTGCTCGGAGCAGTACTTCATGACGTCTTCCGGCGTCGACAGGTCGAGGCCGCCGTAGCACTCCATCTCGTGGACGTAGGTTCCCATCTGCTCGCGGAAGCGTTCGACCTGGGCAATAAAATCAAACATTTGCGTCCTTTCTCCCTTATTTGATGGACATTTGTAAGCTCTTTACTCTCCGAATCGTCCTAGACGCTGATTATAAGACGCAAATATATACAATTGCCCAGATTTCGCCAGTCCCAGGCGTGAAGTGGACAGTGGACGGTAGACGGTAGAC
>JBDHJS010000098.1:0-4768 GCA_039586795.1 Gemmatimonadota bacterium
GGGAAGCACGCGCCACGACAGCGCCGTCGATGCGCTACTCGACGCGCTGGACAGCTCGAACCCAACGACGCGCCAGCTCGCCGCCGTCGGTCTCGGCTACGCCGACGAGGCTGCGACGGTGGACGAACTGCTACGCGCGCTCCGCGACGACAACGCGTCAGTCCGCGCCGCGACTGCTTGGGCCCTGGGCCGCATCGAAGACCGCCGTGCTCTGGAACCGCTCACAAGACTCTTGACCGGCGATTCAGATGCCGGCGTTCGTCGCGCCGCGGCGTTAGCTATCGGGGATATTCTCGGGTAGGTGATCGTTCAGATCGTCTGCGGTCGAGCGTGACGGGAACCCCCCGCTTCATGTCGCGCGACACCGGGCACCGGTCGCGGACGATGCGGGGCGCTCCAAAAGTCCGCTAAGGGGTTCCCGTCACGCTCGACCCGCACGATCCGGCGATTGCCGGTGACTAACGAGCGGCATCCCCCTACGTCCGCACCATCGAATGTTCCCGAGAAGACTTCTCGTTGGTCTCTTCCGTCGGACACATCGGCGCGTTAGGGAGGGCGCGACCGGGGGTCACGAGCGGATATTTGGAGCGCGGTGGCCCGTGAAAGATGGTAGCCCGAGCCGCGCGACATGGAGCGAGGACCCCCGGTCGTGCCCGACCGCTCCCGCGACATGAAGCGAGGACCCCAATCGCGCCCGACCACACACGGGAATGAAACGAACGACTCTTAGAACAAACCGCCGTCAAACCAATCCCAGAGCAGATAGGCGACGATCAACGTATTCCGCCGATCCGTATTGTTGAGCGGCAACCGCACACCAAGGTTCGCCATGATGTGCTGCCGCTTATTCAGCGTCACCTGCAACTGCGGCACCAGGTCCCAGTTCAACTCCGCGCCGCCATGCAGGTCACGGAACGCCAGCAACTCGATCATCGGCGTCCAGGCGCGCCCCCAACGCCCCGCGGTCCAGGTTCGCCCCAGCGCCGAACGGATCAGCAGCTCCGTGTCCAGGTCGCTGTCGGCGGGGATCTCCACCACCGTTTGAAGCTGCAGGAACGCGTCCCACAACAGATACTGACCCAGGGCCAGGTAGGGCTCGAAGACTGTCGTGCCTCTTCCGAAGCCGAGCTGTTCGGCGCCGGTGGGGATCACGACATCCGCGCCCACTGCGAAGACCGATCCGCTGCGCAGGCTATGAAGCAGCACGTACTTGTAGCCGATGTCCAGGTCGCCGAATCCCGACTGCCACCCTTCAGGTTCGCCCGTATCGCGAACGACGAGCGGCAGGCTCACCTCTAGCTGGCTGCGTGAGCCGAGGCGCTTCTCGAAGATCGCCACGGTCGCTACCGAGCCCGGGCCTTCAGCGGCTACCAAAGTCGTGAGGACCGCTTCGTCCTCCAGGTACGCCTTCTCCGTTACCAGCGCCCGGGGCAGGTTCAGCTCGCCACGCGGCCAGCTGTCGTCGCCGCAGAACGTTCGGACGTGATCCAGCGCGGCCTGGATCTGCTCGTCGGTCAGCGCATCGCCGAACGCCGGCATCATCGGATCGAAAGCGCGCACCGGTCCACCGTCGTGGATCACCGCGAACCAATCGGCGTCCGGCTCTCGCGACGCGAAGTTGCAGTCCCTGAAATCCGGGATCGCCGGGGGGAACCCGACCACGCTCTCCGACTGCCCTTTCCCGTCGCTTCCGTGGCAGGCCGAGCAGCTCGCCCGGTAGATCTGTTCGCCCGATGCGTTGGCAGGGAAGAGGTCGTTGCCTTGTTGGGCGGCGGTGGCGGCCGTGGCGGCCGGGCCCAACATCGCGATGGCGCCGACGAGGATCAACTGTTTCCTCGGCCATCTCGTGCCGTTGTTGCTCATTCGTGCTTTCCCGGAACGTGTCAGTTTTTCCCGTCTCGGGGATGACAGGCGCAGGCGATTGCACGGTGTCACCGCCCGAACTCGTACGTAGGGTCTTTGTGTGCGGCGGGGACCCACGACGATCGATTCCGTTTCTTGTTTACATGGCAATTCTCGTGCTTGGCATGGGAGGGGCATGCCTCTTGCCCGGTCATGCTGCGAACGACAGCAACGTTTAATCGATGGCAAGCCTCGCAGCTTGTTTCCAGCTGATGAGCGAGGAGCCCAGGGAGGGAACCATGTTCCGGAGCATGAGCGTGTTGATGACCGTTGTCGTAGCGACTCTCGTTCTCGCTTCGAACGGTTGGGCCCAGCGACGCGCCGCGCCGCAGCTGCTTCAGGAAGCGGCCTGGCCGTTCGTGACTTCGGAACGATGCATCGCTTGCCACAGCGGTCTCACGTCCCGCACGGGCGAAGACGTCTCCATCGGCTTCAACTGGCGCTCTTCGATGATGGCCAACTCGGCCCGCGATCCGTACTGGCAGGCGGGCGTCCGACGCGAGGTGATGGATCATCCCGAGGCGCAGGCGGCGATAGAGGATAAATGCTCGATCTGTCACATGCCGATGGCCCGCTTCCGTGCGGCGGCGGCGGGAGAGAGCGGCGCGGTCTTCGCGAATCTCACCGGCGCTTCGGCAGACCACGTCGAGGCCGCGGACGGGACCTCGTGCGCGGTCTGCCATCAGATCCTCGCCGACAACTTCGGGCAGCCCGGCAGCTTCACCGGCGGCTTCCAGTTCGACACGACGAGACCGCTTGGTGAACGCGCCGCCTTCGGCCCGTACGAGGTCGAAGACGGCCAGGTGAACGTCATGCGCTCGGCTTCGAGCTTCATCCCGAAAAGCTCCGACCACATTCAGGAGTCGGAGTTGTGCGCCACGTGCCATACGCTCTTCACCCACGCGCTGAACGCCGATGGCGAAGAAGTCGGCGAGCTGGCGGAGCAAGTGCCGTATCTGGAGTGGGAACATAGCGCGTACCGCAACGCGCGCAGTTGCCAGAACTGCCACATGCCGGAATTGCCGGACAGCACCTTGATCGCATCGGTGCTCGGTGTTCCGCGACACGGATTCTCCCAGCACGTCTTCCGCGGCGGCAACGCCTTCATGTTGGGCATGCTCAACCAGCACCGCGGAGCACAGGGCCTGGTGGCGTTGCCCGTGGAGATGGACGCCTCGATCCGCCGTACGCTGGAACATCTGGGAAGCTCCACCGCGCACTTGCGACTGGAGTCCCTGGAGTTGTCGGAGACGCAACTGCGCCTTGACGTGGCCATCGAGAACCTGGCCGGACATAAATTCCCGACGGCCTATCCGTCTCGACGCGCCTGGATCCATCTCACCGTCCGCGCCGCCGACGGTACGGTTGTTTTCGAGTCCGGCGCTTTCCGTCCCGACGGATCCATCGCGGGCAACGATAACGATACAGACCCGCTCCGCTTCGAACCCCACTACACCCAGATCGACCGGCCCAACCAGGTCCAGATCTACGAGCCGATCATGGTCGATTGGCAAGATCGCGTCACCACGGGTCTGCTGTACGGCGTTCACTATATAAAGGACAATCGGCTGCTCCCCCGCGGCTTCGACAAAACGACGGCCCACGATCACGTAGCGGTGAAAGGTGGAGCGAGCGCGGATCCGGACTTCCAGGCCGCCGGCGATCGTGTCCGTTATGTCGTCGATGTGAGCGGTAATGCAGGGCCGTTCACGGTCACCGCCGAGCTCTTATACCAAACGATCGGCTACCGCTGGGCGCAAAACCTCGCGGCATATGAAGCGGTGGAAACGGAGCGGTTCGTCGGTTACTACAACGCCATGGCGCAGGGCTCGGCCGTTCTCATAGCAGGCGACTCCAAGACCGTTCCGAAGTAGCGCGGGCAGGGAGGACGCAACCGGGGCCACGAGCGGACTTTGGAGCGCCGTGGCCCGTCCCCGATCGCTGCCCGTCCCGCGCGATATGAAGCGAGGGCCCCGGTTGCGTCCGACCGCCCCCATCTTGACGCACAACCATTCAAAGTTCTAACCTCCCCAGTCTATTCCAGCCCATCACCAACGGAGGGACCACGATGACTCGCCTCGTGCTCGTATTCTGTGTTGCGCTCAGCTCGTTTGTCATTCCAAAGCCAGTCAGCGCTCAAGACGCGAACGTCGTCTACGACTCTACGCTGTTCAATGGCCTCGAGTGGCGCATGGTCGGACCCTTCCGCGGCGGCCGCTCCACCGCCGTCACCGGCGTCCCCGGCCAACCGTTCCTCTTCTACCAGGGCACCACCGGCGGCGGCGTCTGGAAGACCGACGACGCCGGTCAAACGTGGACGAACATCTCCGACGGCTACTTCGGCGGCTCCATCGGTGCCGTGGCCGTCGCCGATTCGGATCCCAACGTGATCTACGTGGGGCAGGGCAGCGCCTGCATTCGCGGCAACACGTCGACCGGTCGCGGCGTCTACAAGTCTATGGACGCCGGCAAGACCTGGACGTTCATCGGGCTTCCCGAGGCCGGACAGGTCGGGCGCATCCGCGTTCACCCGAGCAACCCCGACTTGGTTTACGTCGCAGCGCTGGGCCACCCGTTCGGCAAGAACCCCGAGCGCGGCATCTTCCGCTCCCGCGATGGCGGCGCCACCTGGCAGCATGTCCTCGCGTTGAACGACTCCACCGGCGCGGCCGACATCGCCATGAACCCGCATAATCCCCGGGTGCTCTACGCGGGCATGTGGCGCGGCGAGCGGAAGCCGTGGGCGGTGATCAGCGGTGCGCCCGAGGGCGGCGTCTACAAGTCGACGGATGGCGGAGATACCTGGGAGAAGCTGGAGAACGGACTGCCGACCGGTCTCATCGGCAAAGTGAACGTCACCGTCTCC